>JBDTKF010000101.1:0-37191 GCA_039935455.1 Ginsengibacter sp.
CAGCGCAGTATTGAATGAATATTTTAAAAAAGGATTTTCATTTAAAGTGCTATCAAAACTTTTTGAGCGATTATACAATCGACGGTAATCAAAGTTGAAGAGTTTCAAACTCCACAAATGTTTTTCATTGTTGGTCCAATTAAAACCATAACTCGTATTGAAGATTTGTTGATTGAAAAAATCAATCCTGTTGATCAGCGAAATATTTGTGTTGATGAATGATTGATTGGTAATTAATTTCCTTTTGTTATAAATGCTTAAAGGAAAAATGAAGTTGGGAAATAGGAGCGTGTTGGTATAACTCAGTTCGTTTGAATTTATGAAAGTGCCGCTACTGTTTCTGTGCGACGTATTAAATTCCACGCCTGCTTTGATACTGTTAGTCATACGGACGGCAGACCTGGCAACATTTCTATCGGTTACTGATAAATTTGCGGACAACCCTAAAAGATTTCCCGAAGCGGATGTGCTGATATTGCTTGTAGCATTATTTGCAGAATAACTCATCTCTATATTTCCTTCGAAACCGTATCTTTTTACAGGAACTAATTTTACAACAAGGTCCAACAGATTGGTGTCTTTTTGTTCTATGATATCAATGGTCGGAGTTTCCCATACACCTAATTTATAGAGATCATTGATGGTTTTGAAATAATCGTTCTGCCTGAAAACACTGTCTTTCTTTATGGAAAGATTGCGGTTCAGCAATGAGAATTTAAAAAGCTTTTGATGATATTTTACGGTATAGCTTTCAAAAGCGCGCACCTGAAAGGAAGTGTCTGTATATTGATCACCCGGAAGATAATCGGGTAAAACAAAAATATTATGAATATAATATTTTTGCAAATTACCACTGTCTGATGTATTGTTAAGTTGAAATCCAATCCGTATTGTAGGTTTTTTTCTTTTCTCATTTGCTTCTGCCAGCAACCGTAATTGTTCGAACGGATCTTCTGAAATACTTGTCAAAGATGCAATGGTTGTGTCTGCTGTTGCCCTGATTTCGTCTGCTGTGAATTTATAGTAACCACTATTTTTATAAAGATTTACTAAGCGGTTTGTTTCATTGAGTATGCCACTTTTGGATATAGGTGTATTGGGCTGTAGTAAAGAATTCTTTTTTGTTGATAAGGCTAATTCTTCCAGTTCCGGATGTCTAAAAAGATAAGCGACTGTGTCTATCATCGTGCGTTTCCCCGTATTTACGTCATAATTAACGGTTACTCTTTTTTGATATTTTTTACGAACAACCGTATCAAATGAATAGGTGATTTCAGGATGATAGAAACCTGAATTCATCAGTAACGAACTCATGTTGAAAGCAGATTCAGCAACCGCATTGGTATCAAAAACTGAAGGACTTGTGATATAGTGAAAAATAAAAAACTTGTCTTTTACATTTACTTTCGCGCTATCATCTATTTGTGTTTTTAATTTAGATTTGATAATAACCTGTTCATCTTTACTCGCATCATTTGCTTTCAGGTTGATATTATTTTTGAAAACGAAAGGAACATTTTTTTGATATTTTTGGACAATGGTGCAACCCGATAAGAATAGGATAACCAAAATGGTTTTAAGAAAAAAAAATACAGATATTTTTACGGAGTTAATCCCTTTCATAATGTAATGCCATGTTGAACAAAAAGATCGTCAAATATATTCAAAGTTTGAGCCATAAAAAATTCAGGGATGAAGAAGGTGTTTTTGTTGCCGAAGGACCGAAAATTGTTTCGGAATTTTTGTTATCAGAAAATGGGGTATGTAATATTATTTGTGCTGAAAAAAGCTGGCTTACGGAAAATGAAATTTTGATAAAACAGCTAAACCCAAATAATATTTTCGAAACTGATGATCATTGGTTGAAAAGCATTTCACTTTTGAAAACTCCGAATCAGGTTGTTGCTGTTTTCAAAAAAAAACCTCCAATAGAAATTAAAGAATTTTCGGATAAAATTTCTTTAATGCTTGATGATTTGCAGGATCCCGGTAACATGGGAACAATCATTCGTATTGCAGATTGGTTTGGAATAGAAAATATTGTTTGTAGCGATAACAGTGTAGATTGTTACAATCCAAAAGTGGTACAATCTACGATGGGAAGCCTTTTGCGGGTAAATGTTTTATACACAGATTTGATGTTCTTTATCGGGAAAAATAAGAAAATAAATCTGTATGCTTCTGCTTTATCAGGGTTGTCTGTTTATGATTTACCAAAAATTACTGAGGGGATTATTCTCATTGGAAATGAATCGAAAGGGATACAGTCAGACCTCCTGAAGGTCGCATCAACTCGAATAACAATACCCCGGTTCGGGCGTGCAGAATCTTTAAATGCGGCAGTGGCAAGCGGAATCATTTTGTCACAAATATATTCATCACACTAAATGCATGACGTAAATATTTCAAATTCCTTTTGTTCGAAAATTATGAATTCCGCCTAAAAGTTTGTTTACTATACTGCTGTATTTAAATGGATAATTTTTTATAAATATAAATTCCATCGGCCTGTGCTGTGGGCGTTATAGTCAATTCATTGATACAAACATTGGAGGATAAGGACGCACAATAATAAATGGAATCTGCGACATCTGTAGCACTTAGCGGTTTGAAACCGTCATAGACTTTTCCTGCTTTATCTTCATCGCCTTTGAATCTTACGACAGAAAATTCTGTTTCAACAGCACCTGGTTTTATATTGGTTACTTTTATATGATGTGGTAATAAATCAATTCTCATCGCGCTACTTATTGCGGCTACTGCGGTTTTAGAGGCGCAATAAATATTCCCTCTTTCATAGACTTTGTCGCCGGCAGTAGAGCCCAGGTTGATAATATGTCCGGAATTCCTTTTAATCATAAATGGAATCACTGCCTTGCTTACATAAATCAGTCCATTTACATTGGTGCTGATCATTGTCTCCCAATCTGAAAGAGGTGCTTCATTAAAAAGGTCCTTTCCCAAAGCAAGGCCAGCACTGTTTATCAGCACATCGATGGACTTCCATTTTTCAGGAAAATGATTAATAGTTTCAATAACATTTTCTTTTTTGCTGACGTCGAACGGGGCGGAAAGAACTGCTATTTTATACTTTTCTTCAAGCTCATTTTTTAAAACTTCCAGTCTTTCGGTTCTCCTTCCGTTGATGATGAGATCATCGCCGTTTTTAGCAAATATTTCGGCGCATGCTTTTCCAATTCCTGCAGTTGCACCGGTAATAAAAACGATTCGTTTCATACTGTTTTTGTTTATTTTTTGAATTAAGAATCTTAAATAAAAGTTGGTTCACTGTAATGTTTGAGGATGTTTCTTAGTAGGAAATTCCATATCTGAGGACAATTTCAAATCTAATTCATCAGGCGAAGAAAGAATAATTAAACAGTCCACAATTTTTGAATATAGAAAACCGTCGTCTTCCATGGTACGCAGGAATGAAATCAGATTATTATAAAATCCGGATGTGTTTAGAATAAATATTTTTTTATCATGAATATTCAATTGATTCCAGGTAAGCATTTCAAAGAATTCATCCATGGTGCCGAACCCACCCGGGAGCACCAGTGCGGCATCACATTTTTCATACAACATTTTTTTTCTGATGTGCATGTCTTCCACTTCGATCATTTCAGTAAGACCCTGATGCTGATGCTCGGGAACCGCTAAGATTCTGGGCATGATACCAGTCACTTTGCCACCTTTTTCCAGGACCGCATTGGCAATCGTTCCCATGATTCCTTTATTTCCTCCGCCATAAATTAATTGTATATTTTTTTTGGCAAGCAGGTAACCGATTTTTTTTGCATCGTTACAAAATGATGGATCGTTTCCATTTTTTGATCCACAGAAAACACTTAAAGATTGTATTGACATATTTTTATTTATCTTGAAAAAAAATCAAAATTAAAAAATAGAAATCCTAAAGCATTTTTAATCTTTCCAACAATAGTTTATGTCTCCTGTCGTGCTGCTTTCTTTCCTCATCGGGTATTTTCTGGTGCTCATCCTGATTTCTTATTTTACTTCAAGAAAATCTACCGACAACGCTACTTTTTTTATTGCAAATCGTACATCAAAATGGTATCTCGTTGCGTTCGGAATGATTGGTACAGCGCTCAGTGGAGTAACTTTTATTTCTGTACCTGGTGAAGTTGGAAACCTTGCCGGCTCTCAGTTCCGATATTTTCAGTTTGTGTTGGGAAATGCAGTTGGATACTTTTTAGTTGCTGGAATTTTACTCCCATTGTACTATAAAATGCACCTCATTTCCATTTACGAAGTAATTGAAAGAACGTTGGGAAAAGTAAGCCATAAAACTGCGGCCGCCATCTTTTTAGTCTCCCGTGTTATCGGTTCTGCTTTCAGATTATATTTGGTCGTAATCGTTTTACAAAAATTTATTTTTGATGAAATGGGAGTGCCGTTTTGGCTCACGATTGTGATTTGTTTATTGTTGATTTGGGGTTATACATTCAGGGGCGGATTGAAAACAATCATCATCACTGATACGCTACAGACGGTCTTTCTAATCTCTTCGGTTTTTCTTTCAATCTATTTTATTTGTCGCAGCCTGGATATGAATATTCCCCAGGCCTTCGATGCAATCAAGGATAGCAGCTATTCTAAAATATTTTTTACTGATAATTTTGTGTCCAATAAATTTCACTTTTCCAAACAGTTCCTTGGTGGCATATTTGTGACTATCGGCATGTTTGGACTGGACCAGGATTTGATGCAAAAAAATCTGAGCTGTAAAAATTTGAAGGAAGCACAAAAAAATATGCTGAGTTTTACTTTCATTTTTGTGTTAATCAATTTATTCTTTTTGAGCGTCGGTGCCTTACTTTACATCTATGCAAGCCGTGAAGGAATTGCGATCCCTTTAGATGCAGTTACTCATCAGCCAAGAACCGATTATCTTTTTCCAGAGATTGCGTTGAATTATTTTAAAGGAGTTCCTGCAGTCGTTTTTATGTTAGGCTTAACAGCTGCAACCTTTGCTACCACTGATTCTGGTCTAACTGCATTAACTACTTCATTCTGTATTGATTTTTTGAATTTTGATAAAATAAAAAATCCGAACGAAAAAGAAATGGTCCGGAAAAGAACCTACGTGCATATTGCTTTTTCCATAATAATTTTATTGGTTGTTTTATTATTTAATGCCGTAACTGACACTTCCGTAGTGACCGCCATCTTCAAAGTGGCAACATTTACGTATGGTCCGCTTATCGGTTTGTTTGCCTTTTCTTTATTTGCAAAGAAGAGACAAGTGATGGACAAAGCAACACCCGTAATTGTTATTCTGGCTCCTGTTTTATGTTTTCTTATTGATAAATATTCTGTGTTTTTACTTAATGGATATGTTTTTGCAGAAGAGCTGATTATTGTAAATGGCTTGCTTACTTTTATCGGCTTATGGATGATGTCTAAGAGAAAAACAACTGAAGAAGAAAAATTATCTTATGTCTGAATTAATAAATGATAAAGCGAACGATTATGCAACAGCTTTTTCAGAACCTACGGATGAGCTATTAAATGAAATTGAAGAATTTACTTTGAATCATCATGCTCATCCCAATATGCTGAGCGGGCCTTTGCAGGGAAAGTTCCTGGAAATAATCAGTAAGATGATTTGCCCAAAATACATTTTGGAAGTCGGGACCTTCACGGGTTACAGCGCATTATGCCTTGCCAAAGGGTTGCAGCAGGATGGTTTTTTACATACAATAGAAATAAGGGAAGAAGATGCAGATATTTCGCAAAAATATTTTGCAAAATCTTCACACGCTCATCAAATAGTTTTACACCGTGGAAATGCACTGGAAATCATCCCTAATTTGAAAGAAACATGGGACTTGATTTTTATTGACGCTGATAAAACGAATTATATCAATTATTACGAATTAACTTTACCTCAATTGAAAAAAGGGGGAATGATACTGATCGATAATGTTCTTTTTCATGGAGATGTTTTAAAAGAAAATATTACTGGTAAAAACGGGATTGCCATAAACAATTTCAATGAACATATTGTCAGCGATACTAGAGTTCAGCAGGTAATTCTCACGATTAGGGATGGGGTAATGATGATCCTGAAAAAATAGATCGGTTTCTACTTTTTATAAAAAAATTCCTGTTTATAAATGAATCAAATAGCTTTCATTTTATTTTTTTCTTTTTATGGTCTATTCAGATGTGACGCACAGAAAATGACTGCACAGGATTATGTGCAGCAGTATAAAGACCTGGCTATAAAGGAAATGAAAAGGATGGGAGTCCCTGCTGCTATTACACTTGCCCAGGGCTTAATTGAGACTGAAAATGGGAACAGTGATCTTGTTAAAGCATCAAATAACCATTTTGGTATAAAATGTAAAAGCAGCTGGACTGCAGAAACGGTGACGCATGATGATGATGAAAACGGTGAATGTTTTAGAAAATACAAAAGCACCCTGGATTCTTACCGCGATCATTCTAATTTTTTAAGAGGCAACAGCCGCTATGATTTTTTGTTCCAGCTAGATCCTGCTGACTATAAAGGCTGGGCATATGGTTTACGAAAAGCAGGCTACGCAACGAATCCACGTTATCCTGAAATGTTGATTAAAAATATAGAGGATAATAATTTGCAGCAATATACTCTGGGAGCTGTAAAGGATGTGCCGCATTTTGATGCATCTCAATATGCAGATGATTCTGAAAACTCATCTGACAATGGTATTAACCAGATTGCTTCCGTAGCTCCTGTTAGTCTTACGATAAATGGTTCCAAAGCTTTGTATGTTTCCAAAGGCACATCTTTATTAGCTGTGGCTACAGAGCATCATATCAATTTGGAAAAATTATTAACGATAAATGATCTGACAAAAGACGGTCTTCTCGATAAAGGACAATATATTTTTTTAGAAAAGAAACCTAAAGAAGGGAAGAATGATTTTTGTATTTCAGAAACAAACGAAACGTTGTATGATATTGCTCAAAAATATGGGGTGAATTTACAAAGTTTATATACTTTCAACCAACTTACTCCCGATGAATATCTGGTTGCAGGAACAAAAATATTTTTAAAACCGCAGCCTGTTGATGTTGTCGTTAATACCAACCAAAAGACATCCAACGTAAATGTTGCGTCAGCAAAAGTCAATTATCAATCATCTCCATCAGCTCGCCGGTTTCGAACTCACGAAGTACTTCCAAAAGAAACCCTGTATAGTATTTCAAAAAGTTACGGTGTTTCTGTTGGTGATCTAAAAAAATGGAATAACCTGACAGATGATCATATAAAAATTAATCAGCAGCTTATCATTTCAAACTAAATTATGTCCACATTGAAAGTTCATGATAGAGAATTCATTCCTTATATTACATCAACAGAAATCGCGGAACAGGTAGCGAGAGTTGCCAAAGAAATCAATGAAGATTACGAAGGTAAAAAGCCTTTGTTTATTGCGATTTTGAATGGTGCTTTTGTTTTTGCCGCGGATCTTTTCAAACAAATAAACCTGGAAGCTGAAATTTGTTTTATTAAACTGGCTTCTTATAAAGGAGTAAAATCTACAGGGAAAGTGATAACCGCAATTGGCCTTGATGTTGAGCTTTATGGCCGTGATATAATTATTGTTGAAGATATTGTTGACACTGGAAAAACATTATTTCAATTTTTGCCGCAACTGAAACATCATCATCCTGCATCATTGAAAGTTGCTTCTCTTCTTCATAAACCCTCTGCAACAGTGCATTCCATCAAAATAGATTATTTGGGATTCACAATTCCTGATAAATTTGTTTTGGGATACGGATTAGATTACGACGGGTTAGGAAGGAACATAAAGGAGATCTATCAACTGGTTTAAATTCTGACTGAAGTTTCTGTAAATTGCGCGTATTCGATTTTTTTCATCAAATGATAATTCTTGAAAAAGCTAATTACCATATGTGCTGCACTGCTTCTAATACAACAATCTTCTGCGCAGTATTATATTCGTGGTGAAGTGAGGGATGAGAAAAATTTGCCTTTACAAAATGTGAGAATATATATGCCGGCGGCTAAAACTGTTTATGCAAGCGGTGCTTCGGGTGGTTTTGGAATTCCTTCGGCTAATTTGTCCGACTCGATGATTTTTAGTTTGGATGGATATATACAGTTGGCTTTAATGGTCAATACCAAAGAATATCAAAACATTATTTTACATATTATTCCTTCTCGAGCCAACACGCATAAACAAAAGCTGGTTTCTCTTACCACGGGCGTGAATGGAAATATTTTTCCGATTTCTTATTATAAAGATGAAAGTTATAGCAGCCTGGTGGAAAATGATTTTATCAAGACAAATTATCAGACGAATACCCAATTTTCGATGAGGATTGACAAGGCTTCTTACAGTAATATCCGTAGGTTTATCAATCAAAACAGCAAGGTGCCGCGCGATGCAGTAAGAGTTGATGAGATGTTGAACTATTTTAATTTCAATTACAAAGAACCGAAAGATGGAAACATTTTTAACTTAGAATCACAGGTAACTGATTGTCCATGGAACAAAGATCACCGCTTATTATTTTTGAATCTTTCAGCAAAAAAATTAAATCTTGATCATGTGCCGTCTTCCAACCTGGTTTTTTTGATCGATGTTTCGGGTAGTATGGATTTGCCAAACCGGTTGCCACTTTTGAAAGAAGCGTTTCAGTTGCTGGTCAAAAATTTGAGAAGTCAGGATACGGTTTCGATTGTAACTTATGGCGGTAGCATTGGAATTTGGATGCAGCCAACCAGCGGAGCAGAAAAACAAAAAATTTCCAAAGCAATTGAAGAACTCACTGCTTCGGGAGATACTCCAGGAGAAGCTGCCATCCGGACTGCATACAAATTGGCTCAATCTACTTTTATAAAAGGGGGAAATAACCGAATCATTCTGGCAACAGATGGAGATTTTAATATTGGACAAAATAGTGAAACTGATCTGGAAGATCTTATTTCAAAAGAAAAACAATCAGGTGTATATCTCACTTGTCTTGGTGTTGGAATGGGTAATTATAAAGATTCGAAAATTGAAGCGTTATCGAAAAAAGGAAACGGGAATTTTGCTTATATCGATGATGTGAAAGAGGCGGAAAAAGTATTGGTTACTGAATTTACACAAACGTTGTATTCCGTTGCCAGCAACGTTTACATCAATGCGAAATTTAATCCTGAGTTAGTAAGGGAATATCGGTTAATTGGTTATGATAATAAAAAAAGCGTCATCGGAGAAAAAGATTTTGAATTGGAAGGTGGTGAAATTGGTTCTGCTTCTGGTAATACAGTAATCTTTGAAATGCTTCCTGTGCCGTTAGATTCTCAGCATAGCAAACAAACAAATCTTTCAGAATTTAGTGTTCATTACCGCCTACCGAATGATAAACTTGAAAAAAGCTTATCATATCATTGTACGGATAATTATGCAAAATTTGTTTCGATCAATAAAGACCTTCAGTTTGCGGCGGCTGTTGCGATGTTTGGACAAAAGTTGAGAGAATCTACATATTTTCCTCCGACGATAGATTGGAATATTATAAAAAATATTGCAACTACTGCCTTGTCTCCCGAGAATTTTTTAGAAAATGAATTTTTGGAATTGATTGACAAAGCTCGAGACATTTATAATGATAAGAAAAGGAAAGGTTTTTGGAGAAAGAAAGATTGAAGTAATCTTTTATAGTCCTTTTGCCATATAAAATAATACGATGAAAGTGCGTTGGGTCGTGGTTCTGAAAAGTTAGAACCAAATGTTTTGTGTAAATTTTTTCTCACTAAAAGCTAGTTCTTTCCCCTTTAAAAAATAGGCAACTTTAAAGTTGCAAAAGGATGTCTTGTCCGGTTTCAATGAGCGCGTAAGCCTGGATACTTTCTTCGCGGGCCGCCTTTGTGGGTACAACGGTCGTCAAAAACAACATAGTTTTTTCCGTGTTTGCAATAACGATTCTTTTTTTTCCCACATGAATTAATTTCATCTGGTTTAGCTTCAGTACATCCAGACTTCGTACTTTAATTTTTTCGTTAGGTAGGTTAATAAAATTTCTCTTTCCACTTACCAGCTTCAGCATGGCGTTGATCGACTTCAATTTGATTGCGATGACCAGTGTTCCACCCAACTATCCCCTAATAAAAATAAGCAGAACACCAGTTGCTTCAAAGAATTAAAACCATGTTCATCTGCGTCTTCATTTCTTCGAATCAGGAAGGCGATAAAAAATAAGATGAGATGAGAAACGATTACCAGCAATTGTGGCATGGTATTTTAAAGCTTTTTATTATTATTCATCATAAAAAAATAATTTATGGAAAACAATGAAAATGCAATTGATGCTTTGAATGATTTGGTTCAGATAAATAATGACCGGATCAAAGGTTATAAAAAAGCAATTGAAGATACTCAGGAAGAAGATCAGGATTACGATTCCCTGTTCGAAAACATGATTGAACAAAGCATCGAATATAAGCATGAATTGATTGAAGAGATCAATCAACTGGGCGGAGAAGCTGACGAAGACGAAACGACCAATTCAGGCAAAGTCTACCGTGCGTGGATGGATGTGAAATCGGCTTTCCAGGGACATTCAAAAAAGTCGGCGCTTGAGCTTTGCGAATTTGGGGAAGATGCTGCACAAAAAGCATACGAGGATGCGCTTTCAACTGATGATTTGCCTATTTCCAGCAGACAATTATTGACGTCTCAGAAATCGAAATTGAAAGAATCGCATGACATCATTAAACAACAACGTGATTTACAAAAAGTTAATTCCTGATGATCTTTTTTTGCTGTGTAATAACCGTCCTCATTTCGGGGACGGTTTTTTATTTTCTGATCGATTTGAATATGCATGAAAATTTGAAGCAAATTAGGTGATGCAATTGTTCATTTCTTTGGACAATTTATTGTGTGATAAATTTGCGAAGTAAATTCAAACAGTGCAATGGGAAATAAGCCGATCAAAAGAAACGAGAATATAGTAAAACTTTCCAAAGACCACCATGCGAGTCTTTTGTTTTGTTGGAAAATACGACAGGGAATCAAATATCACATAGGCGTTGAGAGATTGATAAAATATGTGCAGTATTTTTGGAAGCATCATTTTTCTTTACATTTTAAAGAGGAAGAAGATTTTTTATTTGCTCCATTGAAAGATGAAATAGTTCAAAAGGCCATTGACGATCATTTGAAAATCAAATCTTCCATCGAACAGTTAACCGGACAGGGAACAGAAAATAAAGAAATTCTATTGAGCAATATTGCTGAAATGGTTGATCAGCATGTAAGATTCGAAGAACGGGTTTTGTTTCCCTATCTCGAACAAAAATTGTCTGTTAAACAATTGGAAGAAATTGGGAATCAAATTAAGGGAGACCCGCTGATGGATCATTATGAAGACAATTTCTGGACTAAATCAAGTTCGTTATAGAACGGTTTTTTCTACAACTTTTCTATACAAAAAACTACTGCGACATCTTAAATGATTACACAAAACAGGGATATTATTTTTACGTTGATTTCTTCTGATGAAGAAATTAAAATTGCTACATATGAAGGGGAAGTCAGAAACCTGATGACCCTCATCAATGAAAAAATTTATGTGGAAGATTTTGGTGAGTGTAGAGGAATCGGCCGCTGTGGAACTTGCCTGGTGCAAGTGAAAGGTCTTGGTAACGAAGCTTCTGTGATGGATAGAAACGAAAAGAGTACTTTAAGTAAAGTTGTGGTGAAGAATTTAAATCTACGTTTGTCATGTCAGATTATGATCGATAGTTCACTCCAAAATTCGACGATCCGGATCGTCGAAGAAAGGGAAGATGTGAGATAGCCGTTTGCCAGTGAAACAACAAATAATTGAGATTCTAATTTTCACAATTCAATTGACCGAAACTTTCAATCGTAATTATTTTTTTTAAAATAATCATTTCAACGTAAGAATAGAAATCTTAACTCAAACTACTTTTACTGGAATTTTACTTAAATTGAAAATGCAGTATTTAGAATTTCTTCCTGTTCTTCCTTATGAATTCTTGAAAAGCCGGAAGCTGTTGCTGCGCCTGGTTGTCTGCTAATTACGCCAAAATTGATGCTGGTTAAATTCATTCTTAGATAAGAAGCCGCTCCCATGTTCAAAGGTTCTTCCTGAACCCAGTACCAAATGGCCTTTCTGTATTTTTTGTAAAGTTCATTCAGTTGATTCGAAGGCAAAGGATATAATTGTTCTACCCGGATAATCGCAATATCTTTCCGATCTTCTTTTTCCCGTCTTTCGTTAAGATCAAAATATATCTTACCGGAACAAATCATTACTTTGGTAATACTTTCGATATCGGAGACTTTTGAATCATCAATTACTTCTATAAAACCACCTTTGGTAAAATCTTCAATCTTACTATAACTTCCCGGATGACGCAGATTCGCTTTGGGTGAAAAATTGATTAAAGGCTTCCTGAAAGGCCACGCCAATTGTCTTCTTAAAGCATGGAAAAAATTAGCGGAAGTGGTAATATTTGTAACAATTAGATTCAATTCGGCACACATTTGTAAAAATCGTTCCATCCTTCCACTGCTGTGTTCAGGACCCTGTCCTTCATATCCATGAGGCATCAAAAGCACCAACCCATTCATACGATGCCATTTTTGTTCCGCGCAACTAATGAACTGATCTATTATTACCTGCGCCCCATTTGCAAAATCACCAAATTGGGCTTCCCACAAAACAAGATTGTTTGGATTGGCCATGGCATAGCCATATTCAAAACCAAGAACTCCATATTCACTTAACAATGAATTCCAGATTCTCATCGTACCCTGATTGTCAGAAATCTTGCTTAAGCGATTGTAAAACTTGTCTGTCTTTTCATCTCTGATTACTGCATGGCGATGACTGAATGTTCCTCTGCGAATATCTTGTCCACTCATCCTTACATCTTTGCCCTCGTCAAGAATACTTGCGTAAGCCAGCAGCTCACCGGTTGCCCAATCAAATTTCCCTTCTGTTTCATACAAATTAACTTTATCCTGAAGGATTTTTTTAATCTTTCTTAAGGGAGTGAAATCATCCGGCACTTTCATAATAGCATGAAATAATTTTTCAATTTCAGGTTTTTGAACAGCCGTAACAGGGGAGTTTAAAAAATCTTCGGGAGTAGCTTTTCTGAGACTTTGCCACCATAATTCAGGTTTTTGATAACTATATGGAAGTGGGTTCTGTTTCAACTCGTCCAGTCTTTCCTGCAAATCACTCCAATATTTTTCTTCCATCTCTTTTGCCAGGCCTGCGGTTCCTTCATCTCCATGTTTCATCAGCCATTGTAAGTACACTTCCCGGGCATTCGGATGTTTATCGATAAGAGAATAAAGGCCCGGTTGGGTAAATTTAGGATCATCGCCTTCATTGTGTCCATGACGGCGATAGCAAACCATATCAATGAAAATATCCGTATTGAACTTTTGCCGGTAAAGCATGGCAACCTGAGCAACCTTTACAACTGCTTCTGCATCGTCTCCATTTACATGAAAAACCGGCGCTTTAATCATTGACGCAATCGAGGTGCAATAATCAGAGGTTCGTGCATCATCAAAATCAGTAGTAAATCCTATTTGATTGTTGATCACAAAATGTAAAGTGCCACCGGTGCAAAATCCTTGTAAGCCACTCATTTGCAAAACCTCATTTATAATTCCCTGACCAGGCAAAGAAGAGTCGCCGTGCAGTAGGATTGGAAGTATTTTATCGTAATTGGAACCATAAATAACATCCGCTTTACTTCTTGAAAAACCTAAGACAACCGGATCAACCGCCTCAAGATGTGACGGATTGGGACACATTTTTACATGGACCAATTTTCCATCAACGGTTTCCACATCACTGCTAAATCCTTTGTGATATTTCACGTCACCACTTCCCATTGTAGAATCTAACGGGGCATTTCCTTCAAATTCTGTAAAGATTTGTTCATAGGTTTTACCTAAAATGTTTGCAAGAATATTTAATCTGCCGCGGTGTGCCATACCAATAACTACTTCTTCAACTTCATTATTTGCTGCAATGTTGATTATTGCATCCAGCGCAGCAATAGTACTTTCGCCGCCTTCTAGTGAAAACCTTTTTTGTCCGATGTACTTTGTTTGCAAAAATTTCTCGAACATAACGCCTTCATTTAATTTCTGAAGGATTCTTCTCTTCTGATCAAGTGGAATTTCTTTTTGCAAGGTGTTTTCTGCCGCATTCACAATCCAATCAATTTTTTCCGGATCATTTAAAGAACTAAACTCCACACCGACTGATTGAGTGTAACATTTATTTAAATGATCCAGAATCTTCTGTAAAGTGGCGTTTCCAATTCCTGCAAGTCTGCCCGCGCCGAATTCAGTTTGAAGATCATTATCATTTAATCCGAAATAGGAAAGTCCGAGGTTTGCTTGTCTGTCTTTCCTTTCCCTGATCGGATTTGTTTTGGAAATAAGATGTCCTTTTTTTCGATAAGCCTGTATAAGCTGATAAACACCAAATTCTTTGTCAAGATTTGAAATGGATAACTCTCCAGGTGATTCAACAGTTGTAGTTTTAGAATGACCATTTTGATTAGAAACTGCAAAATCAAAACCCTCAAAAAACTTTCTCAGATCAAGATCTACACTTCCCGGATCTTTTATGAAATCAGTGTATAAATTTTCGATATAGGAGGGATGAGAACTTGTTATATAAGAGAAATCTTTCATGATTAAAAGAGATTTTGCTGTTCTCCTCTTGAAAAATTAAAAATTTCAGGAGCGGAATCATTAAACGTTTTTGTGATTGCAAATATCGTAGTTTTATCATGAAAATTTTATATTATGAGTAAGATTATCAATTAATTTAGAAAGGAATTTGCAGAAAAAAGGGTATTCTGAAAAACAATTTTTGCTGCATTTTTATAAGAAATAAGAAATTGAAGGTTCATGTCAGATAAAGTGAAGATTGATGTTTTTTTGTAAGGAAATTCATTATCTTTGCAGCCCGAAAAATTTATTTAATGGCAAATCATTCAGCAACAAAGAAAAGTGTTCGTAAAACTGCAAAACGCAATGAGCGTAATCGTTACCAGGGAAAAACAACGCGTAATGCAATCCGTGATTTTAAAGTAATTGATACAAAAGCCGCCGCTTTGGAAAGCTTGCCTAAATTGAGCTCTAAAATTGATAAGCTGGCAAAAAGAGGGATCATTCACAAAAATAAAGCGGCTAATTTAAAAAGTAAGCTCACAAGGAGTGTAGTTGCGCTCGCAAAATAATTCTTAATTTCAAAAAATATTACCCGTCAATTTCATTGATGGGTTTTTTTATGTTCCTCCTTTCGAAATCAAATTTCAAAATCAGGGAACTGAAGTATTTCTATAAACTGTCTCTCTTTCTTTTCAAAACCAAAACAGTAAATTCCATTTGATATGATGAGAAATTTGGTAGGTAGAACAATATGGTAACGAAGGATCTGATCAATCGTTTTTTTGGAAAGAGAAACATTCATCTCTTTACATTCGATAATCATCCATGGAATTAAATTCCGGTTATAAACTACGATATCACAACGTTTTTTTAGTTCTCCTAGTTTTATTTCTTTCTCAACTGCGATCAAAGAAGCAGGATAATCCTTTTTCGATATCAAGAATTGAAGAATATTTTGCCGCACCCATTCTTCGGGAGTTAACACCAACCATTTTTTTCTGATTGAATCAAAAATTTCGTTTATGCCTGAACGCTGTCTTATTTTGGGCTGATCTTTTTTGAATTCTATTTTTATCATTCAACTTTATTCTGCTTCGGTATAAAAGTCCTAAAATTTATGCAATCTAAAATCTAAAATCGTATTTTTATCCATTATGAAAACAAAAAAAGAGATTGTAAATAACTGGCTTCCCCGATATACCGGTGAGAAGTTAGAAAACTTTGGGGAGTATATTTTGCTTACAAATTTTAGTAACTATGTGAAGATGTTTGCTCAAATACATCAGGTAAAAATAGTAGGTGTTGAAAAAGCAATGGAATGCGCAACTGCAGGTGACATTACGATTATTAACTTTGGAATGGGAAGCCCTGGCGCCGCTACCGTGATGGATTTATTGAGTGCTATCGCACCAAAAGCGGTGCTTTTTTTAGGTAAATGTGGCGGCTTGAAAAAAAGAAATAAAATTGGTGATCTTATTTTGCCGATTGCTGCAATTAGAGGTGAAGGAACTTCGAACGATTATTTTCCTCCTGAGGTTCCTGCGATGCCTGCGTTTGCGTTGCAAAAAGCCATTTCTACAACAATCCGGGATCATTCCGTCGATTACTGGACGGGCACCGTTTATACTACCAATAGGCGGGTGTGGGAACATGATGAAGTTTTCAAAAGTTATCTTCGGAAAATACGTGCTTATGCGGTAGATATGGAAACGGCAACTATTTTTACGGTTGGTTTTTATAATAAAATTCCTACCGGCGCTTTGTTGCTTGTAAGTGATTCGCCCATGGTTCCTGAAGGTATAAAAACGATTGAAAGTGATGAAAGCGTTACGGCACAGTTCGTTGATATGCACCTGAAAATCGGAATCGAATCTTTGAAACAATTGATTAATAACGGCCTTACAGTTAGGCATTTGAAATTTTGACTATTGGTTAAAATGGCGCACTGTTCTATAGTAAATGAACAAAAAAGGAGATTTTCTATCTCATAATACTGCTTTTATAATCAGGATCGAATTCATCATTTATGCCTTTACCTCTTCTTCAAATAAAAAATTTCAGTGTAGATTTTGTTGCGGAATATGAAACTGTTTCTGCGATAAAAAATGTGTCTTTTGAAGTAGATCGTGGCGAGACGATTGCAATCGTTGGTGAGTCCGGATCAGGAAAGACGGTTACTTCATTATCTGTTTTACAATTATTGCCGTCGCCGCCGGCGAAATACAGAAGCGGTGAAATTCTTTTTTCTGAAGATGGGAAGAAAGAGGTTGATCTTCTAAAACTTGAGGACAAGCAGTTGCAAAAAATAAGGGGAAACAAGATTTCAATGATTTTCCAGGAGCCGATGACTTCATTGAATCCTGTGAAAACATGTGGTGAGCAAGTTATCGAAGCCATTCGTGTTCATCAGCATATTACTCAAAAATTTGCAGAAGAGAGAACGATTGAATTATTTCACAAAGTTAAATTACCTGATGCTGTGTCAATGATCGGACGTTATCCGCATCAGATCAGTGGAGGGCAAAAACAACGGGTGATGATCGCGATGGCAATCAGTTGTAACCCGGCTTTACTGATCGCTGACGAACCTACGACTGCTCTGGATGTGACGGTGCAAAAAACTATTTTGCAATTGATTAAAGAATTACAGTTGCAACAGCAAATGAGTGTCCTCTACATTACTCATGATCTTGGATTAGTAGCTGAAATTGCCGACAAAGTAATTGTGATGTATAAGGGGGAAGTGGTTGAGCGCGGCGACATCAAACAAATCTTTTTATATCCAAAACATCCTTATACAAAAGCTTTGTTGAGATGCCGTCCGGATGCAACTTTCAAAGGAAAAAGACTTCCGGTCATCAGTGACTTTTTGAGTAATGATCCAGATGTTGAAGGTCATCATTTAGCAAGCAATAGCGAAAGATTGATGAATCATTCGTCAATTGTCCAAGTGACCGATAAATCGATTTTGGAAGTGGAGAATCTGAAAGTATATTTTCCGTTGAAAAAAAATTTCATGGGCAGAATTCTAAAAGAATTCAGAGCAGTTGATGATGTAAGTTTTGTGGTAAAAAAAGGGGAGACATTGGGGCTCGTGGGTGAAAGTGGTTGTGGCAAAACCACGCTGGGACGGGCTTTAATCAGGTTGCTAAAACCAACTTCCGGGAAAATTTATTTTGAAGGTAAAAACATTGCGGATATTACGGAAGATCATTTTAGAAAAATGCGAAAAGAGATTCAAATCATTTTCCAGGACCCATATGGTTCATTGAATCCGCGATTGACGATCGGCGAAGCAATCAATGAACCGATGAAAATTCATTCTATCTTGTCTAACGATAAGCAACGAAAAGAAAAAGTTATCCAACTATTAGAGAAAGTTGATCTAAAACCGGAATTCTTTAACAGGTATCCGCATGAATTTAGTGGTGGACAGCGGCAGCGCATATGCATTGCACGAGCGCTGGGATTGAACCCCGAGTTTATTATTTGTGATGAAAGTGTATCTGCATTGGATGTAAGTGTTCAGGCACAGGTACTTAATTTATTGAATGATTTGAAAGCTGAACTTGGGTTTACCTGTATTTTTATTTCACATGATCTTGGCGTAGTGCATTATATCAGCGATCGAATTATGGTTATGAACCAGGGGAAAATAGAAGAATGCGGAACAGCAGATGAAATTTACTATTCTCCTAAAAAAGAGTACACACAGAAATTAATTTCATCCATTCCAAAAGTACCTTTTTGATTCTTTGCTAATGATACAAATTTGATTTCAAGGTAATTTATCGATTTACTATGTTCTAGAGAGTAAAAAAACAAAAAGGGCAACATCGCATGTTGCCCAAGTTCTTAGGTTCTTCAAAAAATTACGTAACAGTGGTTTTTCAAAAATCGGACTGAACCTATTAATAAATCACAAAAATTGGATAGTAATCTTAAGTTATTGGATTCAAATGAATTATTTTTCAATTCTCAATCATCTACAATATTGCAAAAACACTGCCAAAAACCGAAAGTGATCTAACTATTTAGTAAACATCTATATACGTATTTGTATTACTTTTCTATATTGCCAAAATCAGTTCAAAAAGCATTAAAAAAACTATTTTCGACTTTTCCTGAACGTCTTCTTGATTATAATTTTTTCGTTTGATTTGAAAGAAAGCAGCCCTAACCATTCCGGATTTGTTCTATATATTAGCGATGATTGCCGTTTATGTGAGGTTCATTGATGAAATAATATTGTCAATTTTATCTTCTAATATTTTTTTTGTTTTATCAAAATCATCAATATTTGCTAAAGTTGTATTTACGCTGAAATAGAATTTAATTTTTGGTTCTGTGCCACTTGGTCTCGCAGAAATTTTGCTTCCATCTTCAGTCATAAACTGCAGGACGTTGCTTTTGGGTAAGTCAATATTTTGAGTCTCACCAGTTGTCATGTTTTTCTTTAACTGCAATTGATAATCCAATAATTCCTTCACTTTACTTCCCGCAATTTCTTTCGGAGGATTGTGGCGATAACCCTGCATCATTTCGGCGATTTCTTTAGAACCGTTCATGCCTTTTCTTGTAAGAGAAATTAATTTTTCGTAATAAAATCCGTGCTCAACATAGAGCTCCATTAATTTCTGAAATAAGGTTTGTCCCTTTTCTTTTTCAACCGCTGCTATTTCGCAAATCATAGCAACAGCGCTGACAGAGTCTTTATCACGCACTTGATCGCCGATCATTAATCCAAAACTTTCTTCGCCACCAACAATATAGGTTTCTTTGCCTTCTTTTTCTCTGATTAATTCGGCAATCCATTTGAATCCGGTAAGCGTATTGTAACAGGCAATCTCATTTTTTGCTGCAATCCGATCAATCATATCAGTGGTAACAATTGTCTTAATTACCATGTCGTTCAGTTTTGCGATTCCATTCTTTCTTCTTGCTTCGATAATATAATTAAATACCATCATTGCCGTTTGATTTCCATTTAATAAAACCCATTCTCCATGATTATCTTTGACGCCAACTCCAACCCGGTCCGCATCGGGATCAGTTCCCAATAAAATATCCGCATCCAGCTCAGTTGCTTTTTTTAATCCGATACTCATCGTTTCTTTTTCTTCCGGATTTGGATAAATTACGGTAGGAAAATTTCCATTTGGTGTTGCCTGTTCTTCGACGATATGAACATTATCGAAGCCGTAAGATGCAAGCGCTTTTGGCACCAACATAATTCCGGTTCCATGAATTGGTGTGTAAATAATTTTTAAGTCATGTTGTTTGATGCGCGCATTGGTATTGATGCCTAAACCTTTGACCATTTTGAGATAAGCCTCATCCATTTCTCTGCCGATAAGTGTGATGTTTTCTGACTTGCCTGTCCATTTTACATCACTCAGATTTTTAATTTTTTCTACTTCCTGGATGACATTTTTATCGTGTGGGGGCACTAATTGACCACCATCATTCCAATACGCCTTGTATCCGTTATATTCTTTGGGATTATGCGAAGCTGTAATTACAACACCTCCGTGGCATTTAAGCGTTCTGATTGTGAAACTCAGTTCAGGCGTGGGTCTTATGGCATCGAATAAGAAAACTTTGATATCATTTGCAGCAAAAATTTCGGCCGCAATTTCAGCATATTGACGGCTATTATTTCTTACGTCATGGGCAATGGCCACTTTTACCTCAGAAAAACATTTTTTCAAATAATTTGCGTAACCCTGCGTTGCCATTCCCACAGTATATTTATTCATTCTGTTTGTTCCAACGCCCATGATTCCACGTAGACCACCGGTTCCAAATTCAAGATCCTTATAAAAAGATTCTTCCAATTCTGTAGGATCTTTTTCCTGTAGTTGTCTAATTTGATTTTTGGTATCCTCATCATAATTTCCCGAAAGCCATTCATTTACTTTGTTTTCTGTTTTTTTATCCATGTGATATTTTTTAAAATTTAAAGATATTCTTTTTGATTCATTTCAAATTTCTCAAATCGAATCAGCTTATTTTTGTCTGATGTTTTTATTAGTAAATAAATGGATAACGGTATTTATTTTGATCGTTTTCTTTTGCTTTTCTCTTCCTGAAAAAACATTTTCGCAAGATACTGCCATAGAAAACATTTCTAAAAATATACTTTATATTGATGGATCAGATAGTTTTCGAAAAATTGATTCATTCAAAATTTACCCGTATAATCAAAAAAGAATAAACTTAGTAAAAGCTGCTAATATCGTGGGTTATGGAGGAACGCTTATTGGATTGAATGCAATTTGGTATTCGAAATATCCGCGCTCAGGATTTCATTTTTTTAATGATGATGCAGAATGGCAGCAAGTTGATAAAGTCGGGCATCTTTACAGCTCTTATACAGAAAGCCGTGCCACAATGGAAGCATGGCGTTGGGCTGGTTTATCCAGAAAAAAAAGTATCTGGATAGGTGGATTGAGCGGTGTTGCCTATCAATCAATCATTGAGATTCTGGATGGATTTTCTTCTCAATATGGATTTAGTGTGGGAGATTTTACTGCGAATATTTTAGGATCTGCAACTTTTATTTCGCAAGAACTCGGCTGGAATGAACAAAGAATTAAATTGAAGTTTTCTGTACATAAAAAAAATTATGGAGAAAAAGATTTGGATAAAAGAGCCGATCAGCTTTATGGAAATACTTCAATTGAAAGAGCCATAAAAGATTATAACGCACAAACTTATTGGGCGAGCGCTAACATTCATTCATTTTTCCCTGAAACAAAGATGCCACGTTGGCTAAGTATTTCTGTCGGATATGGCGCAGAAGGAATGTTTGGAGGAACAAAAAATATTGGATATGATCCTGATGGAAATGTGATTTTTGACCGGCAGGATATCAAACGCTATCGCCAATGGTACCTGGCTCCTGATGTGGATCTTACGAAAATCAGGACAAATAAGAAAGGAATAAAAATCCTGTTGTTTGTTTTGAACTCTTTTAAATTCCCTACACCTGCTTTGGAATTTTCGAAAGGGAATCTCAAAGCACATTGGATCGTGTTTTAAGTCAAAGAAAGTTAAATTCTTAGAGTAGATTCATTTCGTATTGAGATCTGATTTTCTAACAGTCACCCCGATCAACTTTCAATCCTGGTTCCAATTTTTTGAACCAGGTCATTTGTCTCTTTGCATAATGCCTTGTGTTTCTTTTAATTTCTTCAATTGCTTTATTCAGAGAAAGTTTCCCTTCTAAATGAGCAAACAATTCTTTGTATCCAACTGTCTGCAAGGCTTTCAGATCTTTGAACGGTAATAAATTTTCTGCTTCTTTCAAAAAGCCTGCTTCCATCATTTCATCCACGCGGTGATTGATTTTGTTGTAAAGTTTTTCGCGCGGCATTTCTAATAAAATATATCTTACTTCAAAGTCACGTTTGGTTTTTTTTCCGGAATGAAAATTCAGAATTGATTGACCGGTAGATAGTTTCACTTCCAGTGCTCGTGCCATTCTTCGGGGATTGTGCATTGCTCCGTTTGCGAGAAATATCGGATCCTTCAACTTTATTTCTTCGGACAGCCATTGAAGCCCATGCAAAGAATATTGATCCAATACATAATTCCGAATTGCTTCATCAATTTCGGGTATATCATCTAATCCGTCTGCAAATGCTTTGATATACAAACCTGTTCCGCCAACCATAATGGCTATCTCGTTTTTTTTGAAAATTTCATTGACGGCGTGTAGCGCATACTGTTCAAATGTTTTTACATTAATCTCTTCATGAATTGAATGTGTATTGATAAAATAATGTTTAACTTTTTCGAGTTGCGCTCTTGAAGGCTTTGCTACGCCTATATTCAATTCTTTATAACATTGTCTGCTATCAGCGGAAATTATTTCAGTATGGTATTTTGAGGCGAGTTCAATACCGTAAGAAGTCTTCCCAACAGCCGTTGGTCCTGAAATGATCAGACATATTTTTTTATTCATTCTTGCAGGTTTGTGGAGAACCTCAAAATACATTTATCATTCTTCGCTGGCCTCATCATCAACTTCCTCTTCAGTTTCTTCTCCAGTTTCAGTCTCATCTTTTTCACCTTCTTCTCCATAGCCATCCGCCAAAATTGCGGTATTCACATCATATTTTTCTTCTATTTCGGAAAGCTTTTCATTAATCAGACCTTTCGTACCATACTGGCTGGGAGCAATGCCTTCGCTTCTGCTACAGGAAGGATACGTAATTTTTAGACTTTCTTCTTTATTCACATTGATCAATTCTACTAAGAATGTCCAGTTCTTATGAAAATCATATACATAAACAAACTTTTGGTTGGGCTCATGAATCTCTTTCCCAATCAACGTTTCGTGCATAAGAAGGGGTGCCACTTTATATACTTTATCATACTTTTCTACCGTGATTTCCTTGCCTCTCTGCCAGTTGTCATTGCTTCTAAAAAAAGTAGCTTCATGTTTATTATCAAACTCAAAACATTTCAAAATAATGTAGTGCAGTTCCAGAAAACTTTGGGTATGTTTCAGAACCAGATCACGGTAAATACTATCATCGTCTTCCCAGTAAACTCTGAATTTTAAAATTGCCATATTACAAAATTACGCCTTAGTTTTTAATTATAATTTTTGGTTGGGCATAATAGATATGAATGTAATGACCGATTTTTTGTGAATATTTATACAATACCCAAATCTTTCGCAACCTTTATCATATAAGTAAAAGCTTCATCATATTTATTGGGAATTTCACCCTCTATTATCGCTTCCCGAACTGCATTTTTAATTTCACCAACGGCTCTCGACGGAGGAAGTCCGAATTCCTTCATGATAATTTCTCCGGTTATAGGAGGTTGCCAGTTACGCAAATGATCCGATTCCTCCACTTCTTTCAAACGGCTTTCAACCATCTCGAAATTTGCCAGGTAGCGTTGCACTTTTTGTTTATTTTTTGAAGTAATGTCAGCTTTGCAAAGCATCATCAAACTTTCAATGTCATCTCCCGCATCTACCAACAATCTCCGGATTGCTGAGTCTGTAATATTTTCTTTGGTAAGACTGATTGGACGCAAATGCAACTCAACCAACTTTTTCACGAACTTCATTTTATCGTTCAAAGGCAATTTTAGTTGCGCAAATATTTTTGGAACCATTCTGCCACCTACTACTTCGTGACCGTGAAATGTCCATCCATGGCCTTCTTCAAATCTTTTTGTAATCGGCTTTGCAATATCATGCAGGATCGCCGCCCATCGTAACCACAAATCATTTGTATTGACAGATATGTTATCAAGCACCTGAAGGGTGTGATAAAAATTGTCCTTATGACCTTTGCCATCAATATATTCGGCACCAACCAAAGCAGTCATTTGTGGAAAAATAATTTTTAATAAGCTCGACTTATACAAAAGATCAAACCCAATTGACGGCTTTTCCGTCATAATAATTTTATTAATTTCATCAATAATTCTCTCGACGCTAACGATTTTTATTCGGGCTGAATTTTCTTTGATCGCTTCGAAAGTTTCCGGATGAATTGTAAAATTTAATTGCGTTGCAAACCGAATGGCACGTAGCATGCGCAATGGATCATCGATAAAAGTTTGACCGGGAGGAAGCGGCGTTTTAATTATCCTGTTTCTGATATCTGCACCGCCGTCAAGAGGATCAATTAGTTTACCAAAATCATTTTTATTTAGACTAACAGCCAATGTGTTGATCGTAAAATCTCTGCGCAGCCTGTCTTCATCGATGTTTCCGGAAAGTACATTTGGTTTGCGGCTGTCTGGCTGGTAACTTTCTTTTCGTGCTCCTACGAATTCAATTTCAAATGGAAGACCGTTTGAAAATATTTTAATTTGCGCGGTACCAAAGTTTTTAAAGAAATTAACACCCGGTTTTGGAGAAAACTTCTCCGCAGTTTTTTGGGCCAATTGTATTCCGTCGCCGACGCAAACAATGTCCACATCTTTAACCGGACGATTCAAAATTTTATCCCGTACAAATCCACCAATAATGTATGCCTGCATGCCACATTCTTCTGCTGTGTCGCTGATTTGATTAAATATAAAACCTTCATTTCCGGTAAAATTGATCTCCATGCTGCAAAAGTAAATTGATAAATTGTTACTCTTAAAAAATGTTATTTTATCTGAACAATTATTGAATCATTGAGAATACAAATCATCATTATTTATTCGTTTACTCAATATGATTTTATTGAAATTTCGGGGAAATTAAAAAGGTAATGTAATTGATTCCGGCTCGATGAATTCATGTGTAAAATCATCTTCCAAAAAGCTAATAGGTGAATTGGGTGGGGTAATGATGTCATTTTTTGTAAAAGCCCAAGGCTCCCAATATCCGGTCAATACCTGTGCAAACATATCTTCGCTCCATGGCGCAAACAGAGCCTCCGTAAGGCCTTCATTCATTGGAAGTGATTCGATGGTAACTTTATCTTCTGTTGTTTGAATGTGATGTTGTGTCTTTTTTCTCAGCAGATAATTGGTATAAAGAAAACGTGCACACAGTTCTTCGAACTGAATCGGATGCAATATTTTGTTCGAAACTTTTTGCATAATTCCATCCAGATTTTTTGAAACCGCACCGTTGTCCTGCAAGCAGGCAATAATTCCAAATCCATTCATTCCTAAAGAAAAATTCAGATTCGTAGGTTCATCTTTATAATTAAAAGTGTCTTTGGAATATTTGAGATTTACAATTTCAATACTCCATGGTTTAGGATTTGTAAATTCGAAGGGAACAACCAGGGATTGCAACATCAAATGAAATTTTCCAAATCGTTCTTTCAAAAACTCTGATAACTGGAATTCTTTTCCGTTTTTTCTTTTTGCAGACCGGCTTATTTCCAATACAATGTCGTTATATAAAACGCCATAAACCGATTTTCCCATCCATAGAAACAATCTTTCTTCGGGAACTCTTTTCACCGCTTGATATCCTGCCTCAAATGCATCCTTTATTTCTTCATCCAGGGTTTCGAACGCATCTTTAACATTGGGAGAACATGGTAATTTCAGGTCTTCATACCGAATACCGGTGATCTGATCGAGCATCCTGAATTTTTTCTCCCTTAAAGAAAACCGGTCCAGGATCCAATCGGGGAAAATGCAAAGCTGTTCTTCTTTGGATTGCAGATTCTTACCTGTTAAGAAGCAGGTTTGTGGATCAAAATATAAAGTTTCAAAAGGGTTAAAAAGTTCGATGGGCATATCAAATTGTAGAACTTATCTTATTGTTGTTTACTGAGAATTAATTCGATGATAATTAAATTTGAAGATCTTTTAATGAGCCTGAAATTCTTTCCTTCGTTTCATCATCACTTAATGTTTGCGGGATAAAATTCTCGCCAATCAGCTTTTCATAAAGTTCAATATAACGGTTACGGATAACCGAAATCCACTCATCACTCATTGCAGGTACCTGTTGATTCTGTTTTCCCATAAAATTATTTTCAATCAACCATTCTCTGACAAATTCTTTGCTTAATTGTTTTTGTTTTTCCTCTTTGGATTGTCTTTTTTCGAAGCCATCGGCATAGAAATATCGTGAGCTGTCGGGTGTATGAACTTCATCAATCAGAATAATTTCATCTCCCAGTTTTCCAAATTCATATTTTGTATCAACCAGTATCAATCCTCTTTTAGACGCAAGTTCTTTTCCTCTTGAAAAAAGTTTCCGGGCGTATTGTTCCATTTGCTCATAATCTTTCAGGCCCACAATTTTCCTTGTTATAATTTCTTCTTTGCTAATATCTTCATCATGGCCTTCAGCGGCTTTTGTAGAAGGGGTAATGATTGGTTCAGGGAAATAATCATTTTCTTTCAAACCTTCCGCCATTTTCTCGCCGCATAAAATTCTTGTTCCTGATGAATACGTACGCCAGGCGTGGCCTGTAAGGTTTCCACGTACGACCATTTCTACTTTAAAAGGGGTGCATTTTTTTCCTATAGAAACATTTGGAGCAGGAGTAGATAACAGCCAGTTCGGGCAAATATCTTTTGTGGCTTCTAACATGTAAGCTGCCACCTGGTTTAGCACCTGCCCTTTGTTTGGAATTTCTTTCGGTAATATCACATCAAAAGCTGAAATACGATTGCTTGCAATCATCACTAAAAAACGGTCATCGATGGTGTAAACATCTCTGACTTTTCCTTTATAAAAACTAGTCTGACCGGGAAATGAAATAGGAGTCATATGAATAAAATAAAATGCAAAAGTGCAGATAAAATTTTGGAATAGTAAATCGTTTTTTTTTATGTTTTTTGTAAAAAATTATTTTAACTGATTATGCGCTCCATAATTCATAATTAAAATCTCGTAGTGTTGTTCAAAAATGACCTTAAGATTGAAGATTAGTAAACAGGAAAGAAATGAAAACCGAAATGAATTATTTGCATTCATTTAATGAACGCGCTTCAATTATTGAAATATGGAGTTGAATTCGATGGAATATATATAAACTAAAATGGTGCTGGTAATTCGGAGAGGTATTGACACTGGTATAGAAACAGTGAACGAAGTTTTAGAAACGATTCGTATTTTATTCCTTTGCTTCTTTTTTTTCGTGTATGCATGACCGTTATACTTTTCATTTAATTCAAAAAATATTTTTCAAAAAGTATCCTATTAATTTGGTAGGATAATAAAGTCGATATACATTTGCGCCAGTTCTTTAATAATTACTTATCAAGAAAGGCTGAGGGAAAGGCCCTGTGAAGCCTTAGCAACCGTCTTCTAAAAGGAGAAATGGTGCTAATTCCGTCATGATTAAAAGACATGGCTAGTTAAGTCAGATGCAATATTTTGAAACAATATGTTTACCTTATGTAAAGCGCTTCTGATTTTTCGAAGCGCTTTTTCATTTTGATGAACGGATTGTTTTTACATCCTGGTAAGTAATTTTTAAAATTATAATTACAACTAAAAACTACACATAGTGAAACAGATCAACTCGATCAATTTATGGTTAACCGTTTCCAATCGCCTCAAACAAATCAACCTGTGTTGTTGTGTCATGCATGAGCCTTGTTGCTGCATGTGATCTTACTAATTTTTAGCTTAACAATTCCCCACTTTTCGGCTATTTAATTCAGTCTCGCGAGCTGTACAAATATTCGATTAGCCACAGGTATGTCCTTAATTTTCTTAAAAACCTTTCTTCATTTTTAACCAGATACAATGTTCAGAAATTCTATAATTAATAATCTTAAACTGATAACAGGAATTGTTTTGGTCCTCTTATCACAAACTGTGACTGCACAAAAAATCCAATTAAATGGAACAGTCATTTCTAAAGGAACAGGAAACCCATTATCTGCTGTAACTGTTACCAGCAAAGGATATAACAATACTGCGATTACCGGAGAGAATGGTAACTTCAGCTTGAATTTACCAGGTAAAGGGGTGTTGGTTTTTTCATCTGTGGGATATAAGTCACAGGAAATAAATGTTACCCAAAAAAATAGTTCAATAAAAGTTTTTCTTGAAGAAGATGAGAATGTATTGAATGAAGTAGTGATAACCGCGTTGGGAATTTCCAAGGAAAAAAAATCTCTCGGCTATTCTGTTCAGGAGCTAAAATCCAGAGATATCTCAGAAGCAAAAGAAGTCAATCTGGTAAATGGATTAGCCGGTAAAATTGCAGGTGTGAATATTATCAACAGCCAGGGGGATATGGGTTCTTCAAGGATTATTATTCGCGGCGAAACTTCCATCGATGGGAATAATCAGCCATTATTTGTTGTAGATGGTGTACCTGTAGATAACTCGCAGCTGTTGGGGAAAGGCGGTTCCAGGGATTTCTCAAATGCAATTGCCGATATTAATTCAGAAGACATCGAATCTGTCAGCGTGTTGAAGGGGCCGAATGCTGCTGCCCTTTATGGATCGCGTGCAGCGGCGGGCGTGATTTTAATTAAAACAAAAAACGGTCAAAATAAAAAGGGGCTCGGGGTTACACTTAATTCAAATTCTTCTTTCTCTAACTTATTAGTCTTACCAACTTATCAAAACTCATTTGGTCAGGGCTCCAATGGAAAATTTAGTTTTGTAAATGGAAAGGGCGGCGGCATAAATGACGGTGTTGATGAAAGCTGGGGGCCCGCACTGGATGGAAGACTTATCCCTCAGTTTAACTCAAACGGTGTTCCCGTGCCGTTCGTAGCCTACCCAAATAATGTACGTGATTTTTTCAACACGGGTTATACTTTTACCAACGGAGTTGCTATTGCGGGATCAGATGATACATACGATTTTCGTTTTTCATACAATAACCAGAAACAAACCGGTGTGATCCCAAATTCTGAACAGGGGAAAAATTCTTTTTTACTGAACACCAGTTATCGGCTTACGCCAAAACTAACCTTACACGCAATTGCAAATTATGTCCGCGATGAAGCTGATAATCTTCCGGGATCAGGAGGGAAAAGATCAACCAGTACGATGTTGCAATTTACGTGGTTTGGCCGTCAGGTAGATATCCATCAATTGAAAAATTATCGGAATGCTGATGGTAATAATTTCAACTGGAATAACAGTTATTATAGTAATCCCTATTTTGTAGCGTATGAAAACACAGTAGCGCAAAGACGTGACCGAATTATAGGGAGCGTTGAATTGGATTATAAACTCAGCCATAATTTTACAGCAAATTTGCGCACGGGTAATGATTATTACACTGATCGCAGAAAATTAAAAATAGCTTATGGAACCAACGGTACGCCTTTTGGATCTTATGAAGAAGACGCTTATACTCTAAGTGAAAATAACACACAGGCTACTCTCGATTTTAATCAGAAGATTAGTAATGATTTTTCAATCGATATTTTAGGAGGCGCAAATATTCGAAGTAATAGTTATGAACAAAACGATCAGATTGCACCGAAGCTTGCTGTTAGTGACGTTTACACATTGAGTAACTCTCGCGACCCTTTGATTTCTTCAAATTATTTTAGTATCCTAAAGACTTATAGTTTATTTTCTTCTGCACAGATTGGATTTAGAAACTATGCTTATTTGAATCTTACCGCGAGAAACGATTGGTCATCTACTTTGCCGGAAGCTAATCAATCTTATTTTTACCCTTCTGTTAATGGAAGCTTTATATTAACTGAGGCGCTTGATATCAAGAGTAGTTTTTTAAGCTATTTGAAATTCCGTGGGGGCTGGTCTAAAGTGGGTAAAGCGGCAGACGCCTATCAACTGATCAATACATACGATTTTACAGCACCTTTTGGTTCCAATCCTCAACAAAGCGCTTCAAGTAAAGATCTTAATCCAAACTTGAAACCAGAGACCACTACTTCTGCAGAAGCCGGTGTGGAAGCTGGATTGTTTGATAATTTACTCCATTTTGATTTGAGTGTATATAACACAAACAGTATTGATCAGATTTTAAGTGTAGATGTCAGCCCTTCTACTGGTTATACCAAAAAACTGATCAACGGAGGGAAAATAAATAATAAAGGAATTGAGGTACAGGCAGGCATTAAACTCTTTAGAGACAAGCAATTCAACTGGGATGTAAATTTGAATTATGCAACCAATCACAGTGAAGTATTGGAACTGGATAAAGAAGGCAGATTGCAAAGTTATGTTTTGGGATCGAACAGAACCGTACAGGTACTCGCTGCAGTGGGTCAACCTTATGGGACTTTATTTGGGAATGCATACCTGCGAAACGCTTCAGGTCAGATTATTGTAAAGTCTGATGGAACGCCGACGATAGATCCGACAAAAAGATTCCTTGGAAAGTTTACTCCAGACTGGCTTGGCGGAATCAATAACAATTTTAGTTACAAAGGATTGAATCTTAGTTTCCTTGTTGATGCAAGAATCGGCGGATCTGTTTATTCAAATACAAACCGGACAGGCACTTATACCGGAGTGCTTGCTACAACGATGGAGGGCCGGGACGCTGCTCATAATGGATTGACTTATTATTACCCGGATAACAAAACATCTTTAGCGGCTGTTGAATTATCAAAGAATGAAACTCAAGGACCTTCTGGAGAAATTGTCTATCACGATGGAAATATTTTTCCGGGAGTAACAGTGGATGGAAAATCGAATTCAACCATTTTACCGGCACAGCGATATTACAAAGGATTTACTAATGTCGATGAACAATTTCTTTATGATGCGTCTTTCGTGAAACTACGGGAAGTGAAGTTTAGTTATACACTTCCAAATGAATGGATTAGAAACATAGGATTTCAAAGTGCTACCGTTTCTTTGGTAGGGCGCAACCTATGGATTATTTATAAAAAAGTTCCAAACATTGATCCTGAAACAGCTTTCAACACCGGTAATGCACAAGGCCTGGAAGATTTAACCCTTCCAACTGTTCGCAACATCGGTTTTAATATCAACATTAAATTTTAATCATCATGAAACTCAAATATGCTTCTTTACTATTTTTCTCTCTTGTTTTATTCGCGGTTACATCGTGCAAAAAGGAACTAACGGAAATCAATAAAAATGCCAATGCAGCGGAAGTCGCCCAGCCGAATTACTTATTGACGGCTGCAACAAAAAATGCGGTCGATGAATATTGGAGTATTACGCGAAGCACCAATCCCTCTTCTCTTTTTGTCCAACAATGGGCGATGATCCAATATACAGATCCCGACAGATATATTTTTACCAATAATGATTTTCAGGAATTTTGGAGAGTAGGATATTCTGGCATTGTTGATCTTGACGAAATTATCAAACTCGCCGACGCTCAAAAAAATCCGAACTATAAGGGCGTCGCACTTGTATTACGTTCCTGGGTTTTTTCTTTGCTTACTGATGCTTTTGGTAATATTCCTTATTCACAATCTATCCGGATTGACACTTTTCTGACTCCCGCTTACGACAACCAAAAGGTTGTTTATGAAGGAATATTGAATGACTTAAAAATGGCACAGGCAAACCTGGATCCTTCGGGAAAATCAATTGCAGGAGATGTCATTTATAACAATAATATTTCTCTATGGAAAAAGTTTGCGAATTCACTCAGGCTACGTATTGCTCTTCGGATTTCTGATCGCGAACCAGAAATTTCCAAACAGGTTTTGACTGATATTCAAAATGAAGGAGGTTCTTTTATCAGCAGTAACACTGAAATTGCGCAATTGGTTTATCTTAATTCTCCCAACCAAAATCCAATCAGCAATTATTTTGACACAAGAGATGATTACAGAATCAGTAAAACAATTATTGATAAATTAATTCAGCTTCATGATCCACGGTTGTCAATCTATGCTAAAAAAACAGCAGACCAGACTCCGCAGGAATACGTAGGACTTCCGAATGGATTATTGGTTGGCGACGCAAGTAGTTATGGCTTTTCCAAAACGTCTGAACCAGGAACTTATTTTACCGAACCACATGCTCCTGCGGTGTTGATCAGTTATGCAGAAGTGTTGTTTGACCGGGCAGAAGCCGCCGCACGTGGTTTCATAAATGAAGATGCGAAAGATTTATACAAACAGGCGATCCTGGCTTCTTTGTATCAATACGATGTTTCTGAAACAGATGCGCATGCTTATGTGAATTCTTTCGTAGTACAATATGATGCTGAGAATTTTAAAAAATCGATTGGAGAACAAAAATGGATCGCTTTGTTTGGGCAGGGGCTCGAGGCTTATGCAGAATGGCGCAGGCTTGATTACCCTCAATTACAACCCGCAGTTGCAGGCGTGTTGAACGGACAGATTCCTTTACGGTTTATTTATCCGGGCACCGAACAATCTTTGAATGGGAAAAGCTATCAACAAGCAGTGGCCGATCAGGGTGAGGATTTACTGACAACCAGATTGTGGTTCGATGTCAGATAAAATTCGATCAGCCGTTTTTTATTCCAATGGTTAATTGATTTAAAAAACGGCTGCATTCGTGTTTTAAAAAGAATAATTTGGATTAAATTGTAAACGTGGTTTTAGTAAAAAATTGGTCATGAAAAAAAGAAAAGTATTTCATTATAAAATTGCATTGGTTTGTTTTTTTATCTTCTCATTTATTTCAATTCATGGGTTGCCAAAAGCAACTCAATTTGAAAATGGATTTTGGCGCGCAACAATTGAAAGACCGGATGGGCAAAAAATTGTCTTCAATTTTCAAAGTAAAGACAGTGCTGGTAAAAAAATAATTTACGTGATTAATGGAGCGGAACATTTGTTGGTTGATAGTATTGAAACCCGTGATGATTCTGTTTTTATACAAATGCCTTTTTTTGAATCCGGCTTCAGAGCAAAGATTACTGATGAAGGAAATTTAGAGGGAGTTTGGGTAAAGAAGTATGGTAAAAGAATTCAGATTTTGCCTTTCGCTGCGACACGAAATACCAAAGAAAGATTTGAAATATCGACAAAGCCGGTTGCTGATATTTCCGGTAGATGGGTTTCAGAGTTCCGATCTGCCAAGGGTAAGATGGATACAATTGTTGCAGAATTTATTCAAAACGGATCGCACCTCGCAGGAACCTTTCTGGATCCTACGGGCGACTTTCGTTATTTAGATGGCGTTGTAAATGGTGATAGTTTGAAACTTTCCACCTTTGATGGAGGAAATGCTTATTTGTTTATTGCTAAAATTGATGATGATAAAAATATATCAGGAGGCAAATTTTATTCCGGTGCAAAAAGTATTGAGGATTGGAGTGCGGTCAAAAAAGAATATACAGAAGTATCCGATGGCTTTGATGAAACAAAAATTAATCTTAACGCTGGCAAACTCAATTTTAGTTTCCCAAATAGCGAAGACGGTAATCAGGTTTCGATCAACAGTGATAAGTATAAAGGAAAAGTAATCGTCATTCAAATCATGGGTTCCTGGTGTCCGAACTGCATGGATGAAACAAAGTTTCTAAGTGATTTCTATACAAACAACCGCCAACGTGGGTTTGAAGTAATTGGTCTTGCTTATGAACGCACAACTGACTTCAAAGAATCTCAAAAAGAATTACTGCCATTCAAAAAAAGATTTCAAGTTCAGTATCCCATTTTAATAACCGGTGTAACCGTTTCAGATCCATTACGAACTAAAAAAACACTACCACAGTTGGAATCTATAAATGCATTTCCTACTACGATATACGTGGATAAAAAAGGAAACATCCGCAAAGTTGAAAGAGGATTTTCCGGACCTGCGACTGGTAATCATTACACCGAATTCAAAAACCAATTCAATAACCTCATCAATAAGATGCTGGAGGAATAATGAGTGCAGATTTGAATGAGTAAACGGAGTTTTATCGAAGATTCTTATTCCAATCTAATAAGACTTACAGCAGCTTTTTCTCATGGATATAGGAAATGATTTTATAAGTTGCGCCGGCATTTTTGTAAACATATTTTTTTGCAGCTTCACTTCGTGATAGTAATTCTGTTTCATTATTCAGTAAACGATTGACTGTTTTTTCAAGTTCGATCGCGTTGCTGATGCTGATGGCTCCTCCGGCTTCTATCATTTCGTTTGCTTCAAAATTCTTTTCATGTTCCGGTCCAAAAAATACCGGTTTCCCGTAAACTGCAGCTTCAAGAATATTATGGAGACCGTCATCACCAAATCCGCCGCCAACATAGGTTATGGTTGCATATTGATACAATCTAGAGAGCATTCCGATGTTGTCTATTATCAGGCAATTCGGCTCCTGAATACCGTTGGAAGAAAAGTTGTATTCGGTTGTCGCACGTTGATCAGATATCCATTCAGAATAAAAGAAACTACCTGTAAAACTTTTTTGTACATCCGTCAGATTTTCCGCATCAATTTCATGCGGTGCAATGATAAATTTTATTTCAGGATGTTGTCTGACATAATGTGTCCATTCAGCTTCATCTTCCTCCCAGGTACTTCCTGCCACGATTACCTGATGATTTCCGCAGAACGCTTTGATGCCAGGAACCTCTGTAAAATTTTCGGCAATATGGATGACACGATCGCATCTTGTATCTCCCGAAATGGTAATTCTTTCCTGTGAAATAATTTTCTCTAACTGTTCTTTTGAATCTTCATTCTGAAGAAAAAAATGCGTAAAACAGTGTAACATATCTCGGTAAAATCCGCCATACCATTTAAAAAAAATCTTATTACTTCTGTAAACTCCAGATATCATTAATAATGGAATATTTCGTTTGCTGATTTCTTTTAGATAAAAATGCCAATATTCGTATTTAACCCAGAGAACAAGGTCAGGCTTTAGAATTTCCAACCATTTTTTTGCAGCATTTTTTGAATCCATTGGCAGATAAAAAACGTGCTTGAAATCTTTGTTGTTTTTTGCAATTTCAAAACCGGATGGAGAAAAAAAAGTAATTACAATTATAGTGTCTGCAAAATCCTCCTTAATTCTTTGTAATACTGGCCGGCCTTGTTCGAACTCGCCAAGACTTGCACAATGCATCCAGATTGTTTTTTTGCTGGCAGAAGATTCTAAAGCTTTTTGTAATTTTTGAAAAATATCTTTTCTTCCCGAGATCCATAGTTTTGCTTTTTTATTTCCAAATGATACGAGGTAAATGCCGGCTTTGTAAAAAATCAAAAACAGGTGGTAGAATATGATCAAGAATTAAAATTTAATTACAAATCTAATGGCTAAATTTTAATTCCTTCGAAAAGGTTAGAATAGAATTCAACCTGTTCAGTGTGGTTTGTATGAACAATTATTAATTCCTGTTAGTTGTTTTTTTTAAAGATAAAATACATGGCGATCCTTTCTTCGGGATCAGAGTCATCTTAAACTTCCCCCGGGCCTCTATAGATTGCAAAGCGATAATTTATTTTATCACTCTTTTATTTTCAGCATGCTTGCATTTATGGCTACCACGATGGTGCTCACGCTCATTAATGCGGCACCTGCCGCAGGGCTTAATAATATTCCCAGATTATACAAAACACCTGCAGCCAATGGCAATGCAATAATATTGTAACCTGTTGCCCACATGAGATTTTGCACCATTTTTTTATAGGTTGCTTTACCAAATAAAATAAGGTTCACGATGTCTTTAGGGTTACTATTTACTAGTATTATTCCTGCTGTTTCTGCAGCGATATCACTTCCGCTTCCCACAGCTATTCCTATATCTGCCTGGGCTAATGCAGGGGCATCATTTACGCCATCGCCTGTCATAGCAACGTATTCGCCTTTGCTTTGTAATTCTTTTATTTTTTCTAATTTTTGATGGGGTAATACTTCTGCGATAAAACTATCCATACCTAAAGCTTTGCTCACTGTTTCTGCAACGGTTTTGTTATCGCCGGTTAGTAAAATAGATCGGATATTGTTCTTTTTTAATTCCTGTATTGCTTCAAATGATTCAGGGCGAATTTCATCCGATAAGGCAATGTAGCCCACTAATGCATGATCAATAATTATAAATACAATTGTTTCAGCAGCATCCGTTTTAAAGTTTGAAGGGAACGGGATTTTATTTTCTTTCAGGAATCCGGGACTTACTACTTTAACTTTTTTTCCTTCTACAATTGCTTCTACGCCCTTTCCTGTTATGGCATTGAAATTTTCTGTAGCCGGAACAGGAAGATTTAAATCTTTCGCTTTCTGCATGATGCCTGTTGCAATTGGATGTTCAGAATTTTGTTCCAATGCGGAAGCAATTCTTATCAATTCGTTCTCTGGAAAGCCTTCCTGTAAAGAAACCACTTTTGAAACTTCAAATTTCCCAATGGTCAATGTACCTGTTTTATCAAAAACAAGCGTGGTTATTTTTCTGCTATTTTCAAAGGCGGTTCTGTTTTTAATCAACAAACCATTCTTTGCAGAAAGAGCAGTGGATTTTGCCACCACCAATGGCACTGCTAATCCTAAAGCATGCGGGCAACAAATTACGATCACTGTTACCATTCTCTCTATCGCAAACGCCAGGGTTTTTCCATCAGCATACCAATAAATAAAGGTAGTTACCCCTGCAAGAATTGCAATGCCTGTAAGCCATTGGGCTGCTTTATCTGCTAATAATTGTGTTTTGGATTTAGCATTCTGTGCATCCTTAACTAATTTCACTACCTGCGATAAATAAGAATCTTTAGCGCCATGAGAAACTTTTAATTTTAATGAGCCGTTACCATTTATAGAACCTGCAATTAATTTATCACCTTTCCTTTTCTGAACAGGCTTTGATTCGCCGGTAAGCATACTTTCATTCAGGTAACTTTCACCGTCTTCAATGATTCCATCAGCCGCTACTTTTTCTCCCGGTTTAATTAGAATAATATCATTTTCTTTGAGTGTTTCAGTTTTTACTTCTGTAACATCATTCCCTGAAATTAAATGTGCATCAGCAGGCATTAATTGAACCAAAAGTTCCAATTCTTTTGATGCGCCCGCCACGGATTTCATTTCTATCCAATGCCCTAAAAGCATAACAATAATTAATGTAGCTAGTTCCCAAAAAAAGTCCATTCCCTTTAAACCGAAAACCGTTGCGGAACTGTAGAAGTACGCTACTGAAATAGCAA
>JBDTKF010000102.1:0-54775 GCA_039935455.1 Ginsengibacter sp.
AAGTTTCCTAAACTTTAGATACAAGTTCGATTCTTGTCGGGACTACAATCAAATTTCTTTGAGTTCTATCTCTACATCAATTTAAATAATTACCCACAATTGGCATCCTTCTTCCTGTTCCAAAGGCTTTAGGAGAAATCCGGATAATCGGACAAAACTGATTCCTTTTGTATTCATTTTTATTAACCATTTTCAAAATCCGATCCACAAGTGGCCCTTCGAAATCGAGTGCTTTTATTTCTACCGGCCCCTGAATCCTTTCTATATATTGATACAAAATCTGATCTAGAATTTCATACGGCGGCAAACTGTCAACGTCTTTCTGTCCAGGCTTCAATTCTGCTGAAGGAGCTTTTTGAAGAATATTTGAAGGAATGATTTCTTTTTCTGAATTGATAAATTTTGCAAGTTCGTAAACTTGTTGTTTATAACAATCTCCCAAAACACTGAGCCCGCCTGCCATATCGCCATATAACGTTCCGTATCCAACAGCCAATTCACTTTTATTAGAAGTGTTCAATAAAACATAACCGAACTTATTAGCCAGCGCCATTAATAAGACTCCTCTTGATCTAGCTTGGATGTTTTCTTCGGCTACATTAAACGGCAACTCTTCAAAAACAGGCTTCAGTGCTGACAAAAATTCACGATATATATTTCTGATCGAAATGATATCATATTGGTTCCCAAGATTTTTACTGAGTATTTCAGCGTCTGATACAGAATGAGAAGTCGAAAATTCAGAGGGCATCAGAACAGCCCGCACATTTTCTTTCCCCAACGCTTCGCATGCCAATGAAATCGTAACAGCGCTATCTATACCACCACTACTTCCAACAATCGCCCGTGTAAATCCCATTTTTGAGAAATAATCTTTGATACCCAAAACAATCGCATTATAAACCTGCGAAATATTCAATGACGGAACAAACCGAACAGGTTCCAACAATTGATCAGGGATCTCCCTTGCGTTAATCATAACGTCGGAACCAAACGTTCCATCATCATTCAAAATAACTTCTTTCAATTCCTCTTTGAATTGAGATAGTTCCCAACAAAGATTCGCATCTTTATCAAAACATAAGGAAACTCCATCGAAAATAATTTCTGTCTGGCTGCCGACTGCATTGCAATAAATAATCGGTATTTTATATTTTAAGACATTTGATTTTATGGTGGCTTTTCGGTCCTCCGCGTGTGTATAATCAAAAGGTGAAGCAGAAATATTAATCATAAAGTCTGGATCCTGCTTCATCAAAATATCCATAGGACAAATCCGATAAAGTGGATTATCACCCAAGTTCCAGATATCTTCACAAATTGTCAAAGCAATTCTTTTTCCTTTGAACTCAATGGTATTCCAATTGTATGCCGGTTCAAAATACCTGTACTCATCAAACACATCGTAGTTTGGCAAACAGGTTTTGTGAGTTATACTTTTTATTTCTTTTTGATAAAGAAAAAATGCCGCATTAAAAAGATCTTTTCCCTCCTTTACAGCGTTTCTATCCGGGGCTCCTACAATCACTCCTATTGTATCTGTAAATTGTTTAATTTTTTCTAAGCTTTCGTAACATTTATTTATGAAATCATCAAAATCCAAAAAATCCCTCGCAGGATAACCACAAATACACATTTCACTAAAAACGATTAAATCCGCATTCGCTTTTTTTGCAAATTTAATTGCGTCAATTATTTTACTTAAATTATCTTCAAAATTACCGACGTGATAATTTTGTTGAGCAAGAACGACTTTCATCTGGTAAAAATAAGGAGAATAAAATGCCAATTTATTTTTTCATTTAACAAAATTGTCTTTATTTTTTTGCTTTTATTTGGGGTATGAGAAAATTTTTTATTCCCTTTCTGGCTTTTTTTATTTTAGTTTCCTGCAATAGCAATAAAAATATTCCCGATGTTTCTTCAATAAAAATTAATATCGAAACAAAAAGATTTGAACAGGATTTTTTTGCAATGGATACAACGAAAGTCTCCGAATCAATGAAATCAATATTGCAAAAATACCCTGATTTCTTACCAGCGTTTACCGCTAATATTTTGGGATTAGAACTCGATAGTTTATTGATCGAAAATAATCCTGAAGCACAAGCAATCCGCATGTTTATTCACGATTATTCCCCGATAAAAGATTCCGCTGATTTGGTGTATAAAAATTTTGATAATCAAACTGAAGCCATAAAAAAAGGATTACAATTTGTAAAATTTTATTTCCCACAATATGAGATTCCACAATCGGTTATAACTTTCATCGGTCCGATAAATGCCAATTTTGAGACTTCTTTTGGCGTACAGGGAGATGTGCTTACTACAAAAAGTCTCGGTATCGGGCTCCAGTTTCATCTTGGAAAAGACTTTTCGTTTTACAGCAGCAAGGAGGGATTGGAACAATATCCAGAGTATATATCCAGAAATTTCGATGCAGAACACATCGTCGTTAATTGTATGCGCAATGTTGTAGATGATTTGTTTCCGGAAAAAAGCAATGGGAGAGCAATGATTGAGCAAATGGTCGATAAAGGAAGACGAATTTTTCTTCTTACAAAATTTTTACCCTACACGCCCGAATCTGATTGTATCGGATACACGAAAAAACAACTGAAAGATTCCTATAAAAATGAAGCAGTCATCTGGAACTTTTTTTTGAATAATGACGTACTTAATAAAACCGACCAAAATATTGTTCAAAATTACATTGGAGAAAGTCCTAAAACACCGGAGCTCGGTGATGATGCACCCGGTAATATCGGGACTTTTTCAGGACTCCAAATCGTAAAAAAGTTTATGGAAAAATATCCTGAAACAACACTCACTGAATTAATGAAAACAGACTCGAGGGAAATTTACAGTCAATCAAAATATAAACCAAGGATTTAATTCAACTTCGATGGAACAATCATTTCAAAAGCCGGAATATTGATGGTAAACGATCGCTTGTTCAACAAGTTTTCCATAAAATATAATCCATGCATTTTTCCCATTTCGCTTCTTAAATTACAACCGCTTACGTACTGGTATTTTTCTCCAGAATTAATCACAGGCTGAACCCCAATTACTCCTTCTCCTTCTACCTCCCGATGCTCTGTAGTACTGTCAAAAATATACCAATGCCTTCTCAATAACTGAACTGGAAATGAGTTGTTGTTTTCGAGAGTAATACGGTAAGCAAACATATATTCATTATTAGCTGAATTGCTGTACTCCGGCTGATAATAGATCTCAACACTTACGGTAACTCCTTCTGAAATTTTAGAGACCATGGCTTTTTGGTTGTGTTAAAGTTATTGAAACTAAGTAATTAAATGAATTATATTTTCCTTGATTTACTAAACCCATTTTTCAAAAGCCATTGAAAAATTTTTTCACTGTGATCTCCCTGAACGATAATTTCCTTGTCCTTTACCGTACCCCCACTTCCACAAAATGTTTTCAATTTCTTTCCCAGATTTTCTATCTCCGGCTCTTTCATAGAAAACCCTTTTACAATTGTTACCGTTTTTCCACCACGATGTTTTTTATCAAGAATGATTTTCAATAATTGTTCCTCCGGCAATAAAGATTCTTCCTCCTGTTCATTATTTGAAGGTTTAAAATCGTCCGCAGTTGAATAAACGATTCCGCCACTATTATATAACTTCTTCTTCGGCATTTTATTGTGTTATTTCAGCTTTTAAACTCAAGTCTAAACTTTTTGCCTGGTGAATAATCGCTCCGCTGGAAATATAATCTACTCCCGTAGCTGCGTACGATTCAATATTTTCAAGCGTTATTCCACCACTAGCTTCTGTTTCATACTTCCCATCAATAATTTTTAATGCGTCTTTAATTTTTTCCGGAGAGAAATTATCCAGCATGATACGATTGACCTTCCCGGTTTTCATCACTTTTTTGATATCATCAATACTTCGCGTTTCTACTTCTATTTGCAATTTGGGCTTTTTTTGTTGTACATATTTCCAGGCTTTTTCAATCGCTCTTTCAATTCCTCCACAATAATCTATGTGATTATCTTTCAACATGATCATGTCGTATAAGCCAAACCGGTGGTTCATGCCACCACCAATTCTTACCGCTTCTTTCTCCAATAAACGGAAATTGGGAGTCGTTTTTCTCGTATCTAATAACTTGGTATTATATCCTTCCAGCTTAGCAGTATATTCTTTAGTTAGAGTCGCAATCCCACTCATTCGCTGCATGCAATTGAGTACAAGTCTTTCACAACTCAAAATCGTATTTATTTTAGCATTCACTTCAAAAGCAATATCACCGTAATTCATTTCAGTACCATCTTTCAGGAACATTTTAAAATCAGTTTCAGGCTCAACAAAAGAAAATATCTTTTCAGCAACCTCAACACCAGCCAGAATTCCCTGGTCCTTTATTTTTAGAACGGCTTTACCTTTTGCATTTTCGTCTATGCATGATCGTGATGAATGATCTCCATCACCGATATCTTCTTTTAGTGCATTTGAAATTAATTCTTCTAATTGTTTTCTATAATAATCAGGATGGCTCATAAAACAAATTTATAGCATGATCTTCAAAAGGCTGTCATGCATAATCTTTTAATTTAAAAAGAGGGAAACCAATTACAAAATCACGAATAATCTGCAATTAAGAAAAAGAAGATTCTACAGAATTATTATACGTCTTATTTGTTGTTTTACTGGTTATTTGATATTGATCTGTTTTCAAAAAAACTAGCATCAATAATATTTGGAACAATGATTGCGCTTTCATTTCGAATTAACTTCACATTTTAAAACCATTGTTATGAAACGCAATATTAAAAATTTAATCGGTTTCCAAATGAAAGAAACTGATGGAGAAATTGGTGTTGTGGAAGAATTTTATTTTGATGATCTATCATGGACGATTCGTTATTTGATTGTAAAAACAGGAAACTGGCTTTCAGGCCGAAAGGTGCTCATTTCTCCAAAGGTTCTGCAACAACCAGATTGGGAAAATAATGAATTCCCAGTAAACCTAACAAAAGCTCAAATTGAGAACAGTCCTGATATTGATACAGATAAACCAGTCAACAGGCAACAGGAAGAGATGCTTTCTTCCTATTATCCCTGGGAAATGTATTGGGGAAATTCGCCGGACGAACATGGTGCAGGAATTTTCGGAGCCATGCCAAGCGAGCTCTATGAAAGTGAAGCTCCGAAGCCAGAGGCAACAAATTACGAAAACCCGCAAACCGGCGACAAACATTTAAGAAGCACTGAAGAAGTAAAAGGATACACGATTCATGCGACAAACGGTGAAATCGGTAAAGTAATTGATTACATCTTTGATGATCAAAACTGGAAGATCAAATATTTAGTTTTAGATACCGGGAATTGGCTCAATCGCAGTAAAGTGTTGGTTTCGACCAACCTGATAAAACAGGTTAATTGGGAAAATTCAGTTGTAGTGGTAAAAGTAAGTACAGATGCGGTAAAGAATAGTCCTGAATATGACGAATCACAGGAAATAGATGAAGCATATGAAAATCATTTATCAGATTATTATGGAATTACTCAAAAAGAATCGGAGGAGATAAATTAATGAATGCTTTAATTATTGTTGATGTTCAATTGGATTTTCTGCCGGGCGGTGCTTTAGCGGTCAAAAACGGAGATAAAATTATTCCTGTGATCAATAGCATACAGGATAAATTCAACCTTGTAATTGCCACACAAGACTGGCATCCTTTTGACCACAAGAGTTTTGCGTCAGTTCATCCGGGAAAAAAAGTTTTTGAAGAAATAAATCTGGATGGATTGACACAGGTTCTTTGGCCAGCCCATTGCATCCAGGAAACTTCCGGTGCAGAATTTTCTCCAATTCTGCAAACAAAAAAAGTTGAAGCAATTTTCAGGAAAGGAATGGAAAAAGAAATAGACAGCTACAGCGGATTTTTTGATAATGGAAAAAAGAAAGCAACGGGAATGGGTTCTTATCTGCAAGGAAGAGGAATCACGCACATTTATGTTGCAGGATTGGCAGCTGATTTTTGTGTAAATTTTACTGCTTTGGATGGTCTCGGACTTGGATTTAAATCTACAATTATTACCGATGCTACGCAAGCGATCAAACCTGAAAATTTTGAAAATATCTTGAACACATTTTGTAAAATGGGAGGAAGTAAAATAAGCAGTGCAGAGATCAATTTTTGATAGCAGGAGAATTTAGAATTTACATTTTTTGTTGATTTACTATAATTCATTCTACTATTCATATTTTAAAAACTGCCATCATCAAAAATTCTTTTTCCAGTCATTTACGAAAAGGGAAAGAAAAGTTGCTACACATTTGTAATACGATATTTACTTAAGAATCATTCTTAATTTTGGTTGAACAAGGGAGAATATTTTTTCTTTCCCAAACTCTTTCAATACAAATGTTTTCAGAAAATATACAAAACGAAAAAGAAAAGCAATTTCATCTTCTGCATCATAATGAAGAACTTTTAATTCTTCCAAATATCTGGGATCCTTTAGGAGCAAAGCTTTTAGAAGATGTTGGATATAAAGCGGTGGCAACTGCCAGCGCATCTATCGCTTATACGAATGGAATGGATGACGGAGAGAAAATTACTTTCGACGAAGTCATTCAGATTCTGAAGAAAATTGTAAATAGTGTAAAAATTCCCGTCACTGCTGATATTGAAAGTGGCTATGCACCAAATAATTCTATCCTGAAGGAAAATATAAAAAAGCTAATCGACATTGGCATTTCAGGAATTAATTTTGAAGATAGTAACCATAGAGAACAGAATTTATTTTCAAAAGAAGAGCAATCAGAAAAAATTAATCTGATTCGAAAAATCGCTTCTGAAAATGGAAGCAACCTTTTTATAAATGCCAGAACAGACGTTTTCATACAGAAGAATTATTCAACAAAAGAAGAAAAAATTTCAGAAGCGATTGAAAGAGGAAATTTATATAAAGACGCCGGTGCAGACGGTTTTTATCCCATACTACTTGTAGAAAAAGATAGCATAGAAATATTAATCAGAGAAGTTGGCTTACCGGTGAATGTTTTAATGCTTCCGGGAATCCCTGATTTTAATACATTGAAAAAAATCGGAGTTGCAAGAATCAGTCTGGGGCCTGGTTTTCTGAAAACAGCTCTTCATGCCATGAAGCATGTTTCAGAAAAATTATTGCATTTTGAAGGAATGGAAGAAATAACAATGAACACGCTTACATCAGATTACATCAAAAAATTAATTTAAAAAAAAGGATAGGATGGATACTAGAATTGATATTAAGACACTCGAACCTGGCGCTTACAATGGCATGATGGTGTTAGAACAATATATCCGAAGCACCAATTTACCGCCATTGCTGCGTGAGATGATTAAAATCAGGGCTTCACAAATAAATGGTTGCGCTTATTGCATCGATATGCATACACAGGAAGCATTGAAAATTGGAGAAGCACAAAGAAGGATTTTCGCATTGTCAGCATGGAAAGAATCACCGCTATTTACGAAAGAAGAAAGAGCTGTTTTACAATTAACCGAAGAAGTGACGCTGATTGCAGAACAAGGACTAAGTGATGAAACGTACCACGAGGCATTAAAATTTTATAACGAAAATGAATTGGCTCAAATCATCATGCAGATCGTTATCATCAATTCTTGGAACAGGATTGCAATTTCGACCCATGAAATATTCGAACCAGGATCCTAATAAATTCATTTTGTTAAATGAGATGAAGATCCTCATAAATAAAACAACGAGAGGTTTTTATCGATAGTTTTGTCATCATAATTTTTCATTTAATTATATGCGCATTGGCACAAGAAAAAAAAGACATACTTAGCTTAGAAGATATAAAGATATTGGTCGATACATTTTATGGGAAAGTCAGAGCAGATAGCCTGATCGGTCCCATTTTCGATGAGCGAATTCAGAATCGCTGGCCACAACATCTCGCAAAAATGTACGCCTTTTGGCAAACAGTTTTGTTGGGAGAACACACCTATTATGGCAGCCCGTTTCCACCTCATGCACAATTGCCTGTAAGCAAAATTCATTTTGAAAAATGGTTGGCATTATTTGCAGAAACGTTGAATGAATTATTTTCCGGGAAAATTGCAGAAGAGGCCATCTGGCGCGCTAATAAAATGGCTGTTATGTTTCAATATAAAATAGAACACTATAAAAATAATCCTGCAAAAAGTCTGATATAATGCTGTCTAGTAAATAAACAAATACGCCTCTTTCTTATTCCAGATCTTAAAATAATGCACATGTTTATTTACCGACAATTCTTCAAATAACAAATCAGCTAAAATTTTCCACAAACTGATTATTACGCTCAATTCTAATTTTCTTCCGTTCCTCTTTTCGTAAATTTGCAACATGCAGGAATATTTACAGGGTTTGAATGAATCGCAACGCGAAGCTGTACTTCATCGCGATGGGCCGATTATGATTGTGGCAGGCGCAGGCAGTGGGAAAACCAAAGTTTTAACCACCAGAATTGCTCATTTGATGGCTACGGGAGTAGATTCTTTCCAAATTTTAGCACTCACATTTACCAACAAAGCAGCGGCTGAAATGAAAGAACGGGTAGCCAATATTTTGGGAAACAATGAAGCCAGGAATCTTTACATTGGCACTTTTCATTCAGTATTTGCACGCATTCTAAGAGCCGAGGCTGACAAGCTTGGCTATCCAAAAAATTTTACAATTTACGATACCGATGATGCGAAAAGTGTGGTGAGAGCCGTCGTAAAAGAAATGAATCTTGATGATAAACATTACAAAGCGAATACAGTTTATAACCGGATTTCAAATGCAAAAAATAGTCTGATCACTCCTGAAGAATATATCAACGATTATGGTTTGCAGCAAGAAGACATGCGTGCCAATCGCCCATTGATCGGCCAGATTTACACGGCATATTGCAATCGCTGTTTCAAAAATGGGGCAATGGATTTCGATGATCTTTTACTTAAATTTTATCAGTTATTAAAAACACATCCGGAAAGTCTGAGCAAGTATCAACGCAAGTTTAAATACATCATGATTGATGAATACCAGGATACAAATACTTCACAATATCAGATCATAAAATTGCTCGGTGCGATGCATGAAAACGTAGCAGTAGTCGGTGATGATGCACAAAGCATTTATAGTTTTCGTGGCGCTACAATAGAAAATATTTTGCAATTTCAGAAAGATTATGACCAGGTAAAAGTAGTGATGCTGGAACAAAATTATCGAAGCTCTCAAAATATTTTGAACGTCGCCAATCATATTATTGCCAACAACAAAGGACAAATTCCCAAAAAATTATGGACCAGTAATATTGAAGGTGAGAAAATAAAACTGATTCGTACCGCAACAGATAACGATGAAGGAAAGTATGTTTCTGATGCAATTCAGGAACAGAAATTACGCAATCACTACCGCAATAATGATTTTGCTATTTTGTATCGTACCAACGCACAAAGCAGAAGCTTTGAAGAAAGCCTTCGGAGAATGAACATTGCTTATAGAATTTACGGTGGCACCAGCTTTTATCAAAGAAAGGAAATCAAAGATTTTTTAAGTTACCTGCGCTTTATCGTAAATCCGGGCGATGAAGAAGCGCTGAAAAGAATCATCAATTATCCTACAAGAGGAATTGGAAAGACTTCTATTGAAAAAGCAATTTTATATGCAAACCAACAGAACATTTCTATGTGGAATGTGCTGGAACGCGCTGCTGAATTTGGCTACAGGGCCTCAACACTTGAGATCATCAATAATTTTGTGATCACGATCAAAATGTTTCAGAGCGAATTACAAAAGAAAAACGCGTATGATCTTTCCATTCTTGTCGGAAAAAATACCGGTATCGTAAAAGATCTTTTCAATGACAAAACCACTGAGGGACTCGCACGATATGAAAACCTGCAGGAATTATTGAATTCAATAAAAGGCTTTACCGAGACGCCCACTGAAGATGGTGAATTATTGGATAAAAGTCTTGGCAGTTATTTGCAACAAATCACTTTATTAACGGATGCGGATGACGATAAAGGCGAAAGCGATGTCGTAAAATTGATGACGATTCACGCTGCAAAAGGATTGGAGTTTTCAGTTGTCTTTGTTGGTGGATTAGAAGAGACTTTGTTTCCAAATGCAATGGCCATCAACACCCGCGAAGAACTGGAAGAAGAAAGAAGATTGTTTTACGTTGCCATCACCCGGGCAAAAAAAAGACTTTGGCTTACTTACGCCAACAGTCGTTATCGTTTTGGAAATCTTACTCAAAATGAGCCAAGCAGGTTTATTGACGAATTGCCGGAGGAATGCCTGGACAAAGCATTTGCCGGAGGAAACATGCGCAATAATCACACGAATCACTGGAATTCTTTTGATAAATCAGCTCATTCATTTTTCAACCAAAAACGGGAAGCAAAGCCCGAAAAGCAGGCATATCTTGTTTCTACCCCGGTTATTAAAATTAAAGAACACATTCCTTCGCCTGATTTTACACCGAGCGATACGGGTAATTTAAAAGTCGGACAAAAAATTGAACATCAAAAATTTGGATTTGGAGAGGTGACAAAAATGGAAGGCGCTGCCCATAATCCGGTGGCAACGGTCAAGTTCGAATATAATGGAGAAAAGAAGATTATGTTGAACTATGCGAAGCTCCGCATAGTAGATTGACAATAAAAAGGATTTTGTATTCTCACTTAATGTATATGCCGCCGTTTAATAATTCCTCCGGAAGCCTCTTTGATAGTGCTTGCAAAAACAAATGAACGGGGATCAATTTCATTCACAAGGTTTTTTAATTTTCTGATTTCTAATCTGGTAATTACCGTAAAAATAATATCGCAATCACTATGCAAATCAAACTTGCCGGGAAGGTAACCTCTTTCACCTTTGTAAATCGTAATCCCGCGTCCCATCTCATTCACAAGACGATCTTTTATAATTTCACTTTTGCCGGAAATAATCGTAACACCTACATAAGCTTCTAATCCTTCCACTACATAATCAACCGTTTTGGTTGCTGTAAAATAAGTAAGCATCGAATATAAAGCCACTTCGATGCCAAAGCGAAAAGCCGCAATACTAAAAATGAGAATATTAATTGCAAGGATGATTTCGGTAATGGTAAAGCTTGTTTTCTTCCATGTATAAAGAGCAAGTATTTCAATGCCATCAATCGCACAACCCGCTCTCATAGTAAGCCCGATGCCAGCGCCGAGAAAGAATCCTCCAAAAATTGAAACCAATAACTTATCCGATGTAATGGAATAATGTGGGAAATAATACAAACAAATTCCAAGCAATAAAATGCACAAAAATGTTTTTAACGCATAATTCAGATTGATGGCGTAAATACAAATAATGATAAATGGCAAGTTTGCCAGAACGATCACCAGAGAGATATCCATGTGATAAATTTCGTGGATCAAAAGCGAGATGCCAGTGATGCCTCCATCAAAAAACCCATTCGGAATCAAAAAACCTTTCAGTGAAAAAGCAGCCAGGATCACACCAATAATCAGAAACAACGCATCTCCAATCCAATTATAAATCTGAAAAGACTTGCCAGTCTTTTTTTGCGTTGCAAGTCTCTGTTTAAGTTTAGATAATGTTAGTGTTAATTTCGCATCAAGTTTTTTTCGGGCGCTGTTCGTAAAATATTGATGCTCTTCTACGAATTTTAATTCCTCAATCTGCCATTCGTCCCGATTTTTTACGAACCCTGCTTCATGAAGTTCCTTATACAATTTATCCGAATTCAAAAAATATTTGTCCGTTCCCATATAATAGAGGTCAGCGTCACAAAGGATTTCTGCCAGCCCGGTTTCAGGAACCTGTGGCATTTTGGTCGATAAAATTAGTTCGCAGATCTTGTCGATTTCTTCCGTACTGTATCCAAATTGCGGCAACCACTTCCTTGCCATTTTACAAGAGATTTCCTCATGATCTGTATACGTTTCCAGGAAACCACTATCATGAAATAAAGCAGCTGTTTTAATAATCGTCAAATCGTTATCAGATACGTTTTCTGATAACGCCAGTTGTTCAGCCGCAGCCAGCACATCTTTTGTATGTCCGGCATTGTGGTAATGAAGATATGAAGGCAATTCCTTTTCTAATTTTTCAATCAAAAAAGAATATACACTTTCAAAATCCATTTGTTGTGAATGATTCAAATATTATTTGATTTATTTTAATAAAAAAGCTTAGTAAAAATGTAGGTATTTGGTTTGAAGCTCTGATACCCCGCACAAATCTAAACAATACCAGATAAATTTATTAAAAATGTATCTTCAAGTATAATTTTAAAAAAAATTAATAACGGACGAATTTTAAAAAAATTAGGCAATCCATTTCCAAATAATATTCTTTGACAGATGAGAAAAACACATCACATTTTTATTTGGAAAAAGGCACCATTTCTTCGTTTACTACTCCCCGTTATAGTGGGAATAATTTTACAATTTTATTTCAAAATTCAAATTGTTTCAATTCTTGTTTTAGCAGTTCTTTCAGTAGTCGCTTTTCTTCTTTCGGTTTTTTTGTCTGAAGCAATCCGCTTTCGATACAAAATAATTCAGGGCATTCTAATTTCATTATTACTGGTTGCTTTCGGAGCATTGATTACCTGGCAAAAAGATATAAGAAATCAATCCTCGTGGTACGGAAAACATACTGATTCCGGTAGTTACTTGATTGCTACCATCGACGAGCCGCCGGTGGAAAAAGCAAAATCTTTGAAAGCATTAGCCTCAGTTGAATTAGTTATAAATAAAGAGTCTCAACAGAAAACAACAGGGAAAATCTTATTTTATTTCGCAAAAAATACCTCGTCAAATAAATTGAAATATGGCGACAAAATAATTTTCGAAAAGCCACTGATATCTATCAAAAACAGTGGCAATCCGGCTGCTTTTGACTACGCACAATATTGCGCCTTTCAACAAATATATCATCAAGTATATCTCAAAGAAAACGAATGGAAGCTTTTAGAAGGAAATGAAGCAACTTTTTACAAAAGCATCATCTTTGAAACCCGTAATTACATCCTAACCACACTTCAAAAATATATTCCGGGAAATGACGAATCTTCTCTCGCAAAAGCCCTATTGATCGGTTATCGCGTAGATCTGGACAAAGACCTGGTTCAGGCTTACAGTAATGTTGGCGTCGTGCATTTGATTGCTATTTCAGGTATGCACCTTGCCCTCATTTATTATTTACTGTTATGGATATTTGCCCGAATTCCCGTTATTAAAAACTCAAAGCTTCTCCGGCTTTTACTCGTCCTGTTTTGTTTGTGGTTCTTTTCTTTGTTAACCGGAGCGCCGGCATCGGTGCTACGTTCTGCAGTCATGTTTTCCTTTATTGCCATAGGTGAATCTTTTGAGAAAAAAAATCAGATCTTAAATTCATTGGCCATTTCTGCGTTCATTTTATTGTGTTATAATCCATTTATGCTGTGGGATGTTGGGTTCCAGCTTTCCTACCTCGCAGTTTCGGGAATCGTAATTTTTCAAAAAAATATCAACAACTGGTTTTATTTCCAAAATAAATTTTTAAATTGGGGGTGGCAACTTGCTTCAGTTTCACTGGCGGCACAATTGCTTACGTTACCAATCTGTATTTATTATTTTCACCAGTTCCCCCTGCTGTTTTTACTCTCAAACATGATCGCAATTCCTTTGTCTACTATCGCGCTTTGGGGATGTATTGCACTCATTACAATTTCGCCCATTCCCTTTGCTGCCTTATTTCTTGGGAAAATAGTCTGGCTTTCGATCTGGCTATTAAACCACAGCATTCTTCTGATAAATCAGATTCCATATTCTCTATGGAATGAATTATCCCTATCCATAACAACAACTATTTTACTTTATCTCATATTCATTTTGGTTTTGTATGGTTTTATAAAAAAGAGTAAAGCGGCTTTTAAATATGGGCTTGCGTTTACTTTACTTTTTACTAGTATTATAACTTATAATAACTGGAAACTCGTTGGTCAAAAGAAAATCATCGTTTATAATATCCCTATGCACAACGCCATCGATTTTATTTATGGTCATAAATATTATTTCGTTGGCGATTCAACTGTGGTGAATAATAACCTGCTAAAAAATTACAACATACAACCTGCTCATATTTCTTATAAAGCAAATCAACATTCAGATTTATCAAATTTGCTATCAGTGAAAAATAAATTTTATCAATTTTCAAATTGCAGGATGTTGATCATTGACTCCACATTCACTTATTTGCGCGGTCATCAAAAAATCAATCTGGATTATATTATCATATCTAAAAATCCACGGTTGAATTTCCAAAATCTTGCAAATGTTTTCAATTGTAACAGATACGTTTTCGACGCCTCAAACGCTCCATGGAAAATTGATCTATGGAAAAAAGAATGTGAAGAATTACATTTGCAGTCTTATTCCGTCCCCGAAGAGGGCGCATTCATAATCAATTTGTAAAAGAATATTTTCTTCAAAAACATGCAACAAAAAATTAAATCTGCCCTCATTTCTGTTTATAACAAGGAAGGGCTACAATCCATTATTCCATTACTTACCAAACGAAATATAACGATTTACAGTACGGGTGGAACTCAAAAATTTATTGAAAAAAATGGCGGCAAATGTGTTTCTGTTGAATCGCTTACCGGCTATCCTTCTATCCTGGGAGGAAGAGTTAAAACCCTTCATCCTGTTGTATTTGGCGGCTTCCTGGCAAGGCGTGATGTAGAAAACGATTTGAAAGAAATGCAACAATATCATCTTCCTGAAATCGATTTGGTTGTTGTCGATTTATACCCTTTTGAAGAAACAGTGAAGGCTACAAACGTCGAAGCCGAAATCATCGAAAAAATAGATATAGGTGGCCCGTCAATGATCCGGGCAGCTGCAAAGAATTTTAAATATGCATTGGTGATTGCAGATAAGAAAGATTATAAACAGTTAGAAACTATCTTATCAGAACAAAACGCGGAAACATCTCTGGAAGAACGAAAAGATTTCGCAAGAAAAGCATTCGATGTTTGTTCAGGATACGACATTGCAATCTCAAATTATTTTAATCAAACCGAATTTGCCAATCCATTCAATCATCAAAAGAAAGCGCTGCGATATGGCGAGAATCCACATCAGCAAGGATCTTTTGTTGGAAATATGAATGAGTTTTTTGAGCAATTGCATGGGAAAGAAATTTCCTACAATAATCTTGTGGACATCGACTCAGCGCTAAAGCTGATGAAAGAGTTTGCTGACACAACTGAAACAACTTTTGCAATAATCAAGCACACCAATGTTTGCGGTATTGCACAGCGCAAAAATGTTTCCGAAGCATTTTCCGCAGCGCTCGCAGGCGACCCTGAAAGTGCTTTTGGAGGAGTTCTAATTTCAAACAATCCTATTGATAAAACCACAGCTGATTTACTAAAAAATTTATTCTTCGAAGTATTGATAGCGCCGGGATTTGATGAAGACGCAATTTCAATTCTGGAAGTAAAAAAGAACCGGATCCTTCTGAAGCTCAAAAAGTTTTCCAATGAAGAACAGCAGTCAAAATCTTTATTGAATGGATTGTTAACCCAGGATATTGACAAAGGAAATTTTACGGACTGGAAAGAAGAAGGAGGAAGAGATTCGACTAAAGAAGAAAAAGAAGATCTGACTTTTGCAAACATTGTCTGCAAACATTTAAAAAGCAACGCAATCGCCATCATAAAAAACAAGCAACTTTTGGGAAAAGGTTGTGGGCAAACTTCAAGGGTAGATGCGTTGAAACATGCCATAGAAAAAGCAAATCAATTCAATTTCGATCTGCAAAATGCCGTGGTTGCCAGCGACGCATTTTTTCCTTTTGATGACTGCGTAAAAATTTCACACAAAGCCGGTATTACTGCTTTTATTCAACCTGGTGGATCAATAAGAGATAAAGATTCTATTGGGTATTGTAAAGAAAATAACCTGGTTATGGTGATTACAGGATTGAGACATTTTAAGCATTAAATTTTTGAGAAATAGAAATCTTCAATAAAAGTTGATCTACTGTCGGGTTCGATACATTGTCGAACGAATATCGATGCTGACAGAATTTGAACCAATTAGATTCTTATATCGCGTAATTGGCGTATATAACTATTATGCTCATACTGCAGGCCGAACAAGTAGATATTCCAGCAAAAAATGTTGATGCAAGTCTTCGAAGTAGCAATTTCACTATCTATTTATACTATGCTTTTTTCCCAATGGCCAAACGAAAGTTGTTCATTGTTTTTCTCTGACGCTCGATGTAATGCCAAACCCAGAAAACCAACGAAAGAGAAGCTATCAAATAAAATGCGGGCACAATAAAACCCAATCCGCTCAATAAAAAAGCGAATACCAGAAGTAGACCAGTAAATAAATGAGTAATGGCAGTATGCGCATTACTTGGAATCAAATCTGCAGAATTTTTATCATAGTTTTTTTGAGCATAGCGGATCGCCTGAATAGCAAATGGTATAGAAAGAAACGCTACATAAAAAGTATAAGGTGCATAACCCATCAATGGCAATATAGCAATGATGGCGTACGCAGCAATAAAACAAGTGATCAGAACATTCTTTGCTCTTTTCTTTCCTAAACGAACTACCAGCGTATTTTTTCCCGATTTCATATCAGATTCAGCATCCTGAAACTGATTGATCAACAACACATTTGAGATAAAAATAGCTACAGGTAAAGAAATCAAAAATGCCTGTAGAGAATAATAACCGGTCTGCACATAAAATGCACCCATCGTCATCATAACACCAAAAGTTGTAGCTATCAAAAATTCTGCAAGCCCTGGAGCAAGATTGATGAAGGAGAATTTTCCTTTCTCACTTGTATAAAATAGGCCGGCGAGCAATCCGTAAAAAATTAAAGGAATTAGCCCTACTCCGCTTACAGCAACTAAATAAGCGCCAATTAAAAAAGCCACGCCACATAAAACCAATCCAAAAAATCCCATATCCGAACGTGAAACGAGCCCCAGTTGAATCATGCGTGAACCACCCGTAAAAGGACGAATTCCTTCCACATTTTCATTATCACGATCAGCGTCTTTCCAATCATTGATCATGTTAGTACCCGCCTGGATCATTATTCCGCCAATAAGCGTCAATAAGAAAAGGAATATGTTCAGCGTGTGAATTACAGAAAAAGCAATCGCTCCTCCAAGTAAAAGAGGAATTAATGAGGCCGTTAAAGATAAAGGCCGAACGGCTTCTTTCCATGCACGGGCTTTAGCCTTCAGATCATCCCAGGTGCTAAATGATTCACGGTTATGTTGAAACTCAAATATCGTCGGTTTCTCTCCCTGAAGAATTTCAGGAACGTAGCGGTATTTTACAATAAACGGCCTGATACGAATAAACTCAAGGCGATCTGTTGCGCCTATCTTCACAAAGTTGGCAACTATAGGTGAACGAATATTCATTAATTCAAGCGCTTTCTCACGATCCGCTTTATCTTTTATAATTTCCGCTCTGCCGATAACCTCACATTCTTCCATTTCCATGAAAGATTTTCCCTGGTGAATCAACAAAGCTGTTTCAGGGATATTGCTCCACTGGATGACTTTCGGGTCACCTTTCATGCTGCTCACATAAATATTGAAATTATCGTCAGCACCAAAATGCATCATTCTCTGGCGAGGAGTGCCCATATTTGAAGTTCCTACCGCCGCTACTTCCGCGCGGGATAAATATGCTAAAACCTCTTCTTTACTACGCTGTGCCATGTATTTGAATATTTGAAGTACAATTAATCAATAATTATTCGAATGCAAATTTACTTTATTTCATTGGGGTAATTTTCCATTTTCTGGAAATGAATGACGTCTCAGAATTTCATCTTCTCAAAAAATAAATCTTCAATAAAACTTCGTTTACTGGAATGCTATTTTAAATTTTTCTGTTCCTTCCACATTTCATTGAAAGTCTTTTTGCTAAATTCAATTGGAGTGTGGGATCGATTCCAACCTTTAAACATGGTATCTATCAACTTAGTTTTAAGATCTCTGTTTCCCATATTCATCACGACCCTTTTCATCGAAGCAAGTTTCCAAATTTTCCAGACCATTTTTTCTGAAAAAGTAGTCATTCCCTGTTCTATACTTTCATTTCTATTTACCAACAATAATTCATGCAAATTTATTTTTACCGGGCAAACTTCAGTGCAAGCGCCGCATAGGGAAGATGCAAAACTCAGATGTTTATTTTCTTCAAGCCCATTCAGATTAGGAGTAATTACACTACCAATCGGTCCGCTGTATGTTGTCCCATAAGCATGGCCGCCAATATTTTTATAAACCGGACAAACATTCAGACACGCACCACAACGGATGCAATAAAGACTCTCTCTTTGAATGGAACTTGCCAAAATATTCGTACGATTGTTATCCAGTAAAATCACGTACATCTCTTCAGGACCATCTGTTTCACCAGGCTGTTTTGGTCCGCAAATGATGCTGTTATAAACCGTAACATTTTGGCCGGTCCCATATGTAGAAAGCAAGGGCCAAAGCAAGGCCAGATCAGTAACGGAAGGAATCATTTTTTCTATTCCCACCACCACAATATGTGTTCCGGGCCACGCGGTAGTAAGCCTTCCATTTCCTTCATTTTCTGTAATGGCAATGCCACCAATATCACTGATGATAAAATTAGCCCCGGTAATTCCAATTTCTGCCTTCGTGAATTTATTTCTTAATTCTTCCCGGGCTACAAGTGTCAATTCCTTTGGAGAAAGCTTCGATGGAGTTCCCAACTTATCTTCGAAAACCCTGGCGACATCTTCTTTACTTTTGTGTATGGCAGGCGTAACAATATGATAGGGCGGTTCGCCATCCAATTGTTGAATATATTCTCCTAAATCAGTTTCTACACTTTCTATTCCGTGCTCTTCCAGAAAATGATTGAGTTGAATCTCTTCGGTAACCATGCTTTTGCTTTTCACAACCATTTTGCATTTTTTCTCATTGCATATGGCAAGAATTTCATCTAAAGCTTCCTGTGAGTTCTGCGCCCATCTCACTTTTCCTCCACGTTTGGTAAATTGCATTTCAAATTCTTCCAAATGCTGATCAAGCGTTTCCAACGCCTTCCATTTTATATTTTTGGCTCGTTCTTTTACGAGATTATTATCAGCAAATTGTAATTTCCCCACCGGTACCGCAGCATTATACTTTTTAATATTGAAATTAATCTTCTTCCTATGTTCAATGTCAGCACTTTTGATCGTGCTTTTTGCTTTGAAAATTGCGGCATTCTCTGTCATATATCTGGTTCTTAATTCTTCATTTTAATAAACGGAAAAAAAATTCTAATCATTCTTTCTGTTGAGTTTCTACAGCAAAAATTATATAAAGCGATTTTTTTCATCTTATTCACCATGTTGGAAACAACAATACATATCTAATCTTTTTCAAGAAGAACGGATTGAGTCTCATTTTAATACGCCCAATTGCTTTCCCACTTTTGTAAACGCTTCTATGGCCTTATCCAAATGCTTTTGTTCGTGTGCAGCACTTAACTGAACACGGATTCTTGCTTGTCCTTTTGCAACAACCGGAAAGAAAAAACCAATTACATAAATCCCTACTTCCAATAATTTTGAAGCAAAATCCTGCGCCAGCACCGCATCGTATAACATAATTGGCACAATCGGGTGATGGCCCTGTTTGATATCAAATCCTGATTCAGTCATTCTCTTTCTAAAGTATTTGGTATTGCTCTCCAATTTATCCCGTAAGTCGGTCGTCTCACTTAACATGTCAAAGACAGCGATAGAAGCTCCCACAATACTCGGAGCTAACGTATTACTGAATAAATAAGGCCGGCTTCGCTGCCGAAGCATCTCTATAATCTCTTTTTTGCCCGATGTAAATCCGCCATTTGCACCGCCAAGTGCTTTCCCCAAAGTTCCGGTGATTATGTCAATCTTTCCCATCACCCCGCAATATTCATGCGTTCCACGTCCCGTTTTTCCAATAAACCCTGTAGAATGAGAATCATCCACCATAATCACTGCATCATATTTATCTGCTAATTCACAAATTTTATCTAGCTGCGCAATGGTTCCATCCATGCTAAATGATCCATCTGTAACAATAATTCTGCTTCTCAAATTCTTAGCTTCTATCAATTTCTTTTCCAGGTCTTCCATATTGTCATGGTCAAAACGAAACCGTTGTGCCTTACACAAACGAACCCCATCAATAATACTCGCATGATTTAATGCATCAGAAATGATGGCGTCATTTTCACCAAACAAAGGTTCGAAAACTCCCCCATTTGCATCAAAACAGGCTGCATATAAAATGGTATCTTCTGTTCCAAGAAAATGAGAAATTTTTTGCTCCAATTCTTTATGAATATCCTGTGTTCCGCAAATAAAGCGAACACTGCTTAAACCATAGCCATGCGTATCAATTGCTGTCTTTGCTGCTTCTATTACTTTTGGATGTGAAGCCAATCCGAGATAATTATTTGAACAAAAATTCAGTACCATTTTACCACCAACTTCTATCTCTGCTCCCTGGTTGCTGGTAATAATTCTTTCATTTTTATAAAGTCCAGCCGCCTTTATATCCGCTAATTCTTTGCCAATTCGTTTGGAAAAATTCTCATTCATAACTTGTTTATTTTTGAATACACAAACGTACAATGAAATCAATAAATAAACTTTTCTAAAAATCCTTTCAAGAGAAATTGTAACTTTTAACTTGCTGGTTCGTATCATACAAAACCAGGGAAATGTAATTAATGAAATTACTTCGATTTTTATGACAGAGAAAGAATATAATGCTTGTGTAAATCTCCATGCTGACAATGTCTACAGGTTTATTTTAAAAAACCTGAGACATGAGGAGGATGCAAAAGACGTGGTCCAATCTTCATTCGAAAAGCTATGGATCAACCGTGAGAAAATAGAAAATGAAAGAAGTAAATCTTATTTGTTTACCGTCGCTTATCATCAGATGATTGACCTCATCAGAAAAAATAAAAGAGTGGAATTGCCTGGTGATTTTTCCGGAACAAAAATAACAACAACGGAACCACAAAACCATATAAAAAAAGTCTTGAATCTGGCACTGTATAAATTAAGTGAGACACAGCGCAGCCTTGTGTTATTAAAAGATTACGAAGGTTATTCATACCAAGAAATCGCTGTAATTACCTCACTAAGTGTTAGCCAGGTAAAAGTATATCTGCATCGTGCAAGAATACAGTTGAAAAACTATTTAGTGAAACCAGAAAACGTGATATAAAATGGAAATTAATAGAAATAATTACGAGAATTATTTTTTGTTGTATGCCGATAACGAATTATCGCAAACAGAAAAAAAGGTGGTTGAAATATTTGTTCAGGAGAACATCGATCTGAAAGAAGAATTTATAATGATCACGCTAACGGTAAGTTCTCCGGATAAAAAAGTTGCGCTGGCTGATAAATCCTTTTTATTACATGAAGAACCTGCATTCATTAATGAAAATAATTTTGAAGAAATCTTTGTTTTATATTTTGATAATGAACTTTCCGTTTTAGAAAGAACAGCGGTTGAAAAATTTGTCACAGAAAATAAAAATTATAAAACGGATTTTGAAGTTCTGGAGAATACAAAGTTATTCCCGGATAATTCGATTGCTTATCCACATAAAAATAAATTATACCGAAAAGGACGATTCGGAAAAACAATTCCATTAATGGTGTGGAAATACGCGGCAGCAGCCGTTTTCATTGGTTTTGGTTTATGGTTTGGAATATCTCAATTCAATCATACCCCAAAAAGCATTCCCCTGGTTTTACAGAAAAACCATATAAACGAACCATCAACAAAACCTAAAAATACAATTCCAGATAAGCCGTTGAAAGAAGAAAATGATATTGCTTCTTCAGCCAAAATAATTAAAAGTAAAAAAATAAACAGAGTAGAAACCGACTTAATAAAACCACTCGATAAACAAAACATCACAAATGACCTTACCGTAATAAGACCGGCATCAAAAATAAAAAAATCAACAACAAAAGATGTTATTAATAATTTAATTCCGGATGTAGAAACTAAAACGGCCGCGCTAACCTTGCCGATAAAATCTGTTCCCGATGTTGTAAATAATCAGAACAAACAAGTAACTGAAAATGAAATCGTACAAGAAATAAATAATAATGAAGCCAACATTCCCGGTATTAAGACACAACCAATTTCTTATGTTATGGACGTATCATCACCTGATCAAAATTTCGTTTTTTATGATGTCTCTGCAGAAGAATTTAAAAGATCAAAAGTTGGAGGATTCTTAAAGAAGGTAAAGCGGATCGTGGAAAGAAATAATCCCATAACCCGCATCTTTACAGGCGATGAGGGACAATTTGCAGCAAACTAACAATATAACTTCACTCAATATTATATCAATCTAAAATGAAAAAGACAATTTTAATTTTAAGTATCTTCTTTATCGGTGCAACGAGTTTTGCGCAATCAGATTCAGTTCGTGTCGAAAGAAAAGATGATACCATCCGCATCGGTGGAATGATCATTCTAAAGAAAGGTACTCCTGCCAACGAAAAAAAACGAGTTACCGTCACCGTTGGAAATAACAAAAAATATAAAGAGAATTCCAACATCAGCACTTCCTCATTTATAATAGATATTGGATTTGCAAACTGGACTGACAAAACGAATTATACAAATAATAAGAACATTATTAACAATCCTTCCAATCCAAATGCCGCTCTGAGTGCCAACGATCTAAAATTGAAAACCGTAAAATCTACTAATATCAATATTTGGGTTTTCATGCAACGAATGAATCTTATTGAGCATTATGTAAACTTGAAATATGGTCTGGGTGTTGAATTAAATAATTACCGCTTTAATTCCAATATCAGCTTTGATGAGGGTGGGATAAATCCATTCAATTCGTCACAGAATATTCCACATCCATTCATTTTCCGTGACACTGTCAATTTCTCAAAAAACAAGCTGGCAGCGGATTACGTAACTGTTCCGTTGATGCTGAACTTCAGAACTAACCCAAATTATTCTCACAAAGGAATTAGTGCCAGTGCAGGAGTTAGTATGGGCTATTTATACAGCAGTCGTAACAAACAAAAAAGCGATGCACGTGGGAATAAAAAGAATCGTGGTGACTATGATTTGGAAAAATGGAAATTCTCATACATTGGTGAACTTGGTCTCGGACCTGTTCATTTATATGGTTCTTACAGTCCAAAATCAATATTCAAAAACGACCTGAATTTTACACCTTATAATATCGGAATCAGATTGAGTAACTGGTAAATTTTCTCCCGTATCAGTTTTAATTTAAAAAGCCTGCTTGTAAAGAGCAGGTTTTTTAATAATTTTAAAGTTAAAAATTGAATTATTTATTTGTTTACTACAAAAGGATTATTTACTTAAATGCATACTTCTTTCGCGATATAGTTGCCTGAAATATGGATCGCGCAAATCTTTTATAAACCTGATTGCTTCACCGGTGCTCTTCATTTCCGGCCCTAATTCTTTATTCACGCCTGGAAATTTATTAAAAGAAAATACCGGCTCTTTTATGGCAAACCCTTTCAGTTTTTTATCAAAAACAAAGTCAGTAAGTTTTGCTACGTCAAGCATCACTTTCGTAGCGATATTGAGATATGGAATTTGATAGGCTTTCGCAATGAACGGTGTGGTTCTCGATGCCCTGGGATTTGCCTCAATAACATAAACATCCCCGTTCTTAATTGCAAACTGAATATTGATAAGCCCTTTAATATTCAATGCTCGCGCAATCTTCTCTGCATACTCTTCCATTGTTTGCACAATTAAAGGTGACAAATTAAATTGAGGAAGAACCGCATTGCTATCTCCACTATGAATTCCAGCCGGTTCTATATGTTCCATCACGCCCATCACATGAAATGTCTCTCCATCAAATATGGCGTCAATTTCAGCTTCCTGGCACCGATCTAAAAACTGATCAATCAAAATTTTATTTCCTGGTAAATGTTTCAATAAACTGAGAACACCACTTTCAAGTTCTTCATCATTCAAAACGATTCTCATTCTTTGACCGCCCAAAACATAACTTGGACGAACCAAAACCGGATAACCAACTTTATGAGCAATTTCGATTGCTTCGTCAGAATCAAACGCAGTCCCGTATTCCGGATAAGGAATTTCCAGCTCTTTCAACATATCGCTAAACCGGCCACGATCTTCGGCAATATCCATATTGTCAAATGAAGTCCCAATAATTTTTATTCCTTTTTCATCTAATCTTTTTGCAAGTTTCAATGCAGTTTGTCCTCCAAGTTGTACAATAACACCATATGGTTTTTCCAGCTCAATAATATCCCAGATATGCTCCCAGAAAATAGGCTCAAAATACAATTTATCGGCAACGTCAAAATCAGTGGAAACGGTTTCAGGATTACAATTGATCATGATCGCTTCCATGCCACATTCTTTGATAGCAAGCAGTCCGTGCACACAGCAATAATCAAATTCAATTCCCTGGCCGATACGATTTGGGCCGCTGCCAAGTACGATAATCTTTTTCTTTGAAGATGGGATTGATTCGTTGTAGATAATGTCGTTGTTCATTAACAGATTTTAAAACGGTGTCGTATAATCATTCCCCGGACAAAAAATTTAATTTCCTGGTCCGCGAAATTTCTTAATCTCAGTGTAAGAATATTTTTTTTGTTGATTATTGAAATCAATAAGCAAATCCTGAAAATCCCCAATTGCTTCTCCAATTGGCTGGGTATTCCTTTAATGAGATGAAATACTTCAGTAAGCAAAACCTGGTTAGATGTTGCGGTTCCCGGAGAAGTTATTTTTTTAGATAATAGTGAAAATAGTCTAAGAATAAAAAGAGATTTAACTGTTATAAATCTTCGTGATTTAAATAAATAAGAAAGCTCTTTCTGACTTCTTTCTAAATTCAAAAATTCAATATTAGCAACAGGACGTATGATGGTTTTACAACAAATTTTATTATGATAAAAATTATTCTTATTCAAAAGTACTATAAAAATAAGGCGTTTTAGCTTCAAACTCTGCGCTGCAGGTATCCACCATTTTATAAACCCTGTTTATTCCAAATGCTTTTCTTTTTTCACAAATATCCTCATCCGTACTTCCATCTTTCATAATTCTCGCTATTTGTTCATCACCAAATCCGAGGTGTTTCGCTTCTTTCAAAAGTTCGGGAGAAATCGTTTCTATATTTACTTTTGCCAATTCTTTTTCACAATTACAAATCTTTTGGACCTGATAAATAAACCACCGGTCTATTCCTGTAGACTCACAAATGCGCTTTACACTTACCCCAATCATCAAGGCATCTTTTATCCTGAAAATACGATCCCACTTTGGAATTTTGATATATTCAATGATATCTTCACCGCGCATCAGATTTTTACCATAATATCCCAAACCTACTGCTTCATTTTCCAAGCTTTGACACGCTTTTTGTATGGCCTCCGCAAAGCTTCTTCCGATTGCCATTACTTCTCCGACAGACTTCATTTGAAAACCAAGCGTATCATCAGCGCCTTTAAACTTATCAAAGTTCCATCTCGGTATTTTTACAATTACATAATCCAATGCCGGTTCGAAATAAGCTGAAGTCGTTCCGGTAATTTGATTTTTCAATTCATCCAGAGTAAAGCCTATCGCAAGTTTCGCCGCAATTTTTGCAATGGGATATCCTGTTGCTTTACTTGCCAACGCAGACGAACGGCTTACACGCGGATTAATTTCGATTGCTATAATATTTTCTGTATGTGGCTCCAGGGCGAATTGTACATTACATCCTCCGGCAAAATTTCCCAAGTTTCTCATCATAGAAATTGCAGTGTTTCGCATTTTCTGATAAGCTGTATCACTCAAAGTCATCGCAGGTGCCACAGTGATAGAGTCACCTGTATGAACTCCCATCGGATCCACATTTTCTACTGTACAAATTATAACCACATTATCATTATCATCGCGCAATAATTCTACTTCAAACTCTTTCCATCCCATCATCGCTTTTTCAACCAATACCTCATGCATGGGCGAAGCAGTCAACCCACGATTCAACGCTTCATCAAGATTCGCTTTCAGAAAAACCAGGCTTCCACCTGTTCCTCCTAATGTAAATGAAGGACGAATTACCAATGGAAATCCGATCGACTGAGCAATCTCTTTTCCTTCTAAAAATGAATTTGCAATTTTCGCAGGAGCAACCGGAATTTTCATCTCAACCATCCATTCCCGGAATTTTTCCCGGTCTTCCGCTTTATCTATTGCTTTAATGTCTACACCAATTAATCTGATTTGATGATTTTCCCAAATTCCCATCTCGTCTGCTTCTTTGGCAAGGTTGAGCGCTGTTTGTCCGCCCATTGTTGCTAATACTGCATCTATATGGTATTCAGTGCTATCATTCTCATCAATGATCTGCTCAATGCTTTCCGTATTTAGGGGGAGCAAATAAACTTTATCAGCCATCATTGGGTCGGTCATGATGGTGGCGGGATTGCTATTAATAAGAATTACTTTGATTCCTTCTTCGCGTAAGCTGCGTGCAGCCTGGCTTCCAGAATAATCAAATTCACAGGCTTGTCCAATAACTATGGGGCCCGAGCCTATAATCAAAACTGTTTTGATGGATTTATCTAATGGCATGTATCAGTGAATATTTATCGGGGTGCAAAATTAGTATTTTGAACGCAGATTGGTTAAATTTTTTAAAACGTAATTCAACACAATGAATTTAATCCTCATTTTAAACACTTTCAATCAGGAAATAATTGAAAAAGATCTGTCGGAAAAATTTGAAAATTGTAACCTTTTACATGTTCCTCCATTCTAACTTTTGATTAGTGCAAAGCTTAGAAACAGACATTTTCTGGTATTTATAAAAAACAAATTTATGCTTATAAAAGAATTCCTGCTGAAACATTACTAACAAAAGATCGTAATATTTTCACTGGTATCCTCTAATAAGGGCCTGTAATTAATGAGAAGTAATTACTGCAATTTGTTTCTTTAAATTTTTTTCTTATCTATAATCACCTGCATATGAAATATAGCGAACAAAATAAATTGTTGAATTTCCATATAAAAAAGTGCTTCTATAATCACAGGAATTCTCAAAAATATATTTTCAAAAACTATTATTTCTATATCAGATCCATTTGTGAATCTTATTCTTTAGATGATAATGAACTTGAGAGCCTCATAAATCAATGTTTCCTAATGGTTTTCAAAAATATATGTCCTGATAAAACCGAGGACGATGTTTCATTTCAGAAATGGCTCAGAAAACAGGCTGTATGTGTAATTGTGAATCACACCAGAAAAAATTTCAGGCATCAGGAAATTATTAACTTCAAACATGTGCCGGTGGCAAATCCCGGTATTTTATGGAAACGTTTCTTGAACAAAATTTCTCCTGCATTTCAAAAGAAACCCTCAAACGAAATCTATTCGGCCATTTCGCACTTAACGCCTTTCAGCCGGATCATTTTAAACCTTATGGCTTTAGAGGAATTTACCTACACTGATCTGTCAAATTGTTTTGATGTTACATTTGACATTGCTAAAGAAAATGCGGATCTGGCTGTTGCCGAAATAAAAAATATTGTGGCTCCTTTTCATGCAAAAGTCACTTGCTGAGTTAGATTATTTTAAAATAAAGCATCAAATTAATTCGAGAATCTTACAACAGGAATCTTTTCTCAGTGCCATATAATTTCTTAAACATCTTTTTCAGGATATATATTTTGTCAATCCACTCATCTTCTCCTTTATCTTTAAATTCATCCATGAAATGTTCCACTTTTTCTACAGTATCTTCAGCGTCGTCTAACAGATCATGTGTTTTGTTTTTCAAGAAATCATAAAACGCCTCTCTTTCTTCTTTAGGCATTCTCAAAAATTTTACAAGAGCTACGCCTGCTGCGACTCCTAAAATGATTGCTGCAATTTTTTCTGTTTTTGCCATATCCTATAAATTTTTAGTCCTTAGCTTTGTTTGGTTATGAAAGACACTTTTAAAAAATATACTATACACAAACCGTTCCTCTTTTTTGCTTTGCTTCTCTTTTCTTCATCACTAGCGGCACAGTTTTTCCCAAAAAAGAATTATCCGCGAAATTATTTCATTTATCCGGTAGATGCCAGAATCAGTCTTGCCGCAAATTTCGGCGAATTGCGCCCAAATCACTACCACATGGGACTTGATTGCAGAACCAACCAGGTAATTAATCGCCCGGTGAAAGCAGCCGCCGAAGGATACATCGCCCGTGTTACAATTGCCCCATTTGGTTTTGGACAGGCCATCTATATCAACCATCCGAACGGATTAACTACTGTCTACGGTCATTTACAAAGCTTCTTTCCTGCTCTCGAAAAGTACGTAAAACAACAACAATACAAACAGGAATTATGGGATGTTGATCTTGAAATTCCATCTTCTTTATTCCCTGTAAAACAAGGCCAGTTTATTGCTAATAGTGGTAATACCGGCGGTTCACAAGGACCTCATTGTCATTTCGAAATTCGAAATACCAAAACAGATAAAGTTTTGAACGCCCTCTTATTCAATTTGCCAATTCCTGATAATGTTCCTCCTACTATCGTCCGTTTATATATGTATGACAGATCAAAAAGTACCTATAGCCAGGCTCCTGCATCCTTTCCCATAAAACAGATTCAAGGAAACTACACAACCATTGAAAATGTAATTCCTGTCCGATCAAACAAAGTCAGTTTTGGAATTTCTGCAAATGATAAACTTTCCGGATCTAATAACCCAAACGGGATTTATGGAGCCATCGTTTATCTTGACGGGATGCCTCTTTCCGCATTCGAATTGGATAACATCAGCTATAAAGAAACCCGATATGTGAACGCCCAAATAGATTACAAAACACGTGCTGCCGGTGGCCCTTATATACAACATCTTTCCAGGTTGCCAGGTTATCCTGAGGGCGTTTATCGTGACATAAATGGGGATGGTGTTATCGAATTGAATGACACGAACGTTCATCAAATTAAAGTTATAGTCAAAGACACAAAAGAGAATACTTCGATTCTCGAATTCAAAATAAGAAAGGTTTTTTCTGCTGGAAATTGGAACCGGCGTTATCAAGATTCTTATAATCAATCAAAAGAATTTTACCCTGGGTTTGTAAATATTTTTGAAAATAACAATCTTCAGGTTTATTTGCCCGCAAACACTTTATATGATTCGGTCTCATTTTTTCATTCTGAAAAATTTTCTTCCGATGAACAATCTTTTTCACCTATTTATTCGATACTTTCCGGACTGGTACCTGCCCAGGATTCTTTCACAGTCAAAATAAAAACAAATAAAAAAGTACCCGAAGATTTGATGAAAAAGATTTTGATGAAAATGAATTGGAATGGCAAAACCGAAGTAACAAAAGCCTTCAGGGAAGGTGATTGGTACGTTGCAAAATTCCGATCTTTTGGAAATTTTGAATTAATCGCAGATACACAACCACCGGTAATAGCCGTAAATTTCCAGGGAAATGCAAGCCTGATACATGCAAGGAATATTATTGTATCCCCAAAAGATAATAATCATGAAATAAAAAACTTTCGTGCAGAATTAGATGGGGCCTGGCTACGCTTTTCGAATGATAAAGGCCGGACATTTATTTATAATTTTGATGAAAAATGTTCAGCCGGGAAACATGAATTGAAATTATTTGTAGAAGACGAAGCCGGAAATGAAACAACCCGTATAATACATTTCACCAGATAAAAAAATTTACAAAATGATTCATTTAACAGAAGGAGAAAAAGCTCCGGATTTTGAAACGAAAGATCAAAATGGAAATGTGGTTTCTCTCAAAGATTTTCGCGGGAAGAAAGTAGTGCTCTATTTTTACCCGGAAGATGATACCCCGACCTGCACGATCGAAGCGTGTAATCTGAGAGACAATTATGAAGATCTTAAAAAAGCGGGATTAATTGTTTTGGGAGTCAGCCCTGACGATCAAAAGAAGCACAAGAAATTTGAAGAAAAATACGATCTACCCTTTACATTATTGGAAGATCCGGAGAAAAAAATCATAGAAAAATACGGCGTTTGGGGCGAAAAAAATATGTACGGAAGAAAATATATGGGCCTATTCCGAACCACATTTTTGATTGATGAAAACGGATTAATTTTTAAAATTTTTAAAAAACCAAATTCGAAAGTTCATAGTACAGAAATCCTGAAAGAGATTTCATTTGTAAAGAAATAAAAATCTTTATGCAATTTTCAATAAAAGAGAATTCATGGATTGCTAAATTAGCCGCACGAAAGTTACAATCTGATAAGGTTGCCATTGTCATTGGAAAAACCATCCATCTATGCCGCACCTCACAGGCAGATTTCTTAAGAGACAAAAAATGGGTAAAACACGAAATATGCCATATCGATCAATTTAAAAAACATGGTTTTTTGATCTTTATCATCAAATATTTATGGGAAAGTTTTCGTCACGGATATTACAATAACAAATATGAAATAGAAGCACGGAATGCAGAAAACCAAATTGCAGAATAGAATAAGAATTTGATTTATTTCTTCGTTTACTCCAATTATAAGTAATCCTTTTTTGCTAAAATTTATCATGTTCAAAAAAAAATTCAAGTTATTGAATTGAGCTTTACGATACTAATCCTTTGAATTCTACTCCATCAAAATCGAATCTTTTTTCCAAAGCGCTTTTTGTAATTAACTGTCCGACGGCGGAAACGCCTAAAATTTTTGTTTCAAAAACAATATTTTCTTTTTTAAGTCTTACCATTCTATTTCTACCAAACAAATGTTGATTATATTCTTCCAGCATACTTTCAAACTCTCCGGCTTTTAATTGCTCGATTCTTTTTTGAACCACCGAAACAATTTCCCCGGCAAGTTTCGATACATCATAATTATTTCCGGTGTTCATTTTCAGGGAAGTCGCTTTTAAATTGAATTCTTCAAAAACAACCTGATTGATATTTATTCCTATTCCAATTACTGACCACTGCCATAAAGTACCTTTAAGAACATTTTCTATCAAAATACCTCCTGCCTTCCTGTCATTAATAAAAATATCATTTGGCCATTTTATAAAAACATTTGCTAAAATATAATGGGCAACCAAATCTCTGCAGCCCAATGCAACTGCAACACTGAGCGGGAATTGCCGGGACACAGCCAGCCACTCCATTTTCGCAACAATTGATATCATTAAATTAGCGCCTTTATTGCTCTTCCATTCTTTCCCACGCCTACCCTTCCCGCTAATTTGTTCCATTGCCATGATTGCGTTACCACTAATGGCGTCACCCTTCCTGATCAATGCCATGGCATAGTTGTTGGTACTATCGGTGCTATCAAGAATCAGTATATTTTTGCCATTAAAACACATAAAAAAAGATTGATAAAGAATTATAGTATTTTTGATAAAATAGACACAAATTTCACGTGTGGAACTGCAATCTAAGAGAATAAATTTATTTTTGCGGATTGCGGAAATTAGCACGACTAAAAAAAACGCATTTGGATAAATTAACATTACTGGAAAAGAGAAAAAAATCAACTGTATCAAGGATAACAAGGAATAGTAAACTGTTTAAAACGATTATCCATGCTATGCAGGAAAAAAAAGGAGAAAGAATTGTAAGTCTCGATTTGAAAAAAATCCCTGAAGCAGTAACAGATTTTTTTATCATCTGTGAAGCTACCAACCCAATACAGCTAAAAGCTATTGCAGATTTTGTTGAGGTAGATGTGAAAAAGAAATGTGATGAAAATCCATATAAACATGAAGGCAGGCAAGGAGAGCAATGGATATTGATTGATTATGTCAATGTGGTAGTCCATATCATGCTCCCCGAAACCCGAAAATTTTACAAATTAGAAGAAATGTGGAGTGATGCATCAATTATTGAACATTCACAGGAATAAACGAGTTTATAAATAAACCATAATAATACAAACCCTAGTTTTAAGCACAAGAATTAAGAAAAAAATATTGCAGTAGCAAGCATCTATGGCAAATGAAGAACAGAAAAAAAAATCATTACAAAAAAGAAGATTGAACGGTAACTTATCTTCTGGAACACCGTCGGAGGAAGATCCAAAGAAAAAACCCAAACTCAGCATTTATTGGGTTTATGGGATCATATTTGCTATGATTATTGGATACAATCTCTTCAGAACCACAACCGGTTCAGGCATAGAAATTAATAATACTGATTTTTACACCATGCTTCGCCAGGGCGATGTTGACCAGATAAAGACAGTTGGGAATAAAAAACTTGTTCGTGTTTTTATTAATCCTCAAAAATTAGAAGGCGACCCGAGCTATTTCAAAACCGTTTTTGGTGAAAATTATGAATCCATAAAAAAAATAAAGGATGCCCCACAGGCCTTTTTTAGTATCATCAAGGATGAAGTTTTTGCTAACCAATTAGCGCAATTTTATAAAGACAATCCGGAAATTAAACAAGTGCCTGATAAACCAGGTGACGAAGGTGAATTATTTGGTCAAATAGTCAGCACCCTATTACCGATACTTTTAATTGCATTGGTTTTCATTATGATGATGCGAAAAGTAGGCGGAGGTGCAGGAGCGGGCGGTCCGGGTGGAATTTTCAATATCGGAAAATCCAAAGCGACTTTGTTTGAAAAAGGCACCCGTGTTAATATCAATTTCAATGACGTAGCCGGCCTTGACGAAGCGAAAGTGGAGGTGATGGAAATTGTTGATTTTCTAAAAAATCCAAAAAAATATACAAATCTGGGAGGTAAGATTCCGAAAGGTGCCTTATTGGTTGGGCCTCCGGGAACTGGTAAAACTTTGCTGGCAAAAGCGGTTGCGGGTGAAGCGCAGGTTCCGTTCTTTAGTCTGAGCGGTAGTGATTTTGTCGAAATGTTCGTCGGCGTTGGAGCAAGCCGTGTGAGAGATTTATTCAAACAGGCAAGAGAAAAAGCGCCTTGTATTATTTTTATAGATGAGATAGATGCAATAGGTCGGGCGCGTGGAAAAAACATGATGATGAGCAATGACGAAAGAGAGAATACGCTCAATCAATTGTTGGTAGAAATGGATGGATTTGGAACTGATCTGGGAATTATTATCCTTGCAGCTACCAACCGACCCGATGTATTGGACAGCGCTTTATTGCGACCTGGAAGATTTGACAGACAAATAACTATTGATCGTCCTGACCTTGTAGGTCGTGAAGCAATCTTTAAAGTTCATTTGGTTCCGATCAAAGTATCCCAAACTTTGGACACCCATAAATTAGCGGAACAAACCCCGGGCTTTGCTGGTGCAGATATTGCAAATGTTTGCAACGAAGCGGCTTTGATTGCGGCCAGAAATGGAAAAGAAGCGGTTGACATGAATGATTTTCAGGATGCGATTGACCGTGTCATCGGTGGTCTCGAAAAAAAGAATAAAATTATTTTGCCTGAAGAAAAAGAAATCATTGCTTATCATGAAGCTGGCCACGCAATTTGTGGTTGGTTTTTAGAACATGCTTATCCTTTATTAAAAGTTACGATTGTACCAAGGGGAACAGCTGCTTTGGGTTACGCTCAATATACGCCTAAGGAACAATATTTATATAATACGGATCAATTGCTCGATCAGATTTGTATGACACTTGGTGGTCGGGCTTCAGAATCGATCTTTTTTGGTAAAGTATCTACCGGTGCCAGCAACGATTTGCAGCAAATAACCAAAATGGCTTACGCTATGGTTACTGTTTATGGAATGAACGAGAAAATTGGGAATGTAAGTTTTTATGATCCCGCCCAGGAAAATACTTTTACAAAACCTTTCAGTGAAGAAACCGGGAAATTGATTGATCAGGAAGTGCGTATTTTAATTGACATGGCTTTTAAAAGAACCAAAGCTTTGTTGATCGAAAAGAAAAAAGAAGTGGAAACAATCGCACAGGAATTATTGAAGAGAGAAGTGCTTTTCAAAAGTGATGTGGAAGCGCTGATCGGTAAAAGACCTTATGAAGATAAGAAGGCGCTGGATTTTGTTGACAATCCAAAAGAAGCTGTAATAGATTCTCCGATTCATGTAGTAGATACCAACGATGCTACGATCAAATAAGCAAAATGAAAGTTTCTTCTTCTAAAGAAAAAATTTTGAAAAAAATAAGAGAGGCGTTGAGTAATTCAACGCCTTTACCTTTTCCAAAAAGCGAAGGGACGAGCTCTGTTTTTCAACCACAAACAGAAGATCTGGAAGTTATATTTGCTAAAGAATTCACGAAACTTTCGGGCAAATTTGCCTTTTGTATCAATGCAACGGATGCGAAAAATCAACTCAAAAATCTTTTCATCCAGAAAAAATGGGAATCTGTTTATTGCAATGAAAATGTACTTTTGGAACTATTCAAACCAGAAGAATTTCCCGTTTTAAAAAATTCAACAATTACAGATTGCGATGCAGCAATCACTTCCTGCAATTATCTGGTAGCAAGAACCGGCTCGATCGTAATGAGCAGCGCCCTGCAAAGCGGGCGAACCGTCAGTGCTTATTCACCCATTCATATCTGCATTGCTTACGTAGATCAGTTGGTGTTTGATACACGTGATGCGCTTAAAGATTTGAAAAAAAAATACGATAAAAATTTACCTTCAATGATCACATTTGCTGCGGGTCCAAGCCGTACAGCCGATATTGAAAAAACGTTAGTAATAGGCGTTCACGGGCCAAAAGAAGTTTATCTGTTTTTGATTGATCAACCCGCTGATCCGATTTAATAATTTTATACATCAAAAAGATTAAAACGAAATAGTAAACGAACTTTTTCAATTGATTTCAATATCATGCAAATACTTCCCGGAAAAAAAATATACTTTCTTTCAGATTTTCATCTCGGTGCACCAAATTATACATCCAGTCTGATTCGTGAAAAAAGAGTCGTGAAATTTCTTGATGAAATAAAACACGATGCCCAGATTATTTTTATTCTTGGCGATCTTTTTGACTTTTGGTACGAATACAAAAAAGTAGTTCCAAAAGGTTTTGTGCGGATTCTGGGTAAGCTGGCTGAACTTACCGATAACGGAATGATTATTTACTTTTTTGTGGGTAATCATGATATGTGGATGAAAGGTTATTTTGATAAAGAATTAAATATCGAAGTATTTCATGAAGAGAAAGAATTCGAGTTCAACGGGAAAAGGTTTTTGATTGGCCATGGAGATGGTTTAGGCCCCGGTGATCAGCGCTATAAAATGATAAAAAGAGTTTTTAGAAACAAATTTTTCCAATCCCTCTTTGGGACTTTGCATCCATCTGCAGGCATCGGAATTGCTGATTATTTCAGTCGTAAAAGTCGTGCGGCAACCGGCACTGAAGATGAAAAATTTCTTGGCGAAGAAAAGGAATGGTTGATTCTTTTTGCAAAAGAAATGCTGAAGAAAAAACACATTGATTTCTTCGTGTTCGGACACAGGCATTTGCCCATTATATATAAATTAACTGAAGAGAGTACTTATATCAACCTTGGCGATTGGATCAAATACAACAGCTATGCTGTATTTGATAACGACTTTGTTTCATTGAAATATTATGAATCATGAAAAAGAAATTCAGGGTTTTGCTTACAGGTTTTATTTTCCTCCAAATGTCAGCAATGGCACAGCATGACTCTCTCTTTCGGTTTCTGAATCAAATTGATATTCCTCTTTCTTCTTTTACGGTTGATAATATTGGAGCCCTTTACCTGATTACCCCGGAAAATCAACTAAAAAAATATGATGAAAAAGGAGATTCTGTCGGAGTTTTTAACCGGGTAACACAATATGGAAAATTAACTTACGTAGATGCAGGAAATCCCTGGAGGACAATTCTTTTTTACCAAAATTTTTCTACGATCGTTTTATTGGACAAATACCTGAATATGGTGACATCCATTAATTTGCGCCAACAAAATATTTTCAAAGTTCACGCTGTCGCTAGTTCCTATGATAATAATATCTGGCTTTTTGATGAACAGGATAGTAAATTAAAAAAGATTGATGATAACGGGATAGTGCTTTCCGAAACGGTTGATTTTCGTCTGTTGTTTGATTCAGTACCTGATCCCATCAAAATTGTAGACCGTGCGGGATTTGTTTATTTATACGATCCCCTCAAAGGGATTTATGTTTTTGATTATTATGGAAGTTTCAAAAATAAATTGACGTTCCTGAATTGGACTGATATAGAAGTTATTGATAAAACTATTTACGGTTTTGATAAAGTGAATTTATACAAATACACCCCGCCAATACCGGATGTGACTACTTACCAACTGCCGTCAGTATTAGAAAATAACACTTCGGTAAAAATGATTAATCATAAGATATACGTTCTCAAAAATAATCAGTTGATTGTTTATTCCTTACCATAAAAAGCACACCAACTGGTTAGACAGTAAACAAACAAAAATCGATAAAATCTATTTTAATTTATCCATTCATGGAAGTAAGGAACTCTGCATTGTCTTTCGTTCCTTTCATATTTTTCATCAAAATATTGATAGCTTCTTCCGGATTCATATCGGCCATATGATTGCGCAATACCCACATTCTGTGTAAAACATCTTTATCCAGCAATAAATCGTCGCGGCGTGTCGAAGATGAAACAATGTCAATCGCAGGGAAAATTCTTCTGTTTGATAACCTTCTGTCGAGCTGTAATTCCATATTACCAGTTCCTTTGAATTCTTCAAAAATTACTTCATCCATTTTGCTTCCTGTATCCACAAGAGCGGTTGCAATAATGGTAAGTGAACCACCATTTTCAATCTTACGTGCTGCGCCAAAAAACTGTTTTGGTTTTTGCATGGCATTCGCTTCCACCCCACCGGATAATACTTTTCCACTTGCCGGAGAAACGGTGTTATGCGCACGCGCCAGGCGGGTAATACTGTCCAACAAAATTACCACATCATGTCCGCATTCTACCAGGCGCTTTGCTTTCTGCAAGGCCATAGTACTCACTTTCACGTGTTTCTCTGCTGGTTCATCAAAAGTAGATGCGATCACTTCAGCTTTCACGCTACGTTCCATATCAGTAACCTCTTCCGGTCTTTCATCTACCAAAACAATCATCAAATAGCATTCAGGATGATTGGCTGCAATTGCGTTCGCAATTTCTTTCAGCAGCATCGTTTTACCGGTTTTAGGTTGTGATACAATCAATCCGCGCTGACCTTTTCCTATTGGTGTAAATAAATCAATTATCCGGGTTGAAAGATTATTAGGTGTTAGAAACAAATTTAATTTCTGATAAGGAAATAAGGGAGTAAGATAATCGAAAGGTACACGGTCACGAACTTCATCAGGTCCTTTTCCATTAATTGTTTCAACTTTTAATAAAGCAAAATATTTTTCACCTTCTTTGGGAGGTCGAACAGAACCATAAACCGTGTCGCCGGTTTTTAGACCAAATAATTTTATTTGTGAAGGCGAAACATAAACATCGTCTGGTGAAGAAAGATAATTATAGTCACTGCTTCTTAAAAAACCATATCCATCCGGCATCATTTCCAGCACGCCTTCGGCCAAAATAACTCCATCAAATTCTATATTGAAAGAAGTTTCTTTCTTTGGTTGAAAACTCTTTTGATGATGCTGGTGCCCATTTGATGGTGTCATTGGAGGCATTTGTTCTTCTTCTTCCTCATCCTCGTTTTTAAGTAACTCGATCAAAGCAGGAGCAATCGTTTTAGGATCTGCCAAATGCTCTACATGATGACCTTCATCATCAGTGGAATCAAAAAAATCAAATTCCGGTTTCGAAGCAACTTCTTCCTTTTGTTTTTTTGCAGGCTTTTTCTTTTCTTCCGTTTTTTTGGGTTTTACTTCTTTTTCTTCTGCTACCACAGGTGTTTCTTCCACCAGTTTTTCTTCTTCAGGAATTGTTACTGCAGGTTCTTTTTTTACGGCCGGTTTGGCAATGCGTTTACGTTTAGGACGTTCCGTTGTTGTTGTCTTTTTTTCGGTAGGTGTCATGGATGCTTGGTTGTCAAGAATTTTATAAATCAATTCCTGCTTTTCTAATTTTTTTGCGTCGGTTATATTTTGTTGCTCAGCAATATCAAGCAATTCCGGAACGAGCATATCGTTCAGTTGTAAAATGTCATACATAAAGAGACTTATAGATTAATAGTCAAAACACAAATTGAAGTTGTAAATCTAAATTTTTGATATTTATAATGGAATGGATTCTGTTAACTGATGTAATCGTAGCAAAAGAAAACTAGTCAGCTTTAATCTGGTGCAATATTACATTAAAAAAATAAAACAATGAATTTTTTTCTTTTTTCAAATTGGTCGGACAACAGAAACTAATAAAACATTTATTGTCTGGATATATGGTAAAACAAGGATTACGCCAGAAATTTTATCTGCTTACTTTATATTTGCGTTTCTAAAAAAAAGAAATGTTTAACAAAAGAGTACGCATCAAAGAAGTATTAGAAAGTGAATTAATTAACCAGGAACTTATAGTGATGGGCTGGGTAAGGACTTTTAGGAACAACCAATTTATCGCATTAAACGATGGAAGTACCAATTCTAATCTACAAATCGTACTCGAATTAGGAAAATTTGATGAGGCACTTTTGAAACGCATTACCACGGGTGCTTCATTAAAAATTTCAGGTACTTTAATCCCCTCTTTGGGGAAAGGACAAAAAGTAGAAGTAAAGGCACTAAAAGTAGAAATACTTGGCGACAGCGATGCGGAAAAATTTCCCCTACAACCAAAAAAACACAGTCTTGAATTTTTAAGAGAAATCGCTCACCTGCGCTTTCGTACCAACACTTTTGGTGCCATTTTCAGAGTGAGACATTCCCTGGCATTTGCCATCCACGAATTTTTTAATAAAAAAGGATTCGTGTATTTGCACTCACCAGTCATTACCGCTTCAGATGCTGAGGGAGCCGGCGAGACTTTTCATGTGACTGCCTTTGATCTTGAAAATCCGGCGAAAAGCCCCGACGGGACGATCAATTATAAAGAAGATTTTTTTGGCCGACCAACCAACCTTACGGTAAGTGGCCAGTTAGAAGCAGAGCTCGCTGCTTTGGCTTTAGGCGATGTTTATACCTTCGGACCAACTTTCAGAGCTGAGAATTCAAATACGGCGCGGCATCTCGCAGAATTTTGGATGATTGAGCCTGAAATGGCCTTTTCGGATTTGGAAGATGATATGAATCTTGCCGAAGAATTTATCAAATACATTATTAAATATGCACTGGAAAATAATCGGGAAGATCTTGATTTCTTAGCTGCAAGATTGATAGAAGAAGAAAAGCAAAAACCTCAAAACGAACGAAGCGAATTAGGGTTAATTGAAAAATTGGAATTTGTGATTAATAATGATTTTCAAAGATTAACTTATACTGAGGCAATAGAAATTCTGAAAGAATCTACTCCCAATAAGAAAAAGAAATTTCAATATCCGGTTGATAAATGGGGAATAGATCTACAAAGCGAGCACGAACGTTATCTGGTTGAGAAACACTTCAAAAAACCGGTGATTTTAATCGATTATCCAAAAGAAATTAAAGCATTTTATATGCGTCAGAATCCGGACGGAAAAACGGTGGCAGCAATGGATATTCTCGCTCCCGGAATTGGGGAAATCGTCGGAGGTTCGCAACGTGAGGAAAGGCTGGATGTTTTAGAAAAAAGAATGCAGGAAATGAATATTCCTGTTGAAGAAATGAACTGGTATCTGGACAGCAGAAGATTTGGAAGTGTGCCTCATGCAGGCTTCGGGCTTGGCTTCGAGCGCTTGATTCTTTTCGTAACAGGAATGACAAATATCCGGGACGTGATCCCTTTTCCACGGTTCCCAAAAAACGCAGAGTTCTGATTTCTGAAAATAAAAACAGGGAATATTTGTTGATTTACTGTAAGATGAATAACGGTTTAGAATTTATTGGCTAAAGACTATTTAAGCAAATTGCTTTATCAATCTTTTTTCTGCTTTTCCAGTTCCGCTTAATCTTCGGCATCTGTCTGGTGCAATATAATAAACTGGATTATCTCATCCAAACCGACGCCCGCTCTGTTGCAGGCATCCTGAATTTCTTCTCTGGAAACATTGGCAGCAAAAGATTTTTCCTTCAATCTTTTCTTTACTCCTTTCAATTCCATTCCAACATATCCGCCCGGGCGCATCAAGGAATAAGCATGAATTAAACCGGATAATTCATCAAAAGCATAAAGCATTTTATCCATCGTAGTTTCTGGTTGCACGCCAAAATGATTTGGTCCGTGCGAAGCAATTGCATGGATAATTTCCGGATCGATATTCCTTGTTTCTAACTCCTCAATAATTTTTTTGCAATGTAAACCAGGCCATTGATCCCAATCGGCATCATGAAGCAAACCTGCCATTTCCCATCGCCATTGGCCAGCTTCGTTCAATTGTTCCTTTTCTGCAGCCCAGGTCCTCATTAGATTTGCCACCTGTTTCATGTGCAATCGTAATCTCTTATTGAGCACCCAACTGTTTAATAATTCAATTGCTTCTTCCTTTGAAAGTACGTTTCCCTGGTTTGATTGATTACCAAAAGTGTTTCTATTTAATAATAAGCTCATGACTATTTTTTAAAATAAAAGAGTTTTTTTCTCCAAAATTAAATCCTGATGTGGTTCTGAAAAAATCAAAGTAAGAAAGATCTGCACAATTAAAAAAAATCCGACAAAGAACATACAAAATTCTTTCCTTTGCCACCATGTCTTTATTCATCACTTCTCTCAACTCCGGAAGCAACGGCAATTGTTACTACGTAGGGAACGACCGTGAAGCTGTCTTAATTGATGCAGGAATTTCATGCAGAGAAATAGAAAAAAGAATGAAACGCCTTGGATTGACAATCCAAAACGTGAAAGCCGTTTTTGTGTCTCACGAACATTCAGATCATATAAAAGGGCTGACTATTTTGGTAAAAAAATATCATCTGCCGGTTTATATTACTCCAAAAACGATGCGCAATGGAGGACTTAATTTTGAGGAAGAGTTACTAAGAATTTTCAACGCACATGAACCGGTTTCAGTTGGCAGTTTATCAATTATTGCTTTTCCTAAATTTCATGATGCAAGCGATCCATATAGTTTTATTGTAAATGGCAATGAAACTTGTGTGGGCATTTTCACTGATATCGGCACGCCCTGCCAGCAGGTAATAAAATATTTTCATCAATGCCATGCTGCTTTTTTAGAAGCGAATTATGATGATCAAATGTTGGAGAAAGGAAATTACCCCATATACCTTAAGAACCGCATCCGTGGCGGAAATGGCCATTTAAGTAATCTCCAGGCATTAGATCTTTTTGTCAGTCATAGATCTGATTTTATGAGCCACTTGTTACTATCCCATCTTTCAAAAAATAATAATTCGCCTGAATTAGTAAAAGACTTATTCATGCCTCATGCTGAAAAAGTTCAAATAATTGTCACTTCACGCTACCAGGAAACGGAGCTCTTTGAAATACACATAAATAAATCTGGCATAAATTCCACTGTAAAAAATCCTGTTAAAAAATTAAGTTCACAGCTTTCTTTATCTTTTGGGTAAAAAAACTACGGCACAATATTTTATAGTTATTTAGAAAATCTCAAAATGACAACCGATAAAAATTTACCGCAAAAAAACAAAGACTCTAAAAGAAACCCTACTGACGAACGCAGCCGAACAAAAAAAGCTTTTGAACAAGCTGAAAATGATATGGAGAAAGATCCTCAATTGGAGCCGGATGAAAACGAAGATTTGGACGAAGGAGAGCTGGCAAGAAAAGTGGGACATCCTTAGTCTGATTTAATTCAACTCTTAAAATACATACTTAAAACTATCGCAGCCTTTGTTATCTTGTGTCTGACTGTTTGCAATTTTATTTCGCCTGATGCCATTTTTTTCAACGTTTATTCATGAATTTACCTTCTTCATTAAGGGCATTAAATTATAGGAATTTTCAATTGTACATGGGCGGCCAGTCTATTTCGCTGGTAGGAACCTGGATGCAACGAATTGCAGTTAGCTGGCTCGTTTACGTTCTCACACATTCCGCGTTCATGCTGGGTTTGGTAGCTTTCGCCAGCCGGATTCCCATGTTGATTTTATCGCCGTATGCCGGTGCTTATGTAGATCGTCATAGTCGTTACAAAACGTTATTGGTCACCCAGGTTGCTTCAATGGTCCAGGCGGGCCTTCTGGCTTTGGTGGTTCTTACCAATCATTACAATATAACGATCATTATTTTATTGAGTATCATGCTCGGCGTGATTAACGCATTTGATGCGCCTTCCCGACAATCATTAATGATCGTTTTGGTTAAGAGTAACCGTGATTTGCCCAATGCGATTGCGCTCAATTCATCAATGGTGACACTAGCACGAATGATTGGTCCGGCAGTAGCGGGAATTTTATTAAGTACTGTAGGAGAAGGCATTTGCTTTCTCATTAATTTTTTAAGTTTTATCGCAGTTATATCTTCGTTATTGATGATGAAGCTGAATATTCCGGCAAGAAAAAGAAATATAGAACCGATCTGGATGAATTTACGCCAGGGATTTACTTACCTGAAACAAAATCCGGCATTGCGGTATTCAATTCTTCTCATGTCGCTTCTGAGTTTGATTGTAATGCCTTATATTACTTTGTTACCAATTTATGCAAATACCGTTTTTAAAGGTGATGTGACTACATATAGTTGGCTCAATTGTATTTCCGGATTGGGAGCCTTGATTGGCGCAATCTATGTGGCCAGATTGCGGTTTGAACAAAATCTGTTGAAAGTAATTATCGGCGCCGGATTATTGATTTCCCTGAGTTTGGTTCTTTTTTCGTACAGTACCTATTTGCCTCTATCATTATTTATCCTTATGATTGGTGAAAGTGGTTTACTCACTTTTGTAGCTTCGACCAACACATTTTTGCAAACACACGTAGAAGAAAATATGCGTGGAAGAGTGATCAGTTATTATGTGATGGCATTTGGCGGAATGATTCCAATTGGTAGTTTATTAATAGGGTTGCTGGCACATGTAACCAGTGCTCCTTTTACGCTTTTGACCGAAGGCGTAGCTGGAATTATTGTGCTTATTTTATTTATTCCTTCGTTTAAAAAATCAAGTAAGCATGCAGCAGCAAAAGTAAGAGAACTGCAAATCGCTGAAGGGGAATAAGTAATTTTGAACACAAAAAAATTTTAAAGATGAAAGACCTCGTAGAAAAAAAAATAGTTTGGACTATCGGCCATTCTACAAGAAACCTGGAAGAGTTCGTTGACATGCTGAATTCTTTCAACATTAAATCCGTTTTGGACATTCGAAGTTATCCTGGCTCACGCAAGTTTCCACAGTTTAATAAAGAATCATTACAAAAAACTCTTCCGGAAAATGGGTTCGAGTACACTCATTTAAAAAAGTTGGGAGGCAGAAGAAAAGTGAATCCGGATTCGAAAAATACTACCTGGCGACACCTGGCTTTTCGCGGTTACGCTGATTATATGGAAACAGCCGATTTCAATGAAGGCATCAAAGAATTAGAAGAATTAGCATCAAAAAAAAGAACTGCCTACATGTGTTCAGAAGCAGTCTGGTGGCGCTGTCATCGTTCAATGGTTTCTGATTATTTAAAAGTTCATGGATGGAAAGTAATGCACATAATGGCGATTGGGAAAGAACAGGAACATCCTTACACGGCTCCTGCAAGAATTGAAAATGGAGAATTAACCTATGAGGCTGAATAATTTTATGCTAAATAAAATCTTTATCAGGAAATTTGATCTTTTTACCCGAAAGTGATTTCACGTTTTATTATTCTCCATCAAAATATTAATATGATTTATTTAATTCCCTCATTTTTGTCAGAAAATTCTGTTGAAACAATTCCGGAATATGTGGTTTTGGCCGTAAAAAACAGCCAGGTAATTTTTGCAGAAAATGAAAGAACTGCGCGTCGTTTTTTAAAATCAATGGATAAAGAAATCGTAATCGACGATTTTGAATGGTATGAAATTCATAAAGTAGAAGCCGCACAAATTGCTGTTTTTAAACAAAGAATACGGGAAGGAAAAAATATATCGATTATCAGCGAAGCCGGCTGTCCGGGTATTGCAGATCCGGGTCAGATTTTAGTTTATGAAGCCCAAAAAATGAATGTCCAAATAAAACCCTTGGTCGGACCTAGTTCTATATTATTAGCTTTAATGGCCAGCGGATTCAACGGACAACATTTTTGTTTTTTGGGTTATCTACCAATCGACCACATGTTAAGAATAAAAAAAATCAAAGAGATTGAGGAAGAATCTGCCAGGAAAAAAAGTACGCAAATATTTATTGAGACTCCATACCGAAATAACACAATGATCGAAACAATCTTACAAAACTGTCATCCATCGACGCTGTTGTGTATTGCCGCAGAACTCACATCAGATAAAGAATTTATCAAAACAAAAAGCATTGAAGAATGGAAAAAGATTACTATCGAATTGCACAAAAAACCGACAATCTTTCTATTACAAAGTATTCGGAATTGACAAACTTTTTTATAGTAAACCAATAAATAAATCGAATTTCTATTTCTGAAAATCCAGGTATTTACCCGGGCATCCGGGTAATGTATTTTTCCATTTGTTTTATTTGATCAACAATCTGTGGTGTTGTTGGTTTTAAGGCTTTTACTTTCCGAAAATATTCTTTCGCAGCGCGAAATTCTCTCTTGTTGATCATAATAGAAGAAAGTTGTAAATAAGCAGCTGCCTCATTTTCCTTATCAGGAAGCCCCGACCGGATCGCCTGGCGAATATAATTTTCAGATTCGCGCATCTTTCCTTTTTGCATAGCAAGCATTCCTAACTGTAATTTATTAGCACCTTCAGCCTCTTTCATCGGCATGCCGAGGCTCAAACTTTTTTTCATATTGAGTTCTGCAGAATCATAATCCTGGTTGGCCATATCCAAATTCCCTTTCAATGTAAAATAAACAGACCGAACCGGCTTGATCAGTAGTCGTGGAAACCAGATAGAATCAATTACTTTCTGAGCACCTGCCATATCTCCCTTTTCCATGTAGCCTTGTATCAGCCTCATCGGACCAAAAAGAAAATGTCCCACAACCAAAATAAGGGCAATAAAATATAGAACAAAAGAGGGCCAAAAACCAGCTTCAATATTTACCACAATTGCCAGTAATAAAAAAAATGCACCCAGCAAAAGACGGTATTTAATAACTACATTCAAAAACTTCATAGACTTATATTTTTTGATACAATGACTTGTATTCTTATGGTCCAAATGTACGATTATCAGCCCGTTCGAAAGATAAATTTCAAGAAATTGAAATCTCCTGATCGCTTTTTTTGCCAGTGATTAACAATCCGTAAAAAGAAATAATCTTAAATTGCTTATCTCATTTGATTAAACATATTTTTATGGAAGCATATATAATAGCTGGCTTTAGAACAGCAGTTACCAAATCCAAACGGGGCGGATTTCGGTTTTACCGACCTGATGATTTAGCTGTCGATGTTATAAAAGGTCTGGTCGCATCAGTTCCACAACTGGAGGCAAAAAGAGTGGATGATTTAATTGTTGGGAACGCTGTTCCTGAGGCGGAGCAAGGGCTTCAGGTTGGCCGGATGATCAGCGCCAGAGCCCTCGGAATTTCGGTACCGGGTATGACCGTCAACCGTTATTGTGCCAGTGGATTAGAAACAATTGCTATTGCGACGGCAAAAATAAGAATGGGAATGGCCGATTGTATTATCGCCGGTGGCGTAGAAAGCATGACGATGGTCCCAACCTCCGGATGGAAGCCAGTGCCAGCTTATTCGGTTGCTTCAGAAACTCCTGATTATTACCTGGGAATGGGATTGACTGCGGAAGCAGTTGCCAAAGAACATCATGTAACGCGGGAGCAGCAGGATGAATTTAGTTTGCATTCGCATCAAAAAGCATTGAATGCGATCCAGAAGGGATATTTCAAAAGTGGGATTCTTCCAATGACTGTTGAAGAAATTTATTTGGATGAAAATCTAAAAAAACAAAAGCGAACATTTGTAGTAGACACAGATGAAGGTGTACGGGCAGACACTTCAATGGAAGCTTTGGCAAAACTAAAACCTGCCTTCGCGGAAGGAGGAACGGTTACTGCCGGGAATTCTTCACAAACCAGTGACGGTGCAGCTTTCGTAATTGTAATGAGCGAAAAGATGATGAATGAATTGGGACTAAAGCCCATCGCACGATTGGTAAATTGTGTGAGCGCAGGCGTTCATCCGCGCGTAATGGGTTTGGGCCCGATAGAGGCAGTTCCAAAAGTTTTGAAACAAGCCGGAATGAATCTTTCACAAATTGATTTGATTGAATTGAATGAAGCATTTGCTTCGCAATCTGTAGCAGTGATTAAAACACTTGAGTTAAATCCTTCAATGGTAAATATCAATGGCGGCGCTATTGCGCTTGGGCATCCGCTTGGTTGCACTGGCGCCAAGCTTAGTATTCAGATCATTCACGATATGAAAAGACTGAATAAAAAATACGGAATTGTAACTGCCTGTGTTGGCGGCGGACAAGGTATTGCAGGAATTATTGAAAATTTGGAATAATGGTTTAAAACGATATATTAATCCATATTCCATTGATAAGACAGGATAAAATATTATTTTTTTTCCCGATAAAATATTGTAAGTTGAAGTATATAAACCCCTAAAAATTATCAATTATGGAAGAGCTAATTAAAAGATTACAAAACATTCATGGACTTAACCCTGAGCAATCAAAAGGTGTTATAAGTACCATCGCCGGATATATAAAAGAAAAATTTCCAATGGTTGGTGGTGCTGTTGATAACCTTTTTCAATCCGGTACAACGCCTTCTTCCCCAGGTACAACGCCGGCTGATGTACAGGAATCCGCTGCAAATCCCGCAAAAAAGAATACTGATTTTCTAGATAGAATTTCCGATTTTATTCCCGGAGCTGCAGGAGAAAACATTGAAGAGTTCGCGAAAGATAAACTGGGCGGCTTCTTTGGCGGGAAAAAAGATTCGAACCAATAAAGATTCGAATTGTTTTCAAAAAACCAGAATTAATTCTGGTTTTCAATTTTTCTCTTTTGTAATCAATAAGGCTATTTTAAAACTTCCCGTGCGATCACTATTTTTTGAATCTCACTGGTGCCTTCGCCGATCGTGCATAATTTGCTATCTCTGTAAAATTTTTCTACTGGAAAATCTTTCGTATAACCGTAGCCGCCAAAGATCTGAACCGCATCTGTAGCCACTCTGACGGCTACTTCACTGGAATAATACTTTGCAATTGCAGATTCTTTCGTAACATTTTTACCACGGATTTTAAGATCGCAAGCCTGATCAATCAACAACTCCGCAGCCATAATTTCTGTAGCCATATCTGCCAGTTTGAATGAAATTCCCTGGAATTCTGAGATCGGCTTTCCAAATTGATATCTTTCCTTTGCATATTGCAAAGAAGCTTCATAGGCACCTTTCGCAATTCCCAAACCAAGCGCCGCAATTGAAATACGGCCACCATCCAACACTTTCATCGCTTGTTTGAATCCTCCACCAACTTCACCCATCCTTGCAGAATCAGGAACACGGCAATTATCAAAAATCATCTCAGCTGTTTCACTCGCACGCATGCCCAATTTATTTTCCTTTTTTCCACCCTTGAAGCCTTTTGTGCCCCGTTCAACTATGAATGCAGTAGAATTGTTTTTGGTTCGTGCTTCGCCGGTTCTACAAATAACGACCGCTACGTCACCACTTTTCCCATGTGTAATCCAGCTTTTTGTTCCATTGATTACCCATTCATCACCATCTTTTATAGCAACACATTGCATATTCCCTGCATCACTTCCGGTGTTTGGTTCCGTAAGACCCCAGGCACCAATAAACTCTGCTGTTGCCAACTTAGGCAAATATTTTTGCTTCTGTTCTTCATTCCCAAAAGCAAGAATATGCCCCGTACACAATGAATTATGCGCCGCAACAGAAAGGCCAATTGATCCGCAAACCTTGGCAATTTCCTGAATGACAGCACTGTATTCAAAATAGCTTAAGCCACTGCCACCATACTTTTGAGGCACCAAAACCCCCATCAGCCCCAGCTTTCCCAGTTCTTTTAAAATGTGAACAGGAAATTCCTGTTTTTCATCCCATACCATCAGATCCGGCTTAATGAACTGTTGAGCAAATTCTCTGGCAGTCTCAGCAACCTGGATAGTTATTTCATCCTTCGCAAAATCCATAGTTCTAAAAATTTAAAGTATTGCAATGTAGAACGAATAAAATAAATAAGGTTGTTACAGGTTTTGATAATCCGAACGCTCTTATCTTATTTATTAAATGTAATCAAACAATAAAAGACAAAATCAGATAATTTGTTCGTTTACTTGTCTATCAAGTTATTCTGATGTAAATTATTCACTAACGGATAAATAAGGAGAAACTTTATTATAAATTTCGTCCGTAACAATCATAATCTTTTTTATATCCTCTATAGAATGATAATCTCCATGCTGTTGCCTGTATTGGAAAACAGCGTTGGCCATATAATATCGAATGTACGGATGTGATTTCATCTCATCAACTGTAGCCAGATTGATGTTGATTTTTTTTATCTTTTTATTTTCCAGGACTAAAAATTTTCGGATCTTTTGAAAAGTAGAATCTGGAAGTAAGTACGTTTCTGCAATCTGATCAATCGAATAAAAACCACCTAGTTTTTCTCTGAAAGAAATGATTCTTTTCGAAAGTTTACTACCTATTCCCGGTAGCGAAATATAACCCAAAGTATCAGCAACATTGATATCTACTTTCTGAAATGAAGACTTTTTTATAAATTCTGTTTTTGCCACAAATCTGTTCGTGTCAGAATAATAAAAATCTTTTCGGGAATTTTTGATAGATACATAAGGAATTAGCCGTTGCGCGTCACTTTCGCTAAGTCCCCATATTTTTTTTATGTCATCCGGTTTGTAAAATTTACCTCCTTTGGAGAGATATTTTTGAATCGTCATGGCTGTCTTTTCCCGAATTCCCAGCCGGATCCAGTCTGCCACTGGCGTAGTATTCGGATCAAAATAAAATACAGTAAATTTATTATTGACAGAGTTTTTCTGATAATCAGATCTGTAATCACTCCCATATTTTGACGAATCATAAAAATTCCGACCCGAATTATCAATATTCAAGTCAGCTATTTCCTTCTGGAATTGTTTTGAATCTATCTTTTCTTCTTTGTTGAAATATTCGAATAAATAAGGAAGTGCAAATAAAATCGGTATTAGAATAAGGACGAGAATAATTCCTTCCCTTTCTTTCTTCGTAAAGCTGAAATATGCGTTTAGAAACTGCCACATTACAGTTGTTTTTTTAGTAAGGTAATACTAAAAAATTAAATATCACATTAAATCAATGTGATCTTCTGGATTATTTTGAAACCTCCGAAGTTGGTTTGTCTTCCTGTACAAATTTCTTCTCTGGCCTCATTTGTGGAAACAATAAAACATCCTGTATAGAAGGTTGATTGGTCAGCAACATCACCAGCCTGTCGATTCCAAAACCGATTCCACTGGTCGGTGGCATTCCATATTCGAGTGCCCGTAAAAAATCCTGGTCTATAAACATCGCTTCATCATCACCGCGTTCCATCAACCTGGATTGTTCTTCAAAACGCTCTCTTTGCTCCAGTGGATCGTTCAGTTCACTGTATGCATTTGCAATCTCTTTTCCATGTACAATCAACTCAAAGCGCTCAACCAGGCCCGTTTTGCTACGATGCTTTTTTGTAAGAGGACTCATCTCTACGGGGTAATCAATAACGAAGGTTGGTTGAACAAAATTCTCTTCACATTTCTCAGAAAAGATTTCGTCGATCAACTTTCCTTTACCCATGGTATTATCTACACGAACACCTAACTGTTGGCACGCCTGTCGCAACCCATCTTCATCCATACCACTGATATCAACCCCTGTAAACTCTTTGATCGCATCATACATGGTTATTCTTTTGTAAGGTGCTTTCAAATCAATTTCCTGATCACCCGAAATAACTTTGGTTGTTCCGTTAACTGCCAGCGCCGTTGTTTCCAACAATTGCTCTGTTGTTTCCATCATCCATAAATAATCTTTGTACGCTACATAAAATTCAAGCACCGTAAACTCCGGGTTGTGGGTTCGATCCATTCCTTCATTCCTGAAATTGCGGCTAAATTCATACACCCAATCAAACCCACCAACGATAAGCCTTTTCAGATACAATTCATTGGCGATACGCAAATAAAATGGAATATCTAAAGCATTGTGATGCGTTTTGAAAGGCCGCGCAGCAGCTCCACCGGGAATATTTTGTAAAACAGGTGTATCAACCTCAAGCGCTCCCTGTTCATTCAAAAAGCCACGTATGGCATTTATCATTTTTGTTCTCTTGATAAATATTTCTTTTACGTGCGGATTTACAATTAAATCAGCATAGCGTTGACGATAACGAAATTCCGCATCTGTCACTTCGTCAAAAGTTTCGCCATCTTTTTCTTTTACGACCGGCAAAGGGCGTAATGACTTTGATAGAATTTCTAATGACGAAACATGAATAGAAATTTCTCCAGTTTTGGTGGTAAAGACAAACCCTTTCACACCAATAATATCTCCAATATCAGTTAATTTTTTCCAAACGATATTATAAAGCGATTTGTCTTCCTCAGGGGCAATATCATCGCGACGAATATATAGTTGGATCTTACCGGTTGAATCCTGCAACACTGCAAAAGAAGCTTTTCCCATATCCCGTATACTCAATATTCTTCCGGCAATACAAACATCCGTAAAATCACTCTTGTTTTCTTCGCCTTTATAATTCTGTCTGATAGAAGCGGCAGAAGTATTTGCAGGAAATAATGCGGCGGGATAAGCGTCAATGCCAAGTTTGGTAAGCTCTTTCAATTTTTCCCGACGGATGATTTGCTGCTCGGAAAGATGTTCAATATTCATATAGTTTGATAAAATTGTGCCCGACAATAAGGCACGTGAAAAATTTTTGCAAAGGTAAACTTTTGAGGATATAAAGAAATCTAAGAGAAGGAATAGAAATAATAGGAAACCTTATTTCGCAGATAGTTTTAGAAACATAAACACATAAAAATGCACTTCTCCTTTCGGGAAATGCACTTCTTTTTTCAATAAATAATATTCGGGTGAACAAACCTTACCTTAATGCTATCTCTTTTTCAGTTCATCTATTTCTCTTTCTAATCTCACGATGGTTGCATTGATATTACTCAATCGTTTCCCATTTTTAGATATTTTGTACGTAGGATGAACTGTCTTTAATTCTTCTTTATAATCGGCTAACTGTTCTTTGAGGGTTTTCAATTTTCCTGCAACTTCATTATTTCTAACCGGTCGTGCCATAACTTTCTTTTTTTACTTGATAAAATATGAAATTAAATCAAAAAAATCATCTTGTTGAAAAAAATTTTTATAACTTCTTTTTACATAGCTAATATGAGAAATTTTATTTATAAATTTTTTCAATTTTAGTAATAAAAAAAATAAGACGATTCTAACACAAAGGAAATATTTCTTATTAATTATTGAGTTAGATAAATCGTAATTTTGCACTCTTCACACATAATATGAGCGACGAAATAAAACACGAGTGTGGCCTTGTTTTTATAAGACTTCGAAAACCTTTTTCTTACTACCGGCAGAAGTATGGTACAGTGCTTTATGGCTTGAACAAGTTATATCTGTTGATGGAAAAGCAACACAACCGTGGTCAGGATGGCGCTGGCATCGCTTCCATAAAATTAAATACAGAACCAGGTTACCCATTTCTTCACCGTTTCAGAAGTGTTGCCAACCAGGCAATTGCTGATATTTTTTCACAGATTGGTAACCAGGTAAATGAAATCAAAAAATATCATCCCGATATTGAACAGCACGCTGGTTTGATGAAAGGTCATATTGATTTTCTCGGTGAATTATTACTTGGTCATTTAAGATATGGAACGCAGGGGAAAAATAATGTAGAATTCTGCCATCCATTTATCAAAAGGAATACGATTCCTGCACGTAACATAGCGATGGCAGGGAACTTCAATCTGATCAACAAAGACGAAATTTTTTCGATAATAAATAGCTCCAGATCTGAGCTGGACCGTGGAAGCGACCTTGCTGCTATGATAGATATTATTCAGCATTTCCTAATAGAAGCGGATGAAGAGTCGCCGGAAGGTGTTGACATTGCCGGGGTTTTGAAAAAATCTGTACCTTATTTTGATGGCGGCTTTACTTTCGGTGGACTTACCGGCGACGGAATCGGATTCGTAGTTCGTGATGCGCATGGAATTCGTCCTTGCTATTATTATACTGATGATGAAGTGATCGTTGCGGCAAGTGAACGAGCTGCGATCCGCACAGCATTCAATGTTTCAGAAAACAAAGTGAAAGAGTTGATGCCTGGGAATGCTTTGATTGCATCACCTAATGGCACATTTTCTATTGAGCAAATTCTGGAGCCTAAAGAAAGAAGGGCATGCAGTTTTGAACGCATTTATTTTTCACGTGGAAGCGATGAAAAAATCTATCGTGAAAGAATTGCATTAGGCCATCATCTGAGCGAAAGAGTTCTGAAGACAGTTAATTATGATTTGAAAAATACTATTTTTTCTTTCATTCCCAATACGGCTGAAATTGCTTTCTATGGATTGATAAAAGGTGCAGAAGATTATTTGAACAAAATCAAAATTGAGCGCATTTTAAGTTGGGGAAAAGATTATGATGCAGAGAAGCTAACGGAAATGGTTAACCGAAAAGTGCGGATGGAAAAGATTGCCATCAAGGATGTGAAACTGCGCACTTTTATTACCGAAGACAGCAGTCGAAATGAAATGGTACAACATGTATACGACATTACCTATGGAACTGTACGAAAAGGCATTGATACGCTGGTAGTAATTGATGATTCCATTGTTAGAGGAACCACTTTGCGCGAAAGTATTATCCGGATGCTTGCCCGTTTGGAACCCAAAAAAATCATTGTTGTTTCGTCCGCTCCCCAAATCAGGTATCCCGATTGTTATGGAATCGATATGAGTAAGTTGGGTGAATTTGTAGCTTTCAGGGCCGCGATGGCATTGATAAAAGAAAGAGGGATGGAACCGATGCTACAGGATCTTGTCGAGAAATGCAAAACACTGAAAAGAAACAATCAATTACACACGCAGAACCTGGTGAGAGAGATTTATAAACCTTTTTCTCTTGGAGAAATTGATTGTAAGATCGCTCAATTGATTACACCGCCGGAAATAATTCTCCCTGTTGAAGTTATTTATCAAACCATCGAAGACCTGCATAACAGTTGCCCAACCAATACAGGTGATTGGTATTTCACCGGTAATTATCCTACACCGGGAGGGAACAGAGTGGTAAATAACGCTTTCCTGAATTATATGGAAGGAAAGGATGTAAGAGGATATTAAATGACCTCTCCTCTTTTTGCAAAATAGAAAACTTCAAAATTTGTTGGTCTACTGCCATGGTAGATATGGATTTTAATTGCACAAATATTACATTTCAGTGAACAATTACTTTCTGGATTTTATCCAGTTTCATATATTACGTTGAAGCTTTGAGACTTTTGTTGTAGAAGTGATGACTATTCGTGGAGTAATACGATATAAAGAAAAGCTTCTCCATGAATGTAATTTTACCTCCCGCCCCGTCAATTAATTTAAGTTATTTTCTCAAATGGAAAAGAATTCCAAAACTGCATGTATGCATAGTTGCTTGCCTGTTTATTTCGTATGTTTCAACAGCCCAAACAAGGTACTATGTGAACCAGGCAGTTGCCACCAGCGGTGATGGGAAGAGCTGGAGTGCTGCGTTCAAAACCCTTTCGGAAGCGATCAAGTTTGCGAGTAGTAGTATAGCTGATGAAATATGGGTAGCAAAGGGAACCTATTATCCCAATACCAATCCTTACGGGACGCGATATGATCCTCCTTCCTATAGTAAAAACATGACCTTCTATTTGAAAAAACCGATTAAGATCTATGGAGGATTTATAGGAAGTGAAACAACATTAACACAACGTAGCTGGCAAGCCAACGAGACCATTCTCAGCGGCAATATCAACAATCCTGCCGACAGTACAGACAACGTCTACCATGTGCTTCTCATCGCAGGTACACAAGCCAGTTCGCTCGGAAACGTAACCGTCGACGGATTCACGATAAGCGATGGCTATGCCAACGTGATAACTGATCTTACAGTTGATGGGAATGTAGTATATGCTTACAATGGTGGCGGCATCTATAACATCTATGCCTCACCCGAACTTAAAAACCTCAAGATCATGCGGAACGTAGGATTTGTAGGTGGTGGTATCCATAATAAAAATTCATCGCCGTTGATAGATAACTGCCAGGTACTTCAAAATTACAGCGGTTCATCGGGTGCTGGTATCTATAATCTGAGCAGCAGTCCTTTGATTCAGAACACCCTCATTGCTGACAATTATGTAAATAATATAGGCGGTGGCGGCATCGATAACGCATCATCCAATACGACAGTCAAAAATAGCACTATCAGGAACAACAGGGCAAGTAAAGGCGGTGGAATCTATTCTGATGGTGGAAATGTCCACCTTGAAAATGTGATCATTAAA
>JBDTKF010000103.1:0-19241 GCA_039935455.1 Ginsengibacter sp.
TTTTATAGCGGCACACTGGCTATACAAAATACGACCGATACGCTCAATAGTATGGCTACAGACGGTAGTTACCATTTGATCAAAGCTACCGACAACTTTTTAATCTTAATCCTCACGAGCGCTCTCGGTACCGGGATTATTATCAACATTTTTTTGTTCAAACATCGAAGCATTCAAATCCGGATTATTATTGCTGCTATTCTTGTTGAATGTTTGATTATTTATTTATACATCCGTGAAACGAGCAAGTATTCCCAGGGAAATTTTAATGCCTCATCCATCCTGCATGTCCTCATTATTCTCTTTTTAATTTTAGCCTCAAAAGGAATTTACCATGATTCAAAACTGATTAAAGAAAGCAATCGTTTGAGATAGGATTTTCATCTATTTGTTCGTTTACTGTAGAGTGCAACTCATGAACATCATCCAAAGATTGTAAAAGAGATTAACTGGCATAAAATCGCAATCAATAATCCGGAATAAATTTCAAAAGGTCGGTGATCACTTACGATCATCCGGGAAGTACAAACAATTCCGGTGATTAAAAAGGACAACATCACGTTTAGAAATATTGCATAAGTGAATCCTGAAAAAATAATAATCAGCATAAGTCCGCATAAAGAACCAACTCCTAAAGCGTGCATACTAATTTTAAAATAAATATTAGCGATCAATGCAGCAGACGAAGCCAGAAAAGCCCCAAACATAAAGCTGGTAATGATTACAGGCACATCAGGTTGATTTCGAAAAACCAAAAACATCCAGAAATAGAATATATTGGTAGCGATATATGGAACTATTCTTTCACGCTGGGTTTTTAAAAAAATACTTTTAATAAACCCAAGACCCTTCAATAATAACACCGTCAATGCCGGATAGAAAATGGTATTATATCCCACACGGATCACAATCATTCCTTTTTCGTGAGGAGATAATCCGGTAAAATATCCGGGTTGTAAAAAGGCTAAAAACCACGCAGCAAGAACCGGGATAAATAATGGGTGAAAAACAATGGAAAAAAAATATGCCGGAACTTTCAGAAGCACTGGAAACCGGATGGCACTTTCAACAGAATTTTCGCGGTGAAATAGCTCTTGTTTCGAGAAAAAATCTTGTCCCATAATTAAAGTTCTTTTCTTAGACGCGCAACTGGAATATTTAGTTGCTCGCGATATTTTGCGACGGTGCGCCGTGCGATGTTGTACCCTTTCTCCTGCAACAATTCCGTAAGCTTTTCATCACTCAATGGTTTTTGCTTGCTTTCTTCTTCAATCAGATCGCTCAATATTTTTTTTACTTCCCGTGTACTGACTTCTTCACCACTGTCTGTTACCAGGCTTTCACTAAAAAAAAACTTTAACCGGTAAGTTCCAAATTCTGTTTGTACAAATTTGCTGTTCGCGACACGGCTCACTGTTGATATATCAAGCATCGTCCTTTCAGCAATATCTTTTAGAATCATTGGACGTAAATTAATATCCTCTCCGGTCAAAAAAAATTGTTGTTGATAATCAACAATTGTTTGCATGGTGCTCAATAAAGTATGCTGCCTTTGTTTAATCGCATCAATAAACCATTTGGCAGAATCTATTTTTTGTTTGATAAAAAGTACGGCCTCTTTTTGACGTTTATCCTTTTTTGTACCCCGGTCATAATCCTTTAGCATGTCTCTATAACCCTCACTAATCCTGAGATCTGGTGCATTTTTTGAATTCAGTGTTATCTCTAATTTGCCATTATTATTCAATACAAAAAAATCAGGAATTACATAACTCTGCAGTTTGTTTGTTTCTCCAACTTCACCCCCGGGCTTTGGATTTAATTTGATGATCTGATTAATTACTTCCTTAATTCCTTCATCATCGAGGCTCAAACTTTTTTGAATCTTTTCATAATGTTTTTTCGTAAACTCATCAAAATATTTCTCAATTATTTCAATCGCAATATCTACCGACAAACCCTCTTTTTGCTTTCTTTTTAATTGTAATAAAAGACACTCCTGTAGATTTCTTGCTCCAACTCCCGGTGGATCAAACTGATGAATGAGCCGGATTAATTTTTCAATTTCCTTTTCTGTGGTAATAATATTTTGCCGAAAAGCCAGATCATCACAAATCGAAGCAACATCGCGGCGCAAATATCCATCATCATCAATACTTCCAATAATTTGCTCCGCAATTCTTCTTTCACCCTCATCCAGGTGCAACATCAGCAATTGAGATTTCAAAGTATCGTAAAAGGATGTTTCCACTTTATGAGGCATTACTTTGGTCTCATCTGGATCACCATGATTGTCATCACGGTACTTATAATCGCCTGGCTCATCATCACCATCATTCACATATTCACTGATATCAATATTTTCATATTCACTCTCACTCCCATCATTTTCAAAATCATCTGCGGTATCAAAATCATCAGATGTTTCTTCTCCTGGTTCATTAAATCCGTCCTCACCAGCCTCCAAAGCCGGGTTTTCCTCAAGTTCCTCCTTTATTCTTTCTTCAAGATGAGCCGTGGGCACCTGCAACAATTTCATCAATTGGATTTGTTGTGGCGATAATTTCTGTAATAATTTTTGTTGTAACCGCTGGCTTAATGACATAAACTTTATTTCTTTTTATGAATGAAATCTTCCAGCAAATGTAACGATATGTTTTTTTGGAACAAAGTTTGTGGCGGATTTGCATTTTTTTTATTTTACCTATCTATTTGCAACGGGCTAATCAGTTAATAAAGAAATAAAAACATATGGATAGTGTATGCGATGCATGAATACACACGTGCCAGATTAGTTGGAACAACAACATTGAATTCCCTTTTACATAAATTTTATTCCTTTTATTAATAAGCAAAAACAATATTTAAGTTTTCATTCGATCAAAAAGGAAATGTCTTTTCTTATCTTCGCTCTCATGTCGGATTTTGAAAAATATGAAGCCGTGATCGGGCTGGAAGTACATACTCAATTACTAACAAAAAGTAAATTGTTTTGTGGCGACAGTACCCAATATGGAAATCCGCCAAATACCAATATTAGCGCCATTTCTCTCGCACATCCTGGAACTTTACCCATGATGAATGAAAAAGCGGTTGAACTTGCTATTAAACTCGGCCTCGCATTCAATTGCGATATTATCCGCAATAATTATTTTGCAAGAAAAAATTATTTTTATCCTGATCTTCCAAAAGGTTATCAGGTAACGCAACTCTCAACGCCCATTTGTAAAAACGGCAAAATTCCTATACGCATCAAAGAGAAAGAAAAAAGTATTTTGTTAAACAGAATTCACCTGGAAGAAGATGCCGGAAAAAGTATTCATGATGTAGATTTAAACCATACCTGTATTGATCTAAATCGCGCGGGTGTTCCTTTGCTTGAAATTGTTTCTGAACCTGATATGCATAATTCAGATGAAGCATTTGCTTATCTGACTGAAATCAGGAAGATGGTTCGCCATTTACAAATTTGCGATGGCAATATGGAAGAAGGAAGTATGCGCTGCGATGCAAATATTTCTGTGAGATTGAAAGGAGAAAAAAGCCTTGGAACAAAAGTAGAAGTCAAAAATGTAAACTCAATCAAAAATGTAAAAAAAGCCATTGATTTTGAAATTAACCGGCTAATTAGTTTGTCTGAAAAAGGCGAAAAAATAATACAACAAACAAGAAGTTTTGATGCATCAAACGGAACTACTTTCTCGCTGCGAACAAAAGAAGAAGCCAACGATTACCGTTATTTTCCGGAGCCTGATCTGGCACCTTTTCTTATAACGGATGAGCAAATCAATTTTATCAAATCATCTTTACCTGAACTTCCCGACGCCCTTAAAAAAAGATTGATCAGCCAATATTTCTTATCAAATGAAGCAGCGGGGATAATTGCTGATGATCGTGAAACAGAGGGTTATTTTGAAAGTATGATTCAGCAAACAAATCATTATAAAGCTGCGGCCAACTGGATTATCGGTCCTATAAAATTTTATTTAAACGAACACAACAGTGATATCGAAGATTTTCCTGTTTCTCCAAAAACAATGGTTCTGCTTGTCAATATAGTTGAAGACGGAAAGGTAAGTTTTGGGATCGCTGCATCAAGAATATTTCCTCTATTAATCCAATCTCCTGAAAAGAATCCACTTGAAATTGCAAAAGAATTAAATCTTTTGCAGGAGAAAAACAACAACACGTTGCAGACATGGGCAGATGAGGTTCTGTCTTCTATGCCTGAAAAAGTTTCGGAATTTAAAAAAGGGAAAAAGAATCTTATCGGATTATTTGCCGGTGAAATAAAGAAGAAAAGTAAAGGGAAGGCTGACATGCAAACAGTAATTAAAATTCTCAACAAAACACTTAATCAATAATAATGAAAAAGGTATTTATATTTCTAACCGTTCTTTTTTTAGTCTCCTGTGCTTCAAAACACAACAGTGATTCGTTTACTGTACATGGCGATTTGAAAAACGCACCCGATCAAAAAGTTTTCTTGGAACAATTATTTTTCAACCAAAATCCACCACATGTGTTGGACACCGCTGAAATGAAGAACGGAAAATTTGAAGTTAACGCCAATGCCATTGAAGAAGGATTGTATCGGATCCGGTTCGAAAAAAACGCGGGTTATATTTTTATCAATGATAAAGAGGATATAAATTTTTCGGCAAATGCCAATGATTCAATTTTGAAAACTACAAAATTTAATACACCGGCAAATGCAACACTTACCGCATTCATTATGAAGTTGGATTCAATACATTCTAATCTGATCCGTGAAGACGAGACAAGAAAAAATTATCAGCAGCAAAGAAATGATTCGTTGGCTTTCATTGCTGATAACGCATTTAAAATTAGTAATGAATGGTACAATCAATTCTTAATAAAATATATTGATACAGTTACCAGTCCTATAAATGCCCTTTTTGCTATGGGTTATACACAAGATGCAAATATGGACACCGTAAAAAATTTATTAGCTAATCTTTCAAAGAAACATCCTGGTAATTCTTCTGTTGCTACAATGCAGAAACAATTTGAACAATTTATTGCGGCTCAAAATAATCAAGTAGCGAATGGCAACGTTGCTGTCGGGCAAACTGCACCGGATATTACCTTACCGGACGTAAATGGAAAATCATTTTCCTTGAATTCGCTTCGCGGAAAATATGTTTTGATCGATTTTTGGGCAAGCTGGTGTGGTCCATGCAGGCAGGAAAATCCAAATGTGGTAGCTAATTACAATCAGTACAAAGACAAAAACTTCACTGTCCTGGGTGTATCTCTTGACCAGGATAAAAAAGCCTGGTTAAAAGCCATACAAGATGACAAGCTCGACTGGAAACAAATAAGTGATTTAAAATTCTGGAACAGCGAAGCGGCTACGGCTTATCATGTACAAGCAATTCCTTTCAACGTTTTGATTGATCCACAGGGAAAAATTATTGCAACAGAATTAAGAGGCGACGATCTTCACAATAAGCTTGCAGAAGTATTGAAGTAAGCAGAATCAGATCAATCTCATCGCCTTGCTGAAAGAAGTAAGCACCCAAGGAAGGACCAGCCAAAAGTATTCACGAATCCAGATTAAAAAAATCAATTGTAGAATTGCTGAAATTATAAAAACGATCCAATATTTCCTTACAGGTTGAGTATTATCCATTCTGAGAAATTTTAGGCAAATATAATTGTAAAATTGTTTAGGCGTATAATTTTGAGAGAAAAAGAACCAGATTTTCTAACAATTCCTCTTCCCATTCGCAAATTTCATAAAACACGAATCGGGATGATTTGTTCATTCACTGATGTAACATAAAAAAAGAGACCATCATTTTATGACAGTCTCTTCCTGAAAAATTATTCGAAAAAAACCTTAATCTTCCACTTTCATCTTGCCTTTCTGTTTCGCTACCACTTCTTCGGCAATATTGTTTGGAGCCGGTGCATAATGGCTAAATTCCATGGTTGATGTAGCGCGACCGCTTGATAATGAACGCAACTGCGTTACATAGCCAAACATTTCACTTAACGGAACTTTTGCTTTTATCACCTGAACACCATGTTTGGTATCCATCCCTTCCAACATACCACGACGACGGTTTAGATCACCCGTTACATCGCCCATGTATTGATCAGGAGTCAGAACTTCCACTTTCATAATCGGTTCCAATAAAACAGGTTTTGCTTTACGGCCAGCTTCTCGATATCCTTGCTTGGCACACATTTCAAAAGATATTGAATCTGAATCCACCTGATGAAATGAACCATCAAACACGCGTACTTTCATACTTTGCATCGGATAACTTGCCAACACGCCGGTTGTCATAGCAGATTCAAATCCTTTTTGTATAGCCGGAACAAACTCTTTCGGAATTGAACCACCAAATAACCCATTTATAAACTGGAAATTACCTTTATCTTCTTTCAAAAACTCTTCATCCGCAGGTCCTATTTCAAAGACAATATCCGCAAATTTACCACGACCACCCGTTTGCTTTTTCAACACTTCACGATGTTCAACCGTTGTTCTGAATGCTTCTTTGTATGCAACCTGTGGAGCACCCTGGTTGATCTCTACTTTGAATTCACGTTTCAAACGATCGATGATAATTTCAAGGTGCAACTCACCCATTCCACGAAGAATCGTTTGGCCGGTTTCTAAATCAGTGTTGACTTTCAACGTAGGATCTTCTTCTACTAATTTAGAGATTGCTAATCCCATTTTATCAACGTCCGCCTGTGTTTTAGGTTCAATGGCAATGGCAATAACCGGATCAGGAAACGTCATGGCTTCCAGAACGATCGGATTATTTTCATCGCATAAAGTGTCCCCGGTTTTGATATCTTTAAATCCAACCGCAGCGCCTATATCGCCGGCCTGAATATAATCTACCGGGTTTTGTTTATTCGCATGCATTTGCATGATTCTCGAGATTCTTTCATTTTTCCCGGTTCTGGTATTTAATACATAAGAGCCTGAATCCAATCGGCCACTATACGCCCGGAAGAACGCCAAACGTCCTACAAAGGGATCGGTCATAATTTTGAATGCCAATCCGCAGAAAGGTTCTTTAGGATCGCAGGCACGTTCAATTTCCTTACCACTATCCGGATCAGTTCCTTTTACAGGAGGAAGATCCATTGGCCCAGGCAAATAACGAACAATCGCATCCAGTGCAGCTTGTACACCTTTATTTTTGAAAGAAGATCCACACATCATTGGAATGATTGAAATATCAATAGTAGCCCTACGGATCGCTGCATGAATTTCGTCTTCAGTAATCGTGTTGGGATCATCAAAAAATTTCTCTAATAAATTTTCATCGTAATCTGCTACAGCCTCAACGAGATGTTGCCTCCATTCTGCAACATCCGCTTTCATATCTTCAGGAATTGGAATTTCTTCAAAGGTCATACCCTGGGTAGCATCGTCCCAAACAATCGCCTTCATGGTAATCAAATCCACGACACCTCTAAAATTTTCTTCAGCACCAATCGGTAACTGCAACGGAACTGCTTTGGCGCCCAACATTTCTTTGACCTGTTTTACCACGTTTAAAAAATCAGCACCAGAACGATCCATTTTGTTTACAAATCCAATGCGCGGAACTTTATATTTATTTGCCTGGCGCCAAACTGTTTCACTCTGAGGTTCAACACCACTGACTGCACAAAATAAAGATAATAACCCATCCAACACACGTAGTGAACGTTCTACTTCTACCGTAAAATCAACGTGGCCCGGAGTATCAATAATATTGAATTTGTATAAATGAGTATCAGGTGTTTTTTTTCCTTGTGACATTGGAAAGTTCCAGAAACAGGTAGTAGCTGCGGACGTAATAGTAATCCCGCGTTCTTGCTCCTGCGCCATCCAGTCCATAGTAGCAGCACCATCGTGCACTTCACCTATCTTGTGGTTCACTCCCGTATAATACAGAATACGTTCTGTTGTAGTAGTTTTGCCCGCATCTATATGAGCGGCAATACCAAAGTTTCTCTGAAATCGTAAATCGGCCATTTGGCTTGTTTTTGTTTTTTATTATGAATTTTTTCTCTCTTTATTGAATAAACATCAGCCTTCACTTTTCTGAAATTCTGCTCAGATTCATTCCTATTCTTGTATATTAAATTTAGAGGGCGCAAAGGTACGAAGATTCCACAAAAAAAAGAGACATTAAAAGACGAATTCCGAAAGAGAATTCCATGTTAAACTTTGCAAAATAATGCTATCATATTTTGTAGTAAACGGACAAATAACTATGAATCCAATTTCGCTTTACCACACATAAGTTGCCACTGCTCCGCCATTCAACGAAGTAGTTGCCCCATTACCTTTGTACCTGATATCAAACGATTGCCTTTCGCTGGTTGTATTCATCACGATCAATACTTTCTTTCCATCGGGAGTTGTAAATCCTACATTGGTCAGATTGGGAATGTCAGTAGTAAAAATCCGGTTTGAATAGGGCCTGACAAACTTAGAAGCATGTGCGATAATATAATAGGATTGATTTCTTGTAACCATATTTCCATCGACAGTTATTGCGCCAAGACATGTTGTGCATCCTCCGTCCGTATGGGGACCGAGATTGGAGTCAGATGCAAGATTCCATTCCAGCACATTCCGGCTCCAATTCCTTGTTGCCCCAATAATTAGATTTTGAATCGCCCACGAAAGATCACCTGCAAAAGAAGAACCCGATCCGGTATATTGCTCAGTGAAATAAATATTCTTTTCGGGAAATTCGTTATGTACCTGGGATAAAGCTGAAATATTTCCCTCATATAAATGGAATGCCGAACCATCTACATACATTCGGGCGGCTGAATCTTTTAAAATACTCAGTGGATATTGAGGAACATTGGCATTATGATCGTAGCAAATGATCTTTGTCGCAATGGCCAATTTTTTGAAAGTAGGCCCCAGGTAATTTTTTATAAAATCAGCCTGATCTATCGCACTCATGAACATGCTCGGATTATTTTTGGGATTCAAAGGTTCATTTTGCGGTGTTATAGCATCAATAACGATTCCTTCCGATTTCATTGCCTGGATATATTTCACAAAATAGTTTGCATATACTTGAAAATATAGTTTTTCCAAACTTCCTCCGGCAGGGCTTTTATTGTCTTTCATCCATGCAGGAGCAGACCATGGAGAGCCAAGAATTTTGATTTGAGGATTTATTTTCAAGATCATTTTCAAAATCGGAATCAGATCAATTCTATTTTTATCAATCGTGAACTTTTGCAGATTCAGATCAGTTTTTCCAGCCGGTAGATCGTCATAAGAATATACATGATCACTTAAATCGGAAGCTCCGATACTGATCCTGATATAACTTATTCCAATTGAATTTCCTGTAGTTGAAAATAGTTCATTTAATAACTTCATTTTTTCTTCTAAACCCATAGAATTTATAAGCTGGGCGCTTCCATCTGTAAGGCAAAATCCGAAACCATCAATCTCCTGGAATCGTCTTGCCGGATCAACTTCTATAAAAGGAATTTGGTTATTCAGGCTTGAAAATTTAATTGGTTTTTGTTGCTGAAACAATTGAGACCTATTCCCTTCAGTAAGCCAAAAATCGATCTCATCATGATTCAAATTTTTATGTGTAATGTATTGGGTTTGCCGGGGCACGAGCTTTTCAGAACAGGAAAAAAGAAAGAATATAAAAGCAACGGTTACTAAAAATTTATTATCGTATTTCATATCGATCAAGGATTTAAAAAGGTTTCAGTTCGTTAAGTTTTCATGGATCGTTCTGTGAAAAAAGAAAGAATTAAATTGCTTTTTATTGGAAGAGAAACTTTAATTCGAAAGATTGAAGGGATTAGTTTTTAATTACAAAAAATAAATATACAGATTTATAATAAAAATTCTCTACTGGTTTCAAAAACCGGTTTTGCCTAACAAAAAAAAGTAGAAAATCCTTTAGGAGAATTTGTTATTTTTTTATTGATTGTAATATTATTGCAGGATAGAAATAAAATCGATGAATCGGTACTGAAAAAGCCGGCAGAATTTTATTCTGTAGTTGCATCACGAGTATTGTTTATAAAAACATTTCAATCAAAACAAACTCATATTAAATATTGGGAAATGGGATGAGTCTAAGGCATCATCAAAAATTTAATTATAAAAAAAGAGGCTACTCTTTTGAGATAGCCTCCTGATTATTTGATCGCAGAATTTATTAGATTCTAAAATGTGCGAATGCTTTGTTGGCATCAGCCATGCGATGAGTATCTTCTTTCTTTTTATAAGCAGCGCCTTCACCTTTACTTGCTGCTACGATTTCATTCGCTAATTTTTCTGACATGCTTCGGCCATTTCTGCCGCGGCTATATTTAATCAACCACTTGATGCTTAATGATACTTTTCTATCAGCTCTAACTTCAGACGGAATCTGAAAAGTAGCTCCACCAATTCTACGGCTTTTTACTTCCACTCCCGGAGTTACATTGGCCAAAGCCTTTTTCCAAATTTCATATCCGTCTTCACCTGAAATTTTGGAAACTTTATCCAAAGCATCGTAAAATATAGAATAGGCCCCGCTTTTTTTCCCTTCCCACATTAAATTATTTACAAAACGGGTAACTAATTTGTCCTGAAATTTAGGATCAGGCGCCAAAGGAAGTTTTTTTGCTTGTGCTTTACGCATTGTTCATTTTTATTTTTTCATCAGCCTCTTTTCGGCATGACGGTAATTTTGTAATTAAACTATTTTTTAGCTTTTTCTCTTTTTGTTCCGTATTTAGAGCGGCTTTGTTTACGACCTTTCACACCAGCAGTATCCAGGCTTCCACGTACAATATGATAACGAACGCCTGGTAAATCTTTTACCCTTCCACCACGGAGCAATACAATAGAGTGTTCCTGCAAATTATGCCCTTCTCCGGGAATGTATGCGATCACTTCAATTTTATTAGTAAGTCTTACTTTTGCAACTTTACGTAATGCGGAGTTCGGTTTTTTGGGAGTAGTAGTGTAAACTCTTGTACACACGCCTCTGCGCTGCGGGCAGCTATCCAGCGCTCTTGATTTACTCTTAGCCCTGATAATTGTTCTTCCTTTTCTTACTAATTGTTGTATTGTAGGCATTATTTTTACCCTGATTTTTTTGGACGGCAAAGGTAAGTGTCGGTTTGCGAAAAACCAAAATTATTTGATAAAAGAAAAGTGCTCTTACCAAAATAGAATTACCCTTTTTTTGTTTGTTTACTGAAGTGATACAAAATAATACGAATTTATATTTTAACCATCCAGCCAAATTTGTCAACAGCTTTCCCTTCCTTGATTGCTTTCATTCTCTTTTTTATTTCCGGAGAAACTTTCCATTTCTCTGTATCAAGCTTCATTTCGAAGTCTTTATATCTAAGTTCTTTCACAAAAGAAATGGTAGCGGCTGTTCCGGAGCCAAATATTTCATTCAGATTTCCTTTCTTATAGGCGTCTTCAATTTCATCAATACTTAAACGCCTTTCTTCTACCTGCATTCCCATTTCTTTCAAAATCTGAATTACACTATTTCTGGTAACTCCAGCGAGTATAGTGCCCGATTTCAAATCAGGTGTAATTACCTTATCTCCTATAACAAAGAACACATTCATTGTTCCACATTCTTCCACATATTTATGTTCAAATGCATCCATCCATAAAACCTGGTCGTACCCTTTACTTTTGGCTTCTGCAGTCGCGTACATAGAGGCACCATAATTTCCAGCATTCTTTGTATAACCAACACCTCCCGGAATGGCTCTAACATATTTTTCTTCTGCATAGATTCGCATCGGAGCACTGTAATATGGACCGGTTGGGCTCAAAATAATCATGAATTTATATTTCGGGCTCGGTTTCACCCCGATTGCATCGTTGGTGCTAAACATGAATGGCCTGATATATAATGAATGATCAGGTATTGATGGAATCCAGGCCATATCTAACTTTACAAGTTGCTTTACACCCTCCATAAAAATTTCTTCGGGAACCGCAGGCATCATCATTCTCTGTGCTGAAATGTTGAATCGTCTGAAATTATCTTCGGGCCTGAATATAAAGGCTTCTCCATCCTGATTTCTATAAGCTTTTATTCCTTCAAAAATTGCCTGTCCATAATGTAATGCAGCGCATGACGGGTCAATAGTTATTGGTTGATAAGGTTTAATTTCAACTTCTCCCCATTTTCCATCGTTGAAATTTACTTCCAGCATGTGGTCTGTAAAATACTTCCCAAAAGGAATATTTTTTAGATCTAATGAAGCGAGTTTGCTATTTTTAGCTTTTATAATTTTAAAATCTTCGGTTGCTGTCATATCGTTAAATTTGCTACAAAGGAACGAAAAAAAAAGAGGTAAAATAACAAATGAGTCTGGATAATATACAACTTTCCAAAGAAACCTGCCAAAATTTATTTGCGAAAAGTTTGATAGAAATAAAAGATGAAGTCAGTGAGGTTGAAGGTCAAAAAGTAATCGGAATAAGTAGCTTGGGCGAAAATCAGCAGCAAATTCTTTTCCTCATTAAAGACAGCGAATCTAAGTTTTTACCAGATGACGAAATGATTCTTTTATCCAACTTATTAGCTGCCTGCAAACTTTCTATGGCCGATATTACTTTGGTGAATTATTACCTGAGCCCACATGATTACAACTCATTTATAGATAATTTTCATCCAAAAAAGGTTTTGCTTTTTGGGGTTACAACTGAAGATCTGGGATTACCATTTTCAATCCCTTTTTTCCAGATCCAAAAATTTCAGGAACAACAATACTTAACCGCTCCTTTATTAAAGAAATTTTTGAACAACACCGATCTCAAAAAAGAACTATGGACATGCCTCCAAAAATTATTTCTAAAAAAATGAATACAATTTTATTTGCCACAAATAACGCACACAAAGTAATTGAGGTAAGATCCGTTCTCAAAGAAAAATTCAAAATACTTTCCCTGGAAGACGCGGGAATTGACATTGAAATACCTGAGCCATATCATACTCTAGAAGAAAACGCCCGTGAAAAAGCGAAAGTAATTTACCAACTAACCGGCAAAGATTGTTTTGCAGAAGATACAGGGCTGGAAGTAGAGATTTTAGAGGGTGAGCCCGGTGTAAGAAGTGCCCGTTATGCCGGTGAAGAAAGATCATCTGAAAAGAATATCGACAAACTTTTACTTAATTTGAAAAACAAACAAAATCATAATGCACAATTCAGAACTGTAGTTTATCTGATTGAAAACGGTGTTGAGAAACTTTTTGAAGGTATCTGCAAAGGCACTATTATTGCACAAAGAAAAGGGGCTTTGGGTTTTGGTTATGATCCAGTTTTTATCCCTGAGGGCTCATCTAAAACTTTTGCTGAAATGACTTTGGAAGAAAAGAATAAGTTTAGCCATCGGCAAAAAGCAATAGAAAAATTAGCCGGATATTTGATAAGCCGTTAATATTTAACCCAACTATTCGAAAAACACGATAAAATTTGAGTGTACCAAGCAACCATATCCCTTCAGAAAGCGACTTAATAAAAGGATGCATCGAAGGGAATCCACAAATGCAACGGTTGCTTTATGATCGATTTTCGGCAATGATGTATGCAGTATGCCTTAGATATTCAGATACTACAGATGATGCAAACGATATCATGCAGGATGGATTCATAAAAGTATTCAAAAGCCTGGATAAATTTAGGGCCGAAGGATCTTTTGAAGGATGGGTCCGGAGAATTTTTATCAATACATCCATCGAACATTATAGAAAGAAAGTCAAATCCTATAATGTTACAGAGGCTCAGGAAAACACCATAGAAGATAATGAATTAAGCGCATTGGATTCTCTTGCTGTTAAAGATATTTTAAATATCATTAATGAATTATCTCCCGGATACAAACAGGTATTTAATATGCATGTAATTGAAGGTTATTCACATAAGGAGATAGCTGAAATGATTGGAATTACAGAAGGAACCAGTAAATCTCAATTGGCAAGAGCTAAAGGAGTTTTGAAAAAAATAATTAAAACCAGGATTGACAATCCCAAAAATAGCAGGTAAAAGATCATGCAGGATTTTAAAAACAAACTTTATAATCATCAAACTCCACCACCTCCGGAGATCTGGAATCTCATTGCGGGTGAACTCCAGGTTTCAAAACATGAAGATGAAAAAGTTATAAGTATATCAAGGCATAAGAAATCTACATTCCGTTTCTACGGAGCCACTGCTGCAGCTTCCATCATAATTATCTTTCTTGGATCACTACTTTTTAACCAAAATAAAAAAGCAAAACCCACTACAAAAGTTACTCCCAAAACCACACAAATACTCGCACAGAAAATAAAAGATTCGATCAGTTTAAATCAAAAGATATTAGAATCAATCATTCATAATCCCAAAGAAAAAGAAGAGATTATATCTAAAAATCAAACCCAAAGAAATCACACCAAAAAATACCTGACCGTTGCCAACCCGGAAGGTCAGCCTGTAAAAATTTCAGCGAAAGTAGCTACGCTGATTATTTCTGCAGATCATGGATTTCCTCCCAAGCCCGTTTGGAATAAAAAAATCTATGAATGGCAAAAAATTATGCTTGGCAGCACGGTTTTGCCAACATCAGCAAATCTTGTTGACCTGGTAAAACTGGCTGCAAGAAATGATAAATTAGAATAAGTTTGCAAAAAATGAGCAGGCTAAAAATTGATCTTCCGCATAAAATACTAGCCACCGTTTTCATTCCAGTACGGATTACAGATATAAATTATGGCAATCATGTAGGCAATCATGCTATTGTCGAAATAATTCATGAATCAAGGGTTCAGTTTTTGAAACAGCATCACTTCACCGAATTAAATGTGGCCGGAACATCTCTGATCATGAGCGAACTTTTGGTAGAATACAAAAATGAATCCTTCTACAATGATGTACTTGAGATAAAAATTTTTGGTGGGGAAATTACCCGCGTAAGTTTCGAACTATTTTACGAAATTTCAGTTGAAAGAAACATGCAAAGAATCATCATCACCCGTGCAAAAACAGGAATGGTTTGCTATAATTATCAATTGAAAAAAGTAAGTGCTGTCCCCGATGAATTGAAATTGATTCTTCTATGAAAAGAATAAGAATCTAAAATATTTGTTCGTTTACTATCGTTGCCCGTTCCAAATTCTCCAGCTTTCTTCCGCCTGTATCATCAGCATCTTATCCCCGTTTTCTATAAAAGCACCCCGTTTTTCAGCATGAGCAAGAAATAATGTCTTAGCAGGATTATAGATCAGATCAAAAAAATAGTGTCGGTCAGTTACGAATTGATAAGGCAAATCGGGACACTCATTTACATTTGGAAATGTTCCAACCGGTGTTGCATTAATGACTATTTGATATTTCTGCATCGTTTCAGCAGAAATATTCTGATAAGAAATTATTGAATCAGAAGCGTTGTCATTCCGACTAACTTTTAAGAATTCAATACCTAATTTATTCAGCACAAAAGCCACCGCGTTCGAAGCACCGCCGGTTCCAAGAATCAGTGCTTTTTTATGCATGGATTTCAAATGTGGTGCAAAAGATTTTTCAAAACCAATTACATCCGTATTAAAACCTGTCCATCTTCCACCATCTGATTTTATACAATTGCACGCATTAATTTCGCGGCATTCTTCAGAAACTTCATCCAAGAAACGAATAATTTCAGTTTTGTATGGAATCGTTACATTGAGACCACCGATTTCGGAATTGTTTTTCAATTCCGGAATTTCTTTTTCCAGGTCTTTGATTTCGAAATTCTGATATCGATGATCTTTCAGATTTTCACTCCTGAATTTTTCAGAAAAAAACCTTCGCGAAAAAGAATGATGCAAGGTCTCGCCGATCAATCCATAGATCTTCATTTAGCAGATTCTTTGTCCAGATAAAGATGGAACGTATCTCCACGGAGCCCGATACGCATGGCTTCCAGCGGAATAATTTCTGATGGTGCAATATTACCAAGATTCGCATTGCAGCCAACGAGTTCAAGGAAAAAAAGCTGCTGGGATTTTTGGGGAGCTTCCCACAGAATTTTTTCTGCCGGTATCCGGGTTAGGATTTCATTTACCAAGCCCTGGCGAACTTCTCCGCTATCGCGATACAAGCCAACATTTCCGGCCTCTCTTGCTTCAGCAATTACATATGATGCGCCGGCTTCCAGCTCGGCATGCATTTGTTCAATCCATTTATAGGGAGGCATTATATTCGCAGCATCTTTACTTCCTACTTCGCTCAGCACGGTTCCATATTTGGTTAACTTTTCTATGTATCCACATTTTTCTGTGTGCGGAATAGTGATCGAACCATCACTCACTTCCATATAATTCACCTTAAAATCTTTACAAAGCTGAATGTAATCATTGAACTGATTTCTAATCAAAAAAGCTTCAAATAAGGTGCCTCCAAAATAAACTGCAATTCCGAAAGAATGGTACAATTCTATTTTTTCACGAAGATTTGGGGTTACATACGCGGTTCCAAAACCAAGTTTTATCATGTCGATGTGAGGGCTGGCAGCGCTTATTAAATTTTTTGCTTCCTGCAGGCTCAGGCCCTTGTCCATGATCATGGTTATTCCATAATTGCGCGGTTTTTCAATTCTGTCAGGAATTTGATTCAGATTAAAATTCATAGTTCTTTTATTGTGAGATGCGCAAATATAGTTTGGCAAAAATAAAATTGCTGAAAAAAATTTAAACAGCGTGAGTGCAATGGATCAAAAAAGGATGGCTGATGAACCGGGAAAAAGCAAATACAGTGAACAAACTTATAATCTCTTTTTTCGTTTTTGTGAGCTCTTGTTTTTACCAATCATATCCGAAACCGCCGGGTGTTGCAACAACGCCGGATTTAATTGAATAAATTGTTTTATTAATCCAGGTGCAGCGTGTATGGAAAGTTGAAGTTGCAGAAGCGCTTCTTTGGATTTTCCCATTTCAAATAGAATTGCTGATTTATAGTAACCAAACAAGGGCTTATGATCTGTGTTTCGTTGCGCGTTGTAAACCTGCTCCAGTGCTTCTTCATAATATCCGGACTCATAAAGGCATTTGATCAGTTCTTTCCAACCTTTTACATTTTTAGGGCGTGCTTTTATGAACTGCGTAAAATGGATCACTGCATCCTTTATTTTTCCTAATTGAATATAACAAAGTGCAATAGAAAAATGATAATCGGGCTGGGATCTGTTGATGCTCATGGCGCTTTCCAGGTTTTTTACAGCGCTTTCCCAATAACCTTCTTCCATATAAGTCTCCGCTATTTTATAATATAAACGGCTTTCATTAGAATTCAGATGAACGGCTTTTTTGTAATTAAATCTTGCCTGGGCCGGATTATTTAGTTTGACATAACAATATCCAATGGCTTCATAAATAACATCTTCCGGCATCGAAAGTTCCAAAACCTTTTGCAGCGCTTCAATTGCATCGCGATATTTTTTCATTCTCAGATAAGCATCCCCAAGATTCCGATACGCGTAATCAAACTTTTCGTCGATAGCAATTGCATATTGGTAAGAATCAACTGCTTTTTCGTACAATTTCAAGCCCTGATAAGCTGTTCCCAAATTGAACCAAGCCAGGTGAGAATAGGGATATTCGTCGATAATATTTTGATGAATCTGTATACTTTCCTCATTCTTCCCGGTATAATCTGCCCAAAAACAAATTTTATAAAGCGCTTCTTCATTCGTCGGATCCTGTTCCAGAACTAACTTGAGACAGTTAAACACCTTTTCAAAATCTTCATAATCATCATAAACATCCGCCAGTTCAAAAAGCAATTCTATCTTATCCGGACCATCAAATACGATTACTGCTTCTTCAAGCAATTCGGCCGCTTTTTCCTGGTAATCCAAAGCCAGGTATACATCGGTCTTCAAAATATAGAGATTAATATCATTGCTGTCGAGCACCTCCGCTTTTTCCAGAACGGCTAGTCCTTCCTGGTAATTTTGGGTGGCTATCAGAATATCTGCTTTCCTGATAAACAAAGATGAAGAATACGGAAATTGTTCTATTGCATAGTTAACAGCTTCGAGCGCAGAGGTTAAATTATCATTCTCGTCAAAATAATCTATCAGCCTCTGAAAAGAATCTTCTTCAATGAAATTAAACTTTTTGCCATTTTTGAAGTTATTATACTGGCGCAATAGTTCATTCATTTCTTCTTTTTCCTGTCGGTAATGGTTATCTTTCATAATAACATAACTTATTGATACAAAGTAATGATTTATTTAGGTAAAAAAGTTTTGAAAAAGTTATTTCGATTTATACTGGGAAAAAATTGATGAATGGTTATAATTTATCATAATAATTTCTTAATTTTGCATTTGTAAACCTTAATTAGATTTCACAATGACTAAATATTCCAAAATAGTATCAGTAATATTGCTTCTGTGCGGAGTATGTCTTTTAACTTTCGCAGACAGGGGAAACTTTGTGAAAACAAACAAGACCCAGCTCAACATCAGAACGGACGGGAATTTAAGAAATTCTATCCGGTTCAATTTGAAATCAGGTCTCACTTATAAGGGTAGCTTTCTCACCAACCAACAACAAATTGGCAGCAGCATTGTAAGTGACGCTTATATTTCTTATAAAAAAGGAAATACTGTTTACATTTTACCGTACAAACAAAAAATCCTGATTCCCGAATACAGTCAGCAGGAAGGTTATAAACTGATTATCCGCGGAAGGAAATAAATATTGGATTCAAAAAAGTATTAAAAAAGAAAGACCTGCTGATGCAGGCTTTTTTTCTGACATATCAAAGTAGCCATTCCGCATTCATTATATTTTTCAAAAACCAAAACCCTCTGCTCAAGATTTGATATTCAAACTAGCAGTTATGAAAGTTTTAGAACTCAGGTATTAGCCAAAGTCCACTGTCAATCAGTTTTTGACATTGCGGATTTTCAATGCATTAGAAATGGCTTAATATTTCCACAACATATATGGAGTTTCAAGATTTTTATAACTTAGTTCATTCAAATTTTATCACCTATTGTTCCAAATGAAGTGTTGGTCACTGTTGTAAAAATTAAAGTGCCGATTGAAGATAAACTGATAGAAAAGTTGTCAAAAGAATAAATTTACCTTGGTGTAAGTAATTCACATCCCAAAACTATTCCGGTAAAATCGTTAATTAAATCATGAGAAGATTAATTAACGATTTCTACTATTAATCATTTGCTTTCAAGATTTTAATAACTTAGTTCATTC
>JBDTKF010000104.1:0-4240 GCA_039935455.1 Ginsengibacter sp.
CCGGTTGCCAGGTTGAATAATAATCTGCAAACACAAATAGACACCATTTCTAACCAGGTAAAAGGTTTATCATCTGATACAGATGGCGACGGAGTTGCAGACAGATTTGATGTAGAACCCAATACCCCTGCTGGTTGTCCTGTTGACGCACATGGTGTATCAAGAGATACTGACGGTGATGGCGTTCCGGATTGTAAAGATAAAGAACTGGTTACCCCAACCCAATGTCAGCCGGTTGATGCAGACGGAGTTGGTAAATGTCCTGAGCCTGATTGTTGTAAAGCATTGAGAGATACTCTTACAGCAATGAATTCCTGCAACCTGAACTTGCCAAGTATTACTTTCCGTGCAAACAGAAATGCATTGAGCAAAGATGCAAAAGCCATGTTGGCAAGTGTAGCTGCACAAATGAAAAGCAATGCAAATTGCGGAATCGTAGTCACAGGCTATCCCGCTGCTTCAAAAGCTTCACAGGCAAACTGTAACAGAAGATTGGAATTGATCAAATCTTATCTAACTGAAACCGAAGGAATCAGTGCAGACAGAGTTGATACCAACTGCCAGGTAGGTGGTGGTGATGTTAACACTGTTGATCTCCTTTCAAAATAAATTATTTTAAAATAAATAAAAAAAAGCTGCCCCAATATAGGGCAGCTTTTTTATTTTAGTTAACTTAAATTGATCAATGTATTTCAGATTAGCAATACATTCCTGATAAGCCGATAAAAAGATTAATTACAATTTTAGGCGCGAATGACTGGAGGACAGGATCAAATTTATGTTTATACATTCCAAATTCCTATATGAATCAATTAACTTTGCAGAGAAATTGAAACAAAAGTAAATGCAAATTCAAATATTAAAATCGAAGGTACACCGCGCCACCATTACTGAAGCGAACCTGGAATATGTAGGAAGTCTTACACTGGATGAAAATCTGATGGATGCCGCAGGAATGATCGCAAACGAAAAAATACAAGTGGTGAATGCCAATAATGGAGAACGGATTGAAACTTACCTGATTGCCGGAGAAAGAGGAAGTGGAGTTTGTTGTCTCAATGGGCCAGCAGCCCGTAGAGGCATGACCGGGGATGTAGTTATTATTATCTCATATTGTATTCTTCCTTTTGAAGAAGCCAAACATTTTAAACCAACGATCGTTTATCCGGGGAAGAATAATCAATTGCCGGTTATCCAGGATATGTAAGGTGTTGAAGAACTTTCGGCTTTATTTGTTCTGTAAAATTACCCTGGATAGTATATATTATTTTTAACTTATGGCAAAGATGAGACTCTTATTACTCTCTAATGTAAAATATGATATATTCGAGCCAACTCTTATAAAATCTGTTTGTTTCTTAACTAAATATGGAAATAGTAAATAATAAACATTATGAGGATCCTTCCGTATTTCTCCCTGAAAATCTGCTTCGTGAATCAAGAAGGCAAAAAAATAAAAAAGAGTGTGATGTCCCTTTATTTTGTGTACTTGACCCGGATGGTGATTTGGTAGATTATCTCATAAAAAAGAATCTTGCTACAAAAAATGAGTGCTGGGCTTGTTACCATTCAACCCTTTATTCTTTTGAATCCGACAACAAATCTATCGGGATCATTCCATGTGTTGTTGGTTCGCCATACGCAGTTCTGGTTGCAGAGCAGCTATTTGTTTCAGGTTGCCGGCTATTAATAAGCATTACCTCCGCAGGAATTATCAAAGAACAACAAAGCCAAAAGCGATTTACGTTGATAACGGAAGCAATCCGTGATGAAGGAACGAGTTATCATTATTTACCACCGGAACAGCCATCAACATTAAATAAAGAAATACGGCGGATTTTACAAGTCCATTCACTTAGCAACCAAAGTCCTTTTTTTGAAGGCCGAAGCTGGACAACTGATGCGCCCTACCGGGAAACCCAACGGGCAATCCAAGCCAGAATACAACAAAACATTACCTGCGTTGAAATGGAAGCAGCGGCACTTTACGCTTTATCGGCTTTCAAAAAATACCCGATTATTTGCTTCGCAAATCTGACAAACTCAATGGCCCAAACAGAAGGTGATTTTGAGAAAGGTGAAGAATCCGGTAGCCTTGATACTTTGGAATTAATTCGGTTTATTTTACGAATTCCAGAATTGAGCAGATCCTGAATCTCAGTCTCGGAATATGTTGTTTAACTATAAAGAATCACATTGAACAAGTCAACATACAACATTGTAAAGATGGATTGTCTTTCTGAAGAACAAATCATCCGGATGAAAATAGAAGGTTTGCATAATATCAAATCTTTGAAATTTGAGATCTCTCAACGGTTACTATATGTGATGCATGACGGTGATGCATCACCCATAACAGCGGCTATTGAAAGTTTACATCTTAATTCATCACTGATAAACACACAAAAAGTAGATGAGCAGGAAGCCTTATTATTTGCTGGCACAGATGGACAGCAGCGAAAATTACTTTGGCAGGTACTTGCAATCAACTCTTTCTTTTTTGTTGTTGAAATAATCTCAGGCTTTATATCAGGCTCAATCGGGCTGGTAGCCGATAGTTTAGATATGCTGGCAGACTCAGCTGTGTATGGATTGGCATTATTTGTTGTCGGTAAAGCTTCCTATAAAAAAAGAAAAATTGCAAGAATCAGTGGATATCTACAGTTCACACTTGCCGTAATTGGCTTTATGGAAATCGTTCGAAGGACATTGGGTTATGAAGAAACGCCAAACTTCAAAACGATGATTATCATTTCTGTACTTGCCCTAGCTGGCAATGCATTTACACTTTATCTATTGCAAAAGTCAAAAAATAAAGAAGCTCACATAAGGGCAAGTACGATCTGCACCTCAACTGATGTTATAACAAATACAGGTGTCATCGTTGCTGGAATTTTAGTTTATTTTACGGCTTCTAATCTACCGGACTTAATTATTGGCACCATAGTTTTTGTTTTGGTAGGTATCGCATCTTATCGGATTTTCAATTTATAATTAGTTCCAATTTTTGAAGAAACTAAAATATGATCCAGCCGGAAATTACAGTTTCGAACCGATTCTTTTGTAATTCTAAACCAGAATTTTATAATCAAGCCTCAATAAACATCTTTACCTTTGTTTCCTTTCATGAAAAAGTGTATTGCTGCCATATTGGTTATTTTATACTTTGCTACTACCACCGGAGCAACAATAGACTTTTATTATTGCAACGGTAAAAGAGTTGCGGATAACATGGCGAAAACAGAAATGCCCGGATGCAACAAATGTCCTGTTCCAAAAAAAGTGGATGCCAGGTCCGGTTGTTGTCAGCACGAGCAAAAGTTTGTGAAATTAGTGAATGATCAGAATGTAGCCGATATTTCGTTCCAAATTCAAAAATTAGCTTCATTCGTTTCTCCAATCATCTTCTTTGATCATTATAATCTTCAGTATTCATCCTTATTCAGAAACTTTTCTGTAAACAATTCTCCTCCACAAAGTGGCGACATTCCCATCTTCCAGCGAAACTGCGTTTTTCTCATTTAGATTCTTTCTCTTCTATTTTCCGTAAAATTTATTATGGAACGAATGGCATCTCTAATGCCGATCATTCCTGATCCATTGTATTTATTAATTCTCATTCCTGGTAATTAGAAATCAAAAAGACAAAATAGAAAATCATCCTAATTGTTGGTTTACTATAATTATCAAAAATAATCCTGCTTTTACTTACTCTTTCTTTTAAAGAAACAATTATGATTTCAAAAATTATTTCCTGGTCATTGAAAAACCGATATGTGGTTTTGCTGCTTGCATCAGGTTTATTTGTGTGGGGCATATTTGCTGTGCAAAAAAATCCGGTGGACGCTATTCCGGATTTAAGTGAAAACGAAGTAATTGTTTTTACTGAATGGCAAGGGCAGAGCCCGCAAATTATGGAAGACCAGGTTACTTATCCATTAGTAAGTAATCTTCAGGGAGTGCCAAAGGTGAAAGACATACGTGGAACATCCATGTTCGGGATGAGTTTTGTTTATGTAATCTTTGATGACGATGTGGATATTTATTGGGCACGTACAAGGGTACTCGAAAAATTAAATTATGCCCAACGCCTGTTGCCGCAAGGAGTTACGCCTACACTTGGTCCCGATGGAACCGGAGTGGGACAAATCTTTTGGTATCACTTAGATGCACCAAAAATGGATTTGGGCGAACAAAGGGCTTTGCAGGATTGGTATATAAAATTCGCATTGCAAACAGT
>JBDTKF010000105.1:0-46209 GCA_039935455.1 Ginsengibacter sp.
GCACCAACGAGCCGACCATGGATGGGACTGCATCATTGGTTTATTTATTAGCCGCAAAACAAGATGAATCTGAAAGTATTTCTGTAAAAAAAAATGAAATTATTTCTCATGGCGGAATTATACGCGGCGATACTACCTTGAAAAAAATAGCGTTGGTTTCTACAGGTGATGGGTTTGCTGACGGTGGAAATTTCTTTGCAAAGGTTTTGAAAGAACAAAATATCCAGGGCTCATTTTTTTTCACAGGAAATTTTTATCGCAATAAAAAATTCAGGGGAATTATTAAAAAATTAAAAGAGGGTGGAAATTATCTGGGATCACATTCTGATAAACATTTATTGTATTGTGATTGGGACAAAAGGGACAGCTTGTTCGTAACACACAAAGAGTTTACCGAAGATTTACTGAATAGTTACAAAGAATTAAAAAAATGGGGGATCGATAAAAACCAGGCACATTATTTTTTGCCTCCTTATGAATGGTACAATGATTCTATTGCTTTGTGGACGAAAGAAATGGGATTGCAATTGGTAAATTTCACGCCTGGTACCAGAAGTAATGCGGATTACACTTATCCTGAAATGGGAGATAAATATTTGAGCGCTGATACACTCATGAATTCAATTTTAAATTATGAAGTAAATTCAACTAACGGGCTAAACGGGTTTATATTACTTGTTCATATTGGTACTGATGCGCGCCGCACAGATAAATTTTATAGACAATTACCACAGTTAATTACTGAACTGAAAAATAAAAATTATCAGTTTGTAAGAATTGATCAAATGTTCCATTGATTTTGAATGAAATATTTTCTCTTACATGTTGATTATCTTTGAAAGATGGAAACGGTTCATTTATTAATAAGTGGAAAAGTGCAAGGTGTTTTTTTTAGGGAATCAGCAAAAAAAATTGCTCAAAATTTAAACATTACTGGTTGGATAAAAAACCGTGAAGATGCGAAGGTAGAAGCGGTCATTTCAGGGAATGAAGATGCTGTAAATGATTTTATCAGCTGGACTAAAAGCGGGCCGGAAAGGGCGAGTGTGGATGAAGTGATTATACAAAAAAAACCAGCTACTCCTTTCGAAAGTTTTGAAATAAAAAAAAGAAATTGAATCAATTAAATTCAAAAAATATTTTCATCTTAAAAAAGATCCAGGAATGAATAAAAAACCAGATGCCTTTAAATTGCCGGTGATTATATTGTTTGTATTATTTTTCACTGTTTCGGGTAGTGCACAAAAATATTATCTTTTTATCGGCACCTACACAAATACGACCAGTAAAGGCATTTATATTTACGATTTTGATTCTCACACGGGGGAAGCAAAATGGCTCTGGAATACGGACAGCGTCACCAATCCCTCCTATCTAACTATTTCAAAAGATCATAAGTATGTTTATGCCGTAAACGAAATAAGTGGCCCCAATACTGGCAGGGTAACGGCTTATTCATTTGACAAAAAAAAGCCTTCATTAAAATTTTTAAACACAACTGCTTCGGGAGGCGATGCCCCTTGTCACCTGGAAACAACCAGCGACAATAAATGGCTCACAGTTGCTAATTACACTAGTGGAACCACTACGGTTTTTCCCATCAATGAAGATGGCTCTGTGAATCCTTATTCTCAATGGATCAATGATGATATTTATAAAGCACCGGGAGAAATAGCAACGCCACATGCACACCAAACCGTTTTTTCGCCTGATGAAAAATATTTATTAACCCCGGATTTAGGTTTGGATAAAGTAATTGTGTATCAATTTGATCAATCTATAGAAAAACCGCTTTTGCTAACCTCTCAATCTTTCGCTAATTCACCAAAAGGAACCGGCCCGAGACATCTTATTTTCTCAAAAAATAAAAAGATGGTTTACCTCGTTCATGAGATGGGTGGCAGTGTAACTGCCTTTGATTATAATGATGGAAAACTAAAACAGTTACAGGATCTCGCTACTGCTCCTAAAGGGTTTTCAGGTGCAATAGATGGTGCTGAAATAAAGATTTCTCCAGATGGGAAATTCTTGTATGCCTCGTATAGGGGAGACTTAAACGAGATTGTAATTTTTTCCATCAACCCAGCTACGGGGAGATTATCATTAAAAGGAAGACAGTCAACTTTCGGGCTCCATCCACGTGACTTTGTGATTGATCCGAGCGGCAATTATTTATTGGCTGCCAATCAGGATTCTGAAAATATTGTAATTTTTAAGAGAAATAAAAAAACCGGATTACTGGTTAATACAGGAAAGCAAATCCACATTCCACGACCAGTTTGTTTACAAATGATTCCGAAATAATCCCACGAATTGAATCTCTCCATTCGTAATTTCCCGTTCAGTGCCAATCGTGTTCTTACTATTCAATCCGTATTATCAATGCGGAAATAGTTCAGCAATTCCGCGCTTGTAAGGCGTTTTAAGCTGTATATCTTTGCTTCAGAGTTAATTCGTTTTAGTTATTCCAGGAATTTTGAAAAAAACAAACCTGGATTTTGTTTCATGTTGTTGTGATTGTTAATGCTAATCTATGAAAAACTAACCCCCACCTTAAGATTTAAATCTGAGAAAACACTGGTAAACTCAGGATTTAATTTCGAAAAAGCTTCCCTCTTAACTGATGGAAGTTTTTTATTTTATGAGACTTAATAAAGATTTCGAACGCTCCTAGAAACAAATAATTTTTTTTTCAAACGGCAGATTTTTAGGGTTGAACGATCAACCGATCCTGTTAATTATTCCTAACTTGCGCAGCAAATAAACAATACAATTCTTTATTTAGAAAATTTGAGCGCTTCTTGTTTTCTGCTATACCAGAAAAAAGAGACCATTTTTTATCTTTTCATTTTCTAAGAAATGAGAAGTTCAATAAAGTTTGGTTTTGAGTAAATACCATTTCATCAATTGAATACATATAGTGCTTATCAGATGAAATGAATGGCATTATTTGAATGAACAAAAGGATAAAGAATGTATTATAGAATCTTACAAAAAGAACCTGGCCTAAACAAAACCATATTCATCATTTTCATATCACTTTTATTTTCTGGCTTTCTAAATGCGCAAAAAAATGATTCACTTCCAACTTTCCAGGGATTAAACCTCCAGAATTGTATTGTCTATGCAGTCAATCATAATCCCGATATACAAAATGCGAAAATTAATGAAGATGTTACTGAAACAATCATCAAAAATAAGTTGGCGGATTGGTATCCTCAAGTAAATGTTAGTTACAATCTTCAACATAATTTTCAATTACCTACGTTTAATTTCAATGGAAATCTTTCGCATTCCGGAACTTATAATACTTCGGGTGTTAATGTAGGATTAACTCAAAATATTTTTAACCGGGATGTTTTATTAGCATCCCGCACATCAAAAGATGTCACTCTTTCAGCCGCTGAAAATACAGAATCGCAGAAAATAAACCTTGCTGCTTTGGTGAGTAAAGCTTTTTATGATTTGATACTTACTACTCAGCAATTGAAAGTGACAGAATTAGATATTGTACGTATTGAGCAAAGTTTGAAAGATGCTTTTTATCAATATCAGGCTGGGATTGTTGATAAGACTGATTATAAAAGAGCTACAATTTCTCTAAATAATGCGAAAGCTCAAAAAAAGTCTGGAGATGAAAGTTGGAAATCTAAATTTTCTTACCTGAAACAACTAATGGGCTACCCGGATTCCAATGATTTTAAGTTGATCTATGATACAGCACAGATGGAAAATGAAGTATTGATCGATACATTTCAAACGCTTAATTACAACGACCGTATCGAGATTCAGCAATTAGAAACTCAAAAGAAATTACAACAATATAATCTGCAATATTATAAATGGAGTTTTCTTCCGGATGTACATGCTTTTGGAAACTATAATCTTAATTTTCTCAATAATCAATTTTCAAAATTATATAATCAATCTTATCCGAATTCTTTCTTAGGAATAGCGCTTACACTTCCTATTTTCCAGGGAGGAAAAAGATTGCAGCAAATTAAGCAGGCAGAATTTCAAATTACACAGGCAAACAATGATATCCGAAGTTTTCAAAATAAAGTGAATGCGCAGTACGAAGGTGCTTTGGCCGATTATAAAAGCAATTTGTATAATTATTATAGCCTCAAAGAAAATGTTTCTTTAGCCAATGAAGTTTACGATGTAATTCAATTGCAATATCGCTCGGGTGTAAAAGCTTACTTAGACGTAATAACAGCGGAATCTGATTTGCGTACGGCACAGATAAATTATTATAACGCGCTCTACCAGGTCTTGTCAAGTAAAATTGATGTATTACAATCTTTAGGGAAAATTAATTATTAAATAAAAAGGGATGAAACTCAATAAATATATATTCATAGTTTTTAGCAGTGTTTTTCTTTTATCATCATGTGGAAATAAGTCAACCCAACAACAGCAAGCCCCGCCACCGGCAGTTTCTGTAACAGTAGCTGAAGTAACTTCTACTGATGCGGTGTATTATGACCAGTTTCCCGGAACGGTCAATGCTTTGGATCAAATAAATCTGACCTCGCAAGTGAGTGGATATATCACGGGGATTTATTTCAAAGACGGACAAAATGTAAGAAAAGGGGAACTCCTTTATAAGATAGATGCACAGATATATCAGGCGAATTACCAACAGGCAATCGCAAATTTGCAGGTGCAACAAGCCAATCTTGTGAAAGCGCAAAAAGATGCATCAAGATATAATGAGCTTGCCCAACATGATGCGATTGCGAAGCAACAGGTAGATTATGCGAACGCTGCTTTGGAAGTTACAAAAAAACAAGTTGCGGCAGCTCAGGCAAATGTTTCCAGCCTTCATTCTAATGTACAATTTGCAAATATTTATGCACCGTTTACAGGCACGATCGGAATATCACAGGTAAAAAAAGGAACCGCTGTTGTAGCTGGACAAACAGTTTTAAACACTGTTTCGACTAACAATCCTATTGCGGTTGATTTTACAATTGATCAAAAAAATATCTATCGATTTTCCCAACTTGAACAAAATAAAAACCTGTTGAAAGATTCTGTAATTACGATTGCTTTTGGAGATGACCTATACTCATATCCGGGCAATATCAGCTTTATAGACAGGGCCGTAGATCCTCAGACAGGTACTATTAAAGTACGCCTGGCATTTCAGAATAACAAAGGAATGTTGAGGCCGGGAATGAATACAACGGTGCGGATAAAAAACAGTACTGCTGTGAATGCAACTGTGATTCCTTCGAAAGCAGTAACAGAACTGTTGGGTGAATTTTTTGTGTATATAGTTGGAGACAGTTCTAAAGTTTCGCAACGTCAGATCATTCAGGGGCCACACATAGGAAACAATGTGATTGTCAAAGAAGGATTAAAGGCTGGAGAAAAAATTGTTGTGGAAGGTATTCAGAATCTACACGAGGGCTCATTAATTGATGTGAAGAAGGATTGAGTTTGCCAGCATAAAATAAATGTTGTGATGCAGTAATATCCTTTGTATAAATTGAACGAAAATTATAAGGGAATAGTTTTTAATAGTGTCATCAAAAACGAACGTTCATACAAAACTTTTTAAAGAAATAAGACCAGCCTCCGATTGGGGGTTGATCATTAAGAATTAGATAATGATAGCAGAAACATTCATAAAACGTCCTGTTACAGCGATTGTAATTTCTATTGTAATTGTATTGGTAGGGATTATTTCAATGACCAATCTTCCGGTTTCGAAGTACCCTGCTATTTCACCACCGACCGTTTCTGTATCAGCAAATTTCATAGGCGCAGACGCCCAAACTGTTGAACAAACGACAACGACTCCGATGGAGACACAGATCAATGGAACACCTGGAATGACCTACATTACAAGCGGGAGTAGTTCAAGTGGTCAGAGTAGCCTGAGTGTAATATTTGATATTGGGACTGATGTGGATATCGCAACAGTAGATGTTCAGAACCGGGTGAATGTTGCCCTGCCAACATTACCTGATGATGTAAAGCGTTTAGGTATTACCGTTAGAAAAAGAAATCCAAGCCCATTGGCAATTTTTGCATTTTATTCTCCGCATGGTACGCATAATTCCAGCTTTGTTGGAAATTATGTAAACATTCATATTCAGGATGCTTTGAAACGTGTGAAGGGTGTGGGCGATATAAGTTCATTTGGGGACGATTTCAGTATGCGTATCTGGCTCAATCCTGAAAAGCTGGCGGCACTTTCTCTTACGCCCGCTGATGTTACGAATGCTGTTAATGATCAAAACATAGAGATCGCCCCTGGAACTATTGGAGGTTTGCCCCAACGCAGTCAGCAAAGCTTTGAGTATAATGTAGTTACTAATAGCCGGATTAATACCGTAGAGCAGTTCAACAATATTGTTGTTCGAAATAACCCGGCAACAGGCAACATCGTTTATATGAAAGATATTGCAAAAGTAGAATTGGGCAAATTTAATTACGGCCATAACTCTACTGTAAATGGTATGCCTGCAACTTATCTTATTGTATACCAAACTCCTGATGCAAATACTTTGGAAACCTACAAGGGGATTGTCAGTTCGCTTACTGAGTTAAAGAAAACGTTTCCAAGTGATTTTGATTATTTGATACCAAATGAATCAGTATCTGTAATTCAGGCATCAATTAAAGAAGTAGTATTTACATTGCTTGAGGCATTGACGCTTGTTGTTCTGGTTGTATTTTTATTCCTCCAGGATTGGCGGGCAACTTTAATTCCGGTGCTTGCAATACCCGTTTCATTGATTGGAACTTTTACCTTCTTCCTTATTTTTGGATTTACCATAAACACCCTTACCTTATTTGCTTTTATATTGGCAATTGGAATTGTAGTGGATGATGCCATTATAGTTGTGGAAGCGGCGCAGCACTATATCGACAGGTATGATTTATCCGCAAAGGAAGCTACCCGAAGAGCCATGAAAGATATATCGGGACCGGTGATAGCTATTGCTTTAATTCTGGCCGCAGTATTTATTCCGGTTGGTTTCATCCCGGGTATTGTAGGAAGATTGTATCAGCAATTTGCTATAACAATTGCAATCTCAGTAATTATTTCTGCTTTTGTTGCGCTTTCTCTTACCCCTGCATTGTGTTCTTTGTTACTGAGACGTTCCAGCGATGAAAAAGATAAGAAAAATGTGATGCAAAAGTTCTTCGCTTCTTTTAATAATGGTGTTCGAAAAGTTACCTCATCTTATACCAGGGGTGTTGCACTATGGATCCGGAAAACGCCTTACGTTTTGATACTTTTAATCGTCATATTTATTGGATTATTTTTTCTTTTTGAAAATAAACCAACTGGATTTATTCCGCAGGAAGATGAGGGAACTTTATTGGCTACATACGAAATGCCTGAGGCGACTTCAACAGAAAGAAGTTTTGTCATGTTGAAGGAAATTGTAGCGAGGATAAAATCTATTCCGGAAGTATCAGTAGTGGGTGGTCTTGCAGGATTCAATATCATTCAGGGTTCTAACAAATCCAACGTGGGGACTATGTGGATCATGCTAAAGCCATGGGATCAAAGAAAAGGAAAAGATCAGGATGAGATAAGTGTCATGAAAAAAATTCAGCAAAAAACCGCTGACATCAAAGAAGCGCGCATCATGCCTATTGCACCTCCGCCCGTGCCTGGCCTTGGACGGACCGCGGGATTTACTTTTGAGCTGGAACAGACTACCAGTACTGATGATATTCGAAAATTCAGTCAGGTAGCTCAGGATTTTCTTACAGAAGTAAGGAAACGACCTGAGATAGGTTCCGCTTTTACTTTTTTCACTGCGAACACTCCGAGTTACCAGGTGGATGTTGATCGTGATAAAGCCAAACAATTGGGCGTATCAGTGACAGATGTATACCGTACGATGTCGACCTTGTTGGGAAGTGCATATATCAACGATTTCAACTTGTATGGCAGAAACTTTAGAGTTGTTGCACAAGCGGACAGTACCTATCGTTCATCACTAAACGAAATAGGAAAATATTACGTAAGGAATGACATGGGGAACATGATACCATTAAGCTCTTTGATTAGTTCGAAAGTTATTGAAAGTCCTGGCTTGATTTCACATTACAATGTGAACAGGTCGATAGAAATCAACGGAACTCCACAGCAAGGATTTAGTAGTGGCCAGGCAATCGCGGCTTTGCAGGAAACAGCAGACAAATTTTTACCTGCAGGATACGGTTATGAATTTTCAGGTATGAGTCTTGAAGAAATTAAAGCCGGTAATAAAACGGTACTAATTTTTGCAATTTCGCTTGTGTTTGTATTCCTTTTCCTGGCTGCTTTATATGAAAGTTGGTCCGTTCCGTTTTCTGTGTTATTTGCTGTGCCGATCGGTGCCCTGGGGTCAATCATTACATTGAGTTTGTTGCCCAACATTACCAATAACATTTATGCTCAGATTGGTTTAATTACCCTGATCGGACTTGCGGCAAAAAACGCGATTTTAATTGTGGAATTTGCAAAAGAAAGAGTGGACAGTGGGATGGATTTGATCAAGGCAACAATAGCCGCCGCAAGATTGCGTTTGCGTCCGATCATTATGACTTCCCTGGCATTTATATTCGGTGTATTGCCGTTGGCCTTTGCTACCGGTGCGGCTGCAGAATCGCGTAAGACTATTGGCTGGACTGTGTTTGGAGGAATGCTTTCCGCTACTACACTTGCTATTTTTATTGTCCCGGTTTTATTTGTTTTGATCACCCGTTTTGCGTATGGAAAGAAAAAACTTGCGGCATTGAAGGCAAACTATCATCCTGAAGAGCATGTAGAATTCGAAGAGGAGAATAAGGAGTAAGAAGAATTCTGGTAATCTTTATCAGAGAAAATAGTTTCTTCCAGTAAACAAACAAAAAACTTGAATTTTAAATTTGGGAGTTTATTCAAAGCAACTATTCTTTCATCAGGTGTTTGTCGAATCCAAGGGCGATTAGTCTTTGATAGGCGTTGTGGACCTTTTCAGGAATTTCCTGGTAAATTTGGAATCCTTTTTCAGGGTATCTTTCAATCCGTTGCAGATCACCAACCATTATATTAATTACCTTTTCTAAATTTATTTCAGGAGTCGGATAATCTTCGAAAGAGATTTGAGGAGACGTTACACATAATTTTTTATCAGGCCAGTGTTTTTTGAAAGTGGCATAAGAACGACGTTCCATGTATGGCTTTTGCACAACAATAAAACTTTGTGGATCCAATTTTTTTTCGAGCAAAAGATTTTGGGTAAATAAAATATTTTCGCCCGTATTGCTTGATTTATTCTCAATCAAAATTGCATCTGCAGGAACCTTTTTTTTAATGGCGACCCCGGCAAATTTGTCAGCTTCTTTTTCAGTCCAGATATCTTGTGTAAAATTACCAAGACCTCCCGACATGATTATTAATGGTGCAAATCCCTGTAAATAAAGCTCAGCAGCTCTTTCAGGTACACGAAGGTCATTGCTTCCAAGAGCAAGAATACATTCAGATTTCACAATTTCATGTTTTACCTGATGATAATCCCAAAGCTGTTTTGCTAGAAATAGTATTTCGTTATTCATAAGGTTCGGCTGTAAATCTAAGAAAACAAAAGAAGAAGATTTTGGGATGATTCAAAAGTTTTTGGAATATAGCTTTCTCAGCCTCATAATTTATAGAAGATTGTTGAACAATTTTGGTGACGAAATGATTTCTGAATCGGGTTGCTAACTATTTATGCATCATTTTTAGAATCGAATTATTTTTGCCTGATATGGCACAAAAAAAACTAAAAAGATTTTCCGAAATAAAAACGTTTTCAAACGTCCTGGAATATCCTGAAAATATGAAGGGGAAATGGTGCGAGACTTTCAAAAATGATTATCCAATTGTCCTGGAACTTGCTTGCGGTAAGGGTGAATATGCAACAGGCCTTGCGCAATTATATCCCAAAAAAAATTTTATTGGGGTGGATATTAAAGGAAACCGGCTTTGGGTTGGTGCTAAATTTGCGCAGAACAATAACCTGGAAAATGTTTTGTTTCTAAGAACGCAAATTGATAAGCTCGATCAATATTTTTTAAGAGACGAAGTAGATGAGATTTGGATCACTTTCCCTGACCCACAGCTTCGTTTTTCGAAAGCAAAAAAAAGATTATCGCATCCCCGTTTTTTAAGGTTGTATCAACAAGTGCTAAAGCCGGGTGGAAAAATACATTTGAAAACGGATTCTCCGGACTTGTATGAGTTTACGAAAACGGTTATTGAATTATATAATCTTATCCTGATTACTGATCTTGATGATCTTTATCAGCAACAAAATTTATCCGAAGAATTGGTGATCAAAACTCATTATGAGAAACTTGATATTGCAAAAAGTAACTCAATATTTTATCTGTGTTTTTCTCTACCTGAAACGATTCCGGATAACGATCAAGTATTGAAAAAAATTTTAAATGAGAAATATAATGAAGCTTGATAATCCCGTTGAAGGAGTTGATTTTTATTTTAATGAATCGGGCCTGATGGTTTTGACAGAAAAGTATCATTTAGAAAGAGGATATTGCTGTGGCAATGGATGCAGAAATTGCCCATACGATTATGAAAATGTTTCTGACGATCAAAAGAGAGCTTTGTTGAAAGCGGCAAAATGCGAAGGTGTAATGCCATTAAAGAATAATAAACCAGAATAATAAGCCCTAAAAAATGTTTAAATAAAAAATCCTGAAAGCCTTTACAGTGAAAGCTTTCAGGATTCTGTTAGTCGGGGCGGCAAGATTCGAACTTGCGACCTCCACATCCCAAATGTGGCGCGATGACCGGGCTACGCTACGCCCCGAATAGTCTCTTTCGGATAAATGAAGAAAGTAATGCGGAGAGGGTGGGATTCGAACCCACGGTACAGTTTAACCCGTACGACGATTTAGCAAACCGTTCCTTTCGGCCACTCAGGCACCTCTCCTTCATTTAGGCAATTAAGGGCTGCAAAAGTAACATTTGAAATTCAAAAAAGGAAATTAAAATTGAGATAAATGAATTTCGACAGTTCCTTAATTTCGAATAATGATTGCAAGTCGCATTTATTTAAAATGAAACCGCTTTTCCATCAGGTTGTAGTAAACATACAAATAAGAAAGAAACCTATTTTTTGAAAAAATATTTTTTCTAAATGAAATTAATTTGTTTTTTAGTTAACCAGTTCAGATTGAAAAGTGGATTTTTTTCTTTCGCCAATTTGTTGACGCCACATCGCATAATACAAGCCAGTCTTTTCAAGTAATTCCTGATGAGTTCCTGTTTCTATAATTTCTCCTTTTTCCAAAACATAGATTCTATCAGCATGCATGATTGTGCTCAGGCGATGTGCAATCAATATCGTTATTTGTTCTTTTAGAGAAGAAACATTTTTGATCGTATTTGTAATTTCTTCTTCAGTTAATGAATCCAAAGAGGAAGTGGCTTCATCGAAAATCAATAAACGGGGACGCCGGAGAAGCGCGCGGGCAATGGATAAACGTTGCTTTTCTCCACCAGAGATTTTGATTCCACCTTCTCCAATTACGGTTTCGATTCCCATCGTGGCGCGATCTAAAATTGTATAACAGGAAGCTTTTTTCAAGGCGTCAAAAATATCTTTGTCGGATGCGGTCGGATTCACAAAAAGTAAATTTTCTTTTATCGTCCCGGCAAATAATTGTGTGTCCTGGGTTACAAAACCAATCTGTGTTCTTAATACATCGAAATCTATTTTGTTTCGTTCAATTTGGTTATATAAAATTTTACCTTGTTGAGGGATGTATAATCCTACCAGTAATTTTACCAAAGTGGTTTTCCCAGCGCCTGAAGGCCCAACAAACGCAATGGTTTCGCCCTTTTTTGCATCAAAACTAATATCGGTTAAGGCGGGCTGTTGAGCAGATTGATGTTTAAATTTTACGTGACTAAATTGAAGTTCTTCGAGGTCTCCAATGGTAATCGGTTGTTCAGGTTTCTCTTCCGGATCTTTTTTCATTAACGTATCAAAATTTTCTAGTGAGGCTTCAGCTTCACGGTAATAAATTATGATGTTTCCAATTTCCTGTAGTGGTCCGAAAATGAAGAAAGAATAAAATGTAAGCGTCATTAACTGGCCGGGCGTAATGGTGTCTTTAAAAATTAACCACAACAAAATAAACATGATAGACTGCCGCAAGAAATTTACAAATGTTCCCTGGATGAAGCTGAGCGTGCGAATACTTTTTACTTTTTTTAATTCGAGACCGAGAATTTTGTAAGTATTATTATTAAGCCGACCAATTTCCTGGTGTGTTAACCCAAGACTTTTTACCAGCTCAATATTTCTTAAAGATTCTGTTGTACTACCCGCAAGCGCATTGGTTTCGTTTACAATCTTTTTCTGGATTTTTTTGATTTTCCTGCTTAGAATACTGGTCATTACTGATAACAAAATAATTCCGCAAACATAGACAGGCATAATGGACCAATGCAATGAAAATGAATAAACCATCACTACGATTACGCCTACCACAATTCCGAAAAGAATGTTGTTGAACGATATGATAAATTTTTCTGTATCAGCTCTTACTTTTGAAAGTATCGATAAGGTTTCACCGCTGCGCTGATCTTCAAAATCCTGGTAGGGAAGTTTCATGGAATGTTTCAAACCGTCTGTAAATAAGCGGGCGCCAAACTTTTGGACTACTACATTTCCAAAATAATCCTGGAATGCTTTTGCAATTCGTGAAATCATTGCGACACCAATTAGCATTCCGAGATAGAATAGAACTCCTGAAAAATAGTCGCCTGAAGTGCGGTTATCAGCATGAGGATGAGTTACAAACTCGTCGAACATTTTGCCAAAAATATAAGGATCCAACATAGAAAAAACCTGGTTGATGGTAGCGAGGAAAAGAGTCAACGCCATCAGCCATTTATAAGGCTTTAAATATTGAAGCAACAATTTCATAAAGCAAAATTAAACCTTTGATTCTTTTAAAAGATTTTTGAATAAAGCTCCGGAGTGAGAAAACTGAAGTCGGAATTTACATGCAATTATCAGAGTATTGAAATTTTTTTGATTGAACCGATTAGATTTTATCCTGCCCATCCTTCCCGATCTAAACTTCTGTATTGAATTGCTTCTGCCAGATGTTCGGGTTTAATTTCTTCGCTTCCTGCAAGATCAGCAATCGTGCGGCTTACTTTCAAAATGCGATCGTAGGCGCGGGCAGAAATATTTAATCTTTCCATCGCAATTTTTAAAAGATTCGAACCTACCTGAGAAATAGTGCAAATTTCTTTCAACATTTTACTGCTCATTTGAGCGTTGCAATACACTCCAGGGTTGTCTTTGTAGCGTTCGGCCTGCCTTTCTCTTGCGCTAATAACACGCACCCGGATGGTTTCACTCTTTTCAAAATCTTTAGTAGATGATAACTCATTGAATGCAACCGGAGTTACTTCTACATGAAGATCAATTCTGTCGAGCAATGGCCCTGAAATTCTATTTAAATATTTCTGAACAGCTCCGGGCGGACAGCTGCATTCCTTTTCAGGATGATTGTAATATCCGCAAGGGCAGGGATTCATAGATGCAATCAACATGAAACTGGATGGGAAATCTAACGCAACTTTTGCTCTGGAAATGGTAACTTTTCTTTCCTCCATTGGCTGGCGCATTACTTCTAAAACTGTTCTTTTGAACTCTGGAAGTTCATCTAGAAATAAAACGCCATTATGTGCTAATGAAATTTCTCCAGGCTGCGGCAAACCTCCGCCACCGACTAAAGCCACATCAGAGATGGTATGATGTGGTGAACGAAAAGGACGCTTTGATATCAACGTTGCATTCTCCGGGAGCTTACCTGCAACGCTGTGGATTTTTGTAGTTTCCAAAGCTTCCTGCAATGTAAGAGGTGGAAGGATTGTTGGCAAACGCTTCGCCAGCATAGTTTTGCCGGCTCCTGGCGGCCCGATTAAAATTGCATTATGACCACCGGCAGCTGCTATTTCCAGCGCCCGTTTTATATTTTCCTGGCCTTTTACATCACAGAAATCTATTTCGAAATCACTTTGTGCATTTGCAAATTCTTCCCGCGTGTTTACGGTCGTTGGTTGTATCGAATTCTCGTCAATAAAAAAGTCAATCACTTCGTTGATATGACCAACGCCATACACGTGCAAGTTATTGACCATAGCGGCTTCCCGGGCGTTTTCTTTTGGCAGGATCAATCCTTTGAATCCTTCTTTTCGCGCCTGAATGGCAATTGGCAACGCACCTTTTATAGGACGCACGGCTCCGTCCAAACTTAGTTCGCCCATGATCACATAATCCGTTAATTTTTCAGCATTTTCAAGTTGTTCACTCGCACCCAGCGTAGCCATTGCAATTGGCAAATCAAACGCGGTACCGCTTTTTCGGATATCAGCCGGTGCAAGATTTACAACAACTTTTATCCTGGGGAAATGATAACCGTTTGCTTTGATGGCACTTTCCATCCGTTCAAGACTTTCTTTAACCGCACTGTCAGCGAGACCTACAATCGAAGTGAATTTTCCCGAACTCACATTTACTTCCACTGTGATGGTGATTGCTTCAACTCCATAAACAGCGCTGCCGAAAGTTTTGACTAACATGTATGAAAATATTAGTTATGAAATTAATGAAAATTTCAGGATAGCTGCTATCAATTATTTAAGCTGGAAATCTTTGAAAGAATCTTGATCGGATTAACTTTATAAACCTTCTAATAATTCGATTACCTTTTCTCTTTTTAGAATTAAATAACCCAGACGGTCATTGCTCACGCCTTCTTTTAAGTGGTAATTAAAAATTAATTTTTCATCGGTAACCTTTGTTTCGAAATATTTGAAATCTATATTTGGAAAACTTTTTAAGTTTTCACTTATTTCATACAGATGTGTGGATAGAATAAATAAAGAATGTTTAATTTTAATTAAGCCCTCGATGACGACTGTACTGCATTTCATCGCATCCTGAACATTAGTTCCTTTAAATAATTCATCAATTAATATCAACCATTTTCTCCCATCGTTTACTTTTATAATCGTCTTTTTTACCCGTTGTACTTCATTGTAAAAGAAGCTTTCACCTTTCGAAATATTATCTTCCACATTGATATTGCTGAGTAAACCGTCAAACAAAGAAAGCTCCATATTTTCTGCTGGAACGCCCATCCCGATATGGGCCATGAAAACGGCACTTCCAACTGCTTTAATAAAAGTGCTTTTGCCTGCCATGTTAGCGCCGGTGAGAAAAATAAAGTTATGACTTTGGTTCAATTCTACATCATAGGCAACAGGTTCATGCAATAAAATGTGGTATAATTTTTTTGCATTCAGAACCGGTTCATCAGAAGTAATAAAAACAGGAAAAGACAAATTAAATTGTTTTACTGCTACAGCCATTCCATACCAGGCATCTAATTGGGAATAAATATCAATAAGTTCTAAAAAATTTTGTTTGAAATGATAACGAACATAATAAGCAAATGCAAGCATTTCGGGATTCGAAAAATCTGATAATTTTTCTTTACTGAATATATTCCGGAACTGATGTCTTTCAATGAGTACATACGCTTTTTGCAAAATCTTTTTTAGGCTTTGTGGCGTTTCATCATTTAAAAAGACGTTTAGAATTTGCTTCATTCCTTTTATGAAATCGAAGGCATGACCCATCGAATATTTTATCAAAGAAAAATCAGGGCCATGCAGAATTTTATACAAATAAGCTGTGATCAGCGTAGGTCTTGACGGCGGCTCGTCGATCGAAGATTCGTAAAATTTATGAATCATCATTACAGATCCATTACTTACTATAAACGGCCACTGATCAACTTTTTCTAAGATTAACTGTAGCGTTTTCTGAACGTCTATTATCGAATTGATATCATTGAGTGACCGATTGAAAATCTGCCGAAGTTTCTCGCGACCGCCGGTTGTTCTGGTTAAATTTAATTTACTAAATACCGAAAATTCATCTTCATAATTGAAAATGGACAGATCATTCAAAGTCGTTTTGTCTGTTTCCATCTTTGATTCATTCTTTAATTGGTGAAAGGTAAAAAGAATTCGAGCTTTTATTTCTCAAAATGAATTCTTTGCCCTTTTACAGATTCATCCCAAATGGTTTTTCCATAATCCAAATTTTGAAAAACACAATTCCCATTTATAAAAGTATGCGTAATTGCTGCTGGAAAAGTTACACCAGCTAAAGGACTCCAGCCACATTTATATAAAAGATTTTCTTTTTTTACTGTGGTTGTTTTATTGAGGTCAGCGATAACCAGATCAGCAAAATAACCTTCACGAATGTAACCCCGATCTTTTATTTGGAAACAATCGGCAACTGCGTGGCTCATTTTTTCTGCAATTTTTTCCAGGGATATTCTTCCTTCCTGATGATGAAATAACATCATCAATAAAGAATGTTGAACCAAAGGCAAACCCGAACGGGCGTTTTCATATGGAGGGAGTTTTTCTTCGAACGTGTGAGGCGCATGATCTGAGGCAATTACGTCCAAACGGTTGTCCAGTAATGCTTTCCAGAGAGCTTCCTTATTTTTAGCCTCTTTTATTGCGGGATTACATTTTATCAGATAGCCTGATTTTTCATAATCATTTGCCGTAAAATGGAGGTGATGAACACAAACTTCTGCAGTGATTCTTTTTTCCTGAAGTGGAATTTTATTGGTAAAAAGTTCCAATTCTTTTTCTGTCGTTATATGCAAAATGTGTAAACGGCTGTTGTACTTTTTTGCGAGAGAAACCGCGAATGAGGAAGAAGCGTAACAGGCTTGCTCATCCCGGATTACCGGATGATCGGCAGGATCAAGATTAGGCTTTAGGATTTTTAAATTGGCATAATTCTTCCTGATAATTTTTTCATCTTCGCAGTGTGTGGCAATCAATAATTCGCTTTCACTAAATATTTTATGCAGAGCAGGCTCACTATCAACCAACATATTTCCGGTGCTTGAGCCCATGAAAATTTTGACGCCACAAACGTCTTTTTTTCTTTTATTCATTTTCAAGACCTCATCCGCATTGGTATTACTGACGCCCATGAAAAATGAATAATTTGCCAGAGAGTTTTTCTCTCCAATCTTATATTTTTCTTCAAGCAGCTCCTCTGTAAGCGCGTTGGGTATTGTGTTTGGCATTTCCATAAAAGAAGTAACACCACCCGCCACTGCAGCTTTGCTTTCTGTGTAAATGGTTGCTTTATGTGTTAATCCAGGCTCACGAAAATGAACCTGGTCGTCAATAACGCCGGGGAATAAATATCTCCCTTCCGCATCGATTTCAGTTACTTTTTCTTTTATTTCAAATCCGTTTCCGATTCTTTCTATACGTCCGTTTTTTATGTAAACATCTTTCGTAGAAATATTATTTTCATTGACTACGGATATCTGTTTAAAAAGATAATTTTGCATATCTTGAATTTAAATATTTAATAACCAGCTTTATGCAAATTAAAAAAAGTGTTATTACTATGGCGGTATTTTTTTATCCGTTATATATTTTTGCTCAAACAACCTATCTGCCTGAAGGCTCAAAAGAGTATCAGTTTATTGATCGTCTTGAGATAAAACAAGGCCAACTTTCTGACCTTAATTTCTCGGGCCTGAAACCATACAGCAGGAAATCTGTTGTTGAAGAAGCTGAGTATGTTGACAGCTTAAACTCAAAACCATCTTCACTTACAGGAAATGGGGAAAGTGAAAAAACTAAAATAAATCTGACCTCTGTTGATCACTATAATATGCATTCTTTGTTGATGAACAATTCAGAATGGTATACAGGCTCTAAAGAAAGTTTTTTGAGCAAGAACCCGATACTGAAAACTTTTTATGGTACCAAGCCAAATCTTTTGGAAGTAAACACGAAAGATTTTTTTCTTGCCATAAACCCCGTTATCAATTTTCAGGTTGGTGCGGAATCGGGAAATTCGCAAAGTATTTACTATAACAAACGCGGCCTTACGTTGCGTGGCAGAATCGCTAATAAAATTGGATTTTCCACCACCATCACTGATAACCAGGAACGCGGACCATCTTTTTTTAGAAATCGGGTGATTGACCGCCGGGCCGTTCCTGGCGTGGGTTTTTATAAGACTTTTAAAAAGAATGGTTACGATTATTTCGACGGACGCGGGTATTTTACTTTCAATATTACCAAATATATTGATGTCCAGTTTGGGTATGATAAAAATTTCATAGGAAATGGATATAGAAGTCTTTTCCTGGATAATGATGGCGATAGTTATTTGTTCCTGAAGTTGAATACAAAAATCTGGAAATTCGATTATGAAAATCTTTTTATGGAGTTAATGCCGCAATACTCCAAGTCAGGGGCCAATTTATTAGACAGGAAATATGCAGCGATGCACCACTTAAGCATGAATGTTACAAAATGGCTGAATGTTGGTTTGTTTGAAGGCGTAATTTTTGGAAGAAAAAACAGGTTTGATTTTGAATATCTAAACCCTATTATTTTCCTACGACATATTGAAGGAACAGTTGGCAGTCCTGATAATGCGGTGGCTGGTATTGATTTCAAGGCTAATGCGATGCATCATTTTCAATTTTATGGACAACTTTTATTGGATGAATTTCTTGTTCATGAAATCGTAAAAGGAAATGGATTTTGGGCTAATAAATATGGGTATCAACTTGGCGTAAAATATATTGATGCCTTCAAAATAAATAATCTTGATTTGCAAATAGAAACGAACCGGGTAAGGCCTTTTACTTATTCTCATTATGATTTTGTTGCAAATTACACGCATTATAATCAACCTTTAGCTCATCCGTTGGGCGCTGGTTTTCAGGAATGGATAGGTGTATTAAAATATCAGCCTGTGCCAAAATGGTATGTCGATGTGAGGGCAATCTATTATTATCAGGGACTTGATTCATTGGGTGAAAACTTTGGAAGTAATCCTTTTGAATTATATTCTACCCGCACGAAAAATTATGGTTATGAGGTTGGAAGCGGACAAAAAGTAAAATGCCTGAACGCCTCATTGACGTTGTCTTATGAGGTCAGAGAGAACTTTTTTATTGATGGAAATCTGCTTTACAGAAAATATACCGGTCTGGATAATGCAAATGTTTTTAATATTGGAATCAGGTGGAATGCTGCCAGAAGAAATTATGATTATTAAGTGTCATTAGTTACCAGCAGAATTCCAAAATACAGTAAACAAACAAATAATACAGATTTTTATTTTATCGGACTAAACAATAAAAGGATTAATGAAAGTCAGGCTACCTCTTTCATTAATCCTTTTATTGAAAAATTACGAGAAATACTAAATAGAATTTCTCTTTTAATTTTTATTGAAAATAGAAGCAATATATTATTGCTACGTAACTATGTATGTGTTTCAGTGTTTCGAATGAGATAAATCAGGTGTTTAAGACTAAGTTTTTTTGCTTAAGAACCACATTTCAGTATGCAAATAAATAAACTAAATTATTGTATCGTAAGACCATGCCTGCCCAACATTATCAGATCACATTGCAGCCAGTTGTACTTTCTGTTGAAGCTCGATCACACTTTCTTTGAATAAAACATCAGTATCCATCAGATCTTTTACGGTTTGGCAACTGTGAATTACAGTAGTATGGTCGCGGCCTCCAAAATGTTCCCCGATTGTCTTCAATGAATTTTTTGTGAATGCTTTTGCAAGGAACATCGTAATCTGCCGTGCCTGTACTATTTCGCGTTTCCTGGTTTTCTGTAATAATTTTTCATAAGGAACGTCGAAGTAATCACACACCATTTTCTGGATGGTATCAATCGTAATTTCTTTAGAAGAAGATTTGATGAAATTTCTTAGAACTTTTTTGGCAAGATCTAAATCTATTTCTCTCTTGTTCAACGAAGATTGTGCAAGGAGTGAGATCAGTGCGCCCTCGAGTTCACGAATATTATTTTGAATGTTGTAAGCTATGTATTTTACGACTTCTTTGGGCATCTCTAAACCATCATTCTTCATTTTTCTTTCCAAAATTTCGATCTTGGTATCGTAATCAGGGATCTGCAAGTCAGCGCTCAGTCCCCAGCGAAAACGGCTGAGTAATCTTTCCTGAACACCTTCCAAATCTTTTGGTGGTTTATCGGTAGTTAATATTAATTGTTTACCGCTTTGATGCAGGTGATTAAAGATGGCAAAGAATGCGTCCTGCGATTTTTCTGCACGGTTAAAAAACTGAACATCATCGATAATTAATACGTCAATCAATTGATAAAAATGGATGAAATCGTTAATGGCATTATTTCTTCCATGATCCACAAATTGGTTGATGAATTTTTCGGAACTCACATATAAAACCACTTTATTACTATGAAGGTTTTTTACTTCGTTACCGATAGCCTGAGCCAGATGTGTTTTCCCTAAACCCACGCCCCCGTAGATTACCAGCGGGTTGAACGAAGTGGTCCCGGGCTTTTCTGCAACTGTTTTCCCGGCGCGACGTGCAACCCGGTTACAATTTCCTTCTATATATGAATCAAATGTATAGGACGGATTCAACTGCGGATCAATCTGCATTTTTTTAAGCCCCGGAATTACGAAAGGGTTCTTAACAGGATTCGTTATAACTAAAGGGAAATCCATTTCATTGTTTGAATACGATTTGTAGCCATGACCTGGCACATCCATCATTACCGGCTTATGTTTACTATTACCACTATCCACCATGATCCGGTATTCTAGCCTTGCATTCTTTCCTAATTCTCTTTTCAGTGTTTTTGCCAGCAGGTTTACATAATGTTCCTCAATATACTCATAAAAAAATTGACTTGGTACCTGAATCGTTAAAATGTTTTCTTTCAGTAACACAGGCTTGATTGGTTCGAACCATGTTTTATAATGTTGCCATTCAACGATATCTTTTATAATATTGAGACAATTACTCCAAACTGTTTCGCAAGCATTATCCATTATATTCTTGAGCCGTTTTATTTTGAATTAGAAAAAGGTTTTCCTGTGGAGATCATCAAAAATTGAAACAAAATTTATTTGTAAGAATTCTATCAACAACACAGCGAATATCAAAAGAATTTGTTGAAAAAAAAATTTTTTATTCCAAGTTTTTTTGCAGTTAAAACGTATTTCTATCGAAGAGAAAAAAAATAATTTCATTTTCAAATTTTGCAGAATTTTAAAAGGTACACCTGCATTGCTTTACGGTGAATCTATCCTTTTTTTTTAGTATTTAGGCATAATTTTCTCTATCAAAAATATTTCTGTGGACATTTAGTCCGAATGTGTAAAGATTTTTTTTCTAATCTCATCCAATTATACATCTTTAAGATCATTGGCTTTACCTTTGGAAAAAAAATGAAGTATTATGAGTTATGAATTGACAGGAAAATTAATGATAAAGTTTGATATCATCCAACGTTCTGAATCTTTCAAAATTAGAGAGTTTGTTGTTGAAAAATCAGATGACATCAATGGAAAATTGATTACTAATTTTATCAAGTTTCAGTGTGTGCAGGATCGTACGGGAATCGTAGACCGTGTAAATATTGGAGATGAAATCAAGGTGCATTTCAATATCCGCGGAAGTAAGTGGGAAAAGGATGGACGGGTTTCTTATTTTAATAATCTTGACGCCTGGCGCATTGAACAGATTCTGCAAACAACGAAGGATTCAGCGCTGGATGGAGACCATCTTGAACCGTTGGATAACTTTACTTCTTCTTCGGACGAAGCCATTGATGATCTTCCGTTTTAGGTATAAATTTCTCGAATAATCAAATAGAATTATTCTTTTAACCACAGCGTTTCGAAAGCTTAAAAACTTCCCGAAAGTTTTATTATGCAACAAAAAATTTCTCTGAAACTTCTCCCATCTGTTGCAACTGACGATGCGGAAATAACAATGAGTATTGCAATAGCTGCAGGAAGAAAGATTACAGAAATTTCGGGCTATCATTTATTGAAGAGATCCATTGATGCAAGAGGGAAAACTGTTTGGATCAACCTAACAGTGAATGCTTTCATCAATGAACCTTTTCAACAGAGATTATTTCAAAATTTTGATTTCAAAGATGTACATGATTCTTCAAAAAGAGTGATCATTATTGGTGGTGGTCCCGCTGGCATTTTTGCAGCTTTGCAATTAATTGAATGTGGAGTAAAACCGGTTATTCTCGAAAGAGGAAAAGAAGTGAGGGCAAGGAGAAGAGATCTGGCTATATTGAATAAAGAGGGAATTATCAATCCAGAAAGTAATTATTGTTTTGGGGAAGGCGGCGCTGGTACATACAGCGATGGGAAACTGTATACCAGAAGTACTAAGCGGGGCAACGTAAACCGGATCCTAAATCTTTTTGTTCATTTTGGAGCGGATGAAAATATTTTATACACCGCACATCCTCACATTGGAACCAATAAACTCCCGGCTATCATAACGGCGATGCGTGCGCAAATTTTGGATTCGGGTGGTGAATTCCATTTTAATCAAAAAGTGGTTGATTTTTTCATAGAGAAAGATAAAATAAAAACGGTACGAACAGCTGATGGTGACAATTTATCGGCGGATTCTTTTATCCTTGCCACCGGCCATTCGGCGAGAGATATTTTTGAATTATTACATCAAAAAAAACTGGAAATCATTGCCAAAGGATTTGCACTGGGCGTAAGGATTGAGCATCCGCAGGAACTGATCAATACGATGCAATATGGAAGAGATTTTGTGGAAGAAAATTTACTACCTCCGGCTTCTTACAATCTTGTTGAACAGGTGGAAAGGAGGGGTGTATTTTCTTTTTGTATGTGTCCCGGAGGTATTATTGCGCCTGCGTCTACCAATGAAAGGGAGTTGGTTGTAAATGGATGGAGCCCCTCAAAAAGGAATAATCCTTTTGCGAACAGTGGAATGGTTGTCCAGGTGGAAATTGAAGACGTTGTAAAATACAACGCCGTAGAAAAAAATAATGAAAAAAATGATTCCGGATCTCCTTTATTAATGATGGAATTTCAAAGAAGAATCGAACAAAAAGCATTTGAGCTTGGCGGTGGAAAAATGGTGGCGCCTGCGCAACGAATGGTTGATTTTACGGAAGAAAAATTTTCGTCTTCCTTGCCAAAATGTTCTTATTTGCCGGGTATAGAATCTGCTTTATTAGAAGAGGTTTTGCCATCATTTATAAATTTCAGATTGAAAACTGCGTTTAAATTTTTTGCAAAAAAAATGCCCGCAAAAAAGAATCATCATGGGTATTTTACGAATGAAGCCGTTCTGGTAGCAACGGAAAGCCGCACATCTTCACCGGTTAGAATTCCGAGAGATGAAAAATTATTGCATCATCCACAAATAAAAAATTTATTTCCATGCGGCGAAGGCGCAGGTTATGCGGGTGGAATTGTTAGTGCAGCAATGGATGGAGAAAGGGTAGCGCTGGCATCAGTAATGAATTGAATTTGAGGAGTTGTTTTTTTGGAGTCTTTTACTGAGTCAAAATAAACTTTCATCCCTGGAATAGTAAACGAAGAAATAATAATGAATTCAATTTTACATACAGAAACAAGTATCCTATTCAAAACTTTATGGGTATATAAAATTAAACTGTCTCACGAGTCAGGACAAACTATAACCTCCGGAAAAGCCTGCGAGTTCAAGGCTTCTTTTTTTTAGTTTGGCAATATCCAGAGATTCAATGATCGGGTCGGCAGTAAGAATTAGCGATACATTATTCCTTTTCCACCAATCACTTTTTTGCAATTTTTCGAAATGAATAATTCCGACTAAATAATTTATTTGTTCATTGGAATGCCATTCCTCGATACTTTCAAAATCGTCTTTGTGAATATGATTCCACTCAGTGAATCCAAGATAAGTCTTTACATAAAAATCATTGGTTATTTCATTCGGTTGGTGATGGAATAATTTTTTATATTCATACTTATAATTGTAGCGCAATGCTGATATGTCGCTTAATACAGCCGATGCGGTTGGTAAACTTCCGGCGCCTTTTCCATAAAAAAATTGTTTGTCTGCAAAAGAACTCTCGATGACTACACCGTTGTATTCGTTTTTGATAAAAGCCAGTTGATCGTCCTTTTTTACGAATTGAGGTAATACAAAAGCAGCCACTTTTCCGGATTTTAATTTTTTTGCAGATGCTACCAGTTTAATGACGCAGTCTTTCTTTTCGGCTTGTTGTGCATCTTCAGAAGTAATGTATTGTATGCCGGTAAAAACTATCTTATCTTTTTTCGGTAAAATTCCGTAGGCGTGTGTCAACAATAAAGTCCATTTGTTCAAGGCATCAAATCCTTCAATATCCAATGCAGGATTGCTTTCGGCAAATCCAAGTTGTTGTGCCTGTATCAATGCATTTTTGAATGAGAGTTTTTCTTCCAACATTTTAGTGAGAATGTAATTGGTAGATCCATTTACAACAGCATTGATAGAATGTAGCAGATCGTTATCGTAATACTCTTCCAGGTTTCTAATCACTGGAATTGAGGCGCAGCAAGCTGCTTCATAAAGAAATGATATGCCGGTTTGCTGCTTTAATTCCAGCAATTCACTTAGATGTTCTGCAATCATTTTTTTATTGGCGCTTACTACTGATTTTCCTTTTGTAAAAGCTGTTTGTACAATTTCGAAAGCTGCTTCAGCATCATCAATCAATTCAACAATGACATTTATTTCAGGATCATTCAGCAAGGTATTTCTATCGGTTGTGAACAATTCTGTTGGAGCATTTCTTTTTTTATAATCATTTTTTATACATACTTTTTTTATAGTTGCATTCAATGATTGTGTTTGGTGTAGTACTTTATAAAGCCCTTCGCCCACAACCCCAAATCCAAAAATTCCCAATACCAGTTTCTTATGAGTTTCCATTTTTTATTTTTTAAACATTGACTTTTATAAAGGTCAATTCTTGTTTATAAATTATTTCAGTCAGGTCCTTTTTAAAATTCAAAAAGAAAGGAAGATGAATACCGGGTTGGGGAAACTTGTTTTGCCAGATCGGTACCAAAAAAAAACTCACCAGACAGAGCAGATGAGTTAAATATAAAACCAACAATGGTTTGATTGAAACTTAGTCTGTCTTATCTGTTCCGATTTATCGGAATGGAGTTAGCACCTTTTAATGTTTATAGAATCATATAGGTTGCTAAGGCATCATCGGGCCATATCCCTCTGCCTTTCTTGATAAGAGAACCACAAAGAACTGGCGCAAAGTTGAGTCGCGAATGATTATTAACCAAATATATTTAGGTTAAATATTTTGGTTGATAATTAAAAAAAAGACCATCTCTTCAGACGGTCTATGAATAGGTTTATCTTTTAACGGTTTAACTGCAACCCATGCTGGTACCGCAATTCAAACATTTGTAACAAGTACCACTGCGGATGGTTATGTGTCCGCACGTGTTACATGCGGGAGCATCTGCCTGCATGTTTTTTGCGGCCCTGTTTACTGCATCCAGACCTGGGTTTTCGTTTTTTACATGATTTGCTTTGAAAAGCTTTTGTGCGTGTGCTTTCCCGCTCGCAGAGCCCGTAACCCTTATTTGGCTCAACTCAGGAACGCGTTCACCAATGGTCGGCGTGTTGCTATCCCATGGCGCGTTTCCCAGATTTTCTACCTCCGGCTTATCCAGAACATGGACCAAATCGTTTCTCCCAAGATATTCATAAGCCAGAGCTCTGAACGTGAAATCAATAATAGAAGTAGTGGTTTTTATGTTCGGATGCTCTACCATTCCACTTGGCTCGAAACGGGTGAACACAAACTTTTCTACAAATTCTTCCAGCGGAACGCCATATTGTAAACCAATAGAAATAGCTATCGCAAAACAGTTTAGCATGCTGCGCATTGTGGCGCCTTCTTTGGCCATGTCAATAAAAATTTCGCCTAATGTCCCGTCGCTATATTCGCCCGATCTGAGAAATATTGCCTGCCCGTTTATTTTTGCTTTTTGTGTAAAGCCAAAACGTTTGGCGGGTAGCGCCCTTCGTTCAACGATCATGGCCAACTGGCGTTTCAAAGAAGTATCTTCACTATTTTGAACTCTTTTATTTACTTCTTCCAAAAGATCATCGATTGTTAACTGGCTCATATTCACAAGTGCAGTCTCATGTTGTTGTTCATCAGTTTCTGATTCATCCGTATTTTTCTTTTTCTTATCGCTTTTATTGCTTAATGGTTGTGATAATTTTGAACCGTCACGATAGAGCGCACAAGCTTTCAATCCGAGTTTCCAGCTTAACAAATAAGCATCTGCAATTTCTTCAATGGTTCCTTCATTTGGAAGATTGATTGTTTTTGAAATAGCGCCACTCAGAAAAGGTTGAGCTGATGCCATCATGCGAATGTGACCGCTGTAATGGATGTATCTTTCTCCGATATTACCGCATTTATTGGCACAATCAAAAACCGGCAGGTGTTCTTCTCTTAAATAAGGCGCTCCCTCTACCGTCATGGTGCCACAGATATATACATTTGCTTCCTCTATTTCAGTTTCTGTAAATCCCAGTGCTTCCAGTAAATTCCATTCAAAATTGGTATAGTCTTCGGGTTTGAAGCCTAACCGTTGTAAACAACTTTCGCCCAGATTAAAAACATTGAATACAAAACCGATTTCAAAAGCGGTCGGTAATGCTTCTTCTATCTTTTGGATTTCATTAGTTGAAAATCCTTTTTTCGCCAGCGAATCAAAATTTATATGTGGTGCTCCTTCCAGGGTAGCATGCCCTTTTGCATAATTTACAATCTCCTCAGTTTCTTTTTCAGAATACTTCAAATTACGTAAAGCTTGTGGTACGCTTTGATTGATAATTTTGAAATAGCCGCCGCCGCTTAATTTTTTGAATTTCACCAAAGCAAAATCCGGTTCCACGCCGGTTGTATCGCAATCCATTACGAGGCCGATGGTTCCTGTTGGCGCAATTACGGTAGTTTGTGCATTTCTATAACCGAATTTTTCGCCTAACATAACGGCATCATCCCATGCTTTGATAGCGGCTTTCAAAAGATAGTCCGGACAATCTTTAGCATTAATCCCCTGCGGTTTTATTTCAATGCCATCGTAAGCATCTACTGCATCGTAAGCAGCAGCCCGGTGATTTCGCATCACACGCAGCATATGACTTTTATTTTCTTCGTATCTCTTAAAAGTTCCCAGGTGTTCCGCAAGTTCTGCTGAAGTTTTATACGCAATGCCCGTCATGATCGCCGTAATTGCTCCCGCAATTCCGCGCCCTTTATCACTGTCATAAGGTATTCCACTTACCATGAGCATGCTGCCCAGATTGGCGAATCCCAGGCCTAAAGTTCTGTAATCATAACTCAATTGCGCTACTTCCTTGCTTGGAAACTGAGCCATTAAGACAGAAATTTCCAAAACAGTGGTCCATAGACGAACGGTATATTCAAATCCAGGTACGTCAAATGAATTATCACTTTCATTGAAATATTTTCTAAGATTTACTGAGGCAAGATTGCAAGCAGTATTGTCCAGAAACATATATTCGCTGCAAGGATTACTGGCCCTGATTCTGCCACCTTCCGGACAGGTATGCCATTCGTTTATGGTAGTGTCATATTGTGTTCCGGGATCTGCACAAGCCCACGCCGCATAAGTAATTTCGTCCCATAATTTTTTTGCTTTTATTTTTTTCATGGTGCTTCCATCGCTCCGTGCTTTCAATTCCCATTCACCGTTTTCCTCCAACGCATGAAAAAAATCATTGGAAATGCGAACAGAATTATTACTGTTTTGTCCGCTTACTGTTTTGTAGGCTTCGCCTTCATAGTCGCTTGGATAACCGGCAGCGATTAATGCAGCTACTTTTTTCTCTTCCCCAACTTTCCAGTTTACAAAGTTTTCTATTTCGGGATGATCAATATCCAGGCAGACCATTTTTGCCGCGCGTCGGGTTGTACCACCACTTTTGATGGCACCAGCGGCTCTGTCCCCGATTTTCAGAAAGCTCATTAATCCACTGGAAGTGCCGCCTCCACTTAACTTTTCACCTTCACCCCTGATTGAGCTAAAGTTGGTTCCCACGCCGCTTCCGTATTTGAATATTCTTGCTTCACGCACCCACAAATCCATTATACCGCCGTCATTTACCAGATCATCTTCTACACTTAGTATGAAGCAAGCATGAGGCTGTGGCCGTTCGTAAGCGGAAGTTGATTTCTTTAAAATTCCATCTTTCCCATCCACATAATAATGCCCTTGCGGCTTTCCGGTAATTCCGTATACTTCATGCAAACCGGTATTAAACCATTGGGGTGAATTGGGCACACATGCCTGATTCAAAATGGTATAAATCAATTCTTCATAGAAGATTTGTGCGTCCTTTTTTGTGGCGAAATAATGATTCCTTTCTCCCCAAACACGCCAACAATGAGCCATTCGATGGGCCACTTGTTTGATAGAAGTTTCCCGCCCGGTACCACCATCCGGTTGAGGTACGCCTGCTTTACGAAAATACTTTTGAGCTAAAATATCTGTAGCAATCTGACTCCATTGCTTCGGCACTTCTACATTATCCATTTGGAAAACGATTTTGCCTGTTGTATTCTTTATGATCGAGGTCCGGTAATCATATTCAAACATTTCAAACGGAGAAATGCCTTCTTTTGTAAAATGACGTTCAAAATGAAGGCCGGAAGTGGTTTGTTGTTTACTTGACATGACTAAAAATGTTATTAATGATTATTTTATTTTTGTACTGCAGGAGAACGAAAATATTTTTTATAGACCATAAAACATATTCTAAAATATCCACCTCATGTGGATAAGAATTGTGAATAATTTTTTAATTCAGACGGGCATTGACTTTACACATTGATAACCTTAGAAGAAAAAAAATTATTTTCTTTTTTTTGAAATTATGGCATTGCAATTTTGAATAATAAGTAATTTTGCATTGATATGAAAGTTGTAATACAAAGAGTATCCAAAGCTTCTGTAACCATTGATAATACTACTAAATCTACGATAAATGTTGGTTTACTGGTATTGATCGGGATTGAAGACGCAGATACAGACGAAGACATTAAATGGCTGAGTAACAAGATCATCAATTTACGCATTTTTGATGATCCATCCAAAATACCAAACCTCTCAGTAAGAGATGTTCATGGGGATATTTTATTGATTAGTCAGTTTACTTTACATGCGTCTACCAAAAAAGGCAACCGCCCTTCGTATTTGAAGGCAAGCAAGTCAACAATTGCTATTCCAATTTATGAAAAGATGATTCAACAGTTAAAAAATGATTTTGGCAAAGAAATATTTACGGGAGAATTTGGTGCGGATATGAAAGTTGAATTATTGAATGATGGACCGGTAACTATTTTGATTGATACAAAAAACAGAGAATGATAAAAATGTTTTTGTGCAGGTCGCATGGAATGCTCAATATTCAGTCAATAAAAACCGTGTGATTCATATTTAATCTTATTCTTGCTAAATGAAAGAAATTACGTTGAAAGAAGCACAACATAATGTTGATGTGTGGATCAAAACTATTGGGGTTCGATATTTTAATGAACTTACCAACCTGGGAATTCTGATGGAAGAAGTCGGTGAGCTTTCAAGAATTATGGTTCGGAAATTTGGAGAGCAATCATTTAAAGAATCAGATAAAGGAAAAGATTTGTCCGATGAAATGGCTGATGTTTTATGGGTCCTGATTTGTCTTGCAAACCAGACGGGTGTCGATCTAACGGATGCTTTGGAAAAAAACATGTTGAAAAAAAATGAGCGTGATTCTGAAAGACATCAACAGAATAAAAAATTGAAATAATTTGATTCTGCGAATTTATTATTATTGTTGAAAAGTCTTTTTTGAAATTGATTTTTCGCTTTCTCTAAACAATTTGTTTTTTATCTTTCATTCAAATGCTGCTTACCGTGGGTTATAAATATATCTTAATTCTTCTACTTCTCTTTCCTTCTTTTCAACAAGTGATGGCTCAGTATGACGTGCCTCTTTACACTTCTTATACTACAGAAGCTGCAAGAACCCGGATGAATGGGCGACTGATAAAAAACAGCATCAACAAAAATTTATCACTGCCTCTGTCGGATTCAACAGAAGAAAATTGGCAGGAGGCTTTCGATGCCATGGGAGTGATGGTGTATAATACTCCTTTTACGGAAAGTAAAATCAGATTTGCGTTTGATGATATTGGAGCTCGAAGTGTGTCCTTTCAGAGAGCTTTGCTGGAACTCGCGTATGCGAATTATCCTTCTAAATTTTATTTGCAGACAAATGTTTTGTTAGAAGAAACAAGAGATCCAAAAATCTTTGCGATGTGTGCAGAGTATTTAATCCAACATAATAAGAACGACAGCGAAAAGAAGATTCTAGCACAGAAATTACTGGAAAAGTTTAAGGACATTCTCTACGAAAACCCGGTTCTCTTTATGTTGGGAACACGGCTGCAAACCAACCAGGTAAAGACCATGCAGAAAGGTGAAATTTTGAAAGAATTATTGGAGATATCCTTCCTTCCCAACCAGGTTGTAATGTATAGTTTTCAAAGGGAAAACAGGGATTATCCGGGTTTGGTTCTGATCAGGAATCCAGGTGGAAATTTTATAAAAAATGTTGATGGAACTATTTTTCATATCCCACAACTGGCAAGAAGTATTTCGAATCTTCCCGGGTATTTGAGAAATGGAAATACCCCGCAGGGTATTTTTAGGATGTTTGGTTTTGGTGTTTCAATGAGCAACTTCATCGGACCAACGGCAAACGTGCAGATGGGTATGCCAGTTGAATTGAGTCTGCAAAAGTTTTTTGATGATAATATTATTTTAGATACTATTTGGAAAATGGATTATTATCAAAAATTAATTCCTCAGAAATTAAAAAATTATTTACCACTGTATTATTCATATTATTCCGGTCTTGCAGGTCGTAGTGAAATCATTGCGCACGGAACAACTCTTGATCCGGAGTTTTATTCAGGAAAACCTTTTTATCCTTTAACTCCCACCGATGGTTGTCTTTGTACAAAAGAAATCTGGAATGGGAAAAGGTTGGAAAGTGACCAGCAAAAATTAGTGAATGGATTGTTGAAAGCGGGCGGTGCAAACGGCTATTGTGTTGTCATAGAACTGGATGACAAAAACGCACCGGTAACGATCAACGATCTGCTTCCATATTTACCAAAATGATAGAAGAAATTCAAAGTAAATTTGTAAGAGGCATTTAATTATTAAATGCTGGATGATGAATGGATAATAACACTAATCAAGCAACAATTGACTTCAATACCTTTGGCTGAAAGGCTTCGGCCACAAACTTTATCTGAATTGATCGGGCAGGAACATCTTACCGGCAATAGAAGTATTTTACGAAATGCAATCGATCATAGAACAATTCCTTCAATGATTTTGTGGGGCCCGCCGGGCGTCGGAAAAACTACAATCGCAAACATTATTGCACATACTTTATCTGTTCCTTTTTATATTTTGAGTGCAATTTCAGCCGGTGTAAAAGAAGTGCGTGAAGTAATTGAAAAAGCAAAGAAAGAAAAAAATGCAATCCTTTTTATAGATGAGATTCATCGCTTCAATAAAGGGCAACAAGACGCTTTGCTGGGAGCTGTAGAAAAAGGAATTATTACTTTAATTGGTGCTACAACTGAAAATCCTTCATTTGAAGTAAACAGTGCTTTACTAAGTCGTTGCCAGGTCTATATTTTAAAACCATTGGAAAAAGATGCTTTAATCAGATTGATTCAGGAAGCCATAAAAAAAGACGCTTTTCTCTCACAAAAAAATATTGACCTAACGGAAACTGAGGCTTTAATAAATTTGTCCGGAGGGGATGCAAGGCGTTTACTAAATCTTCTCGAACTTACGGTATCTCAACTTTCTACAAATGAAAATCTAAATCAAAAAATAGATATTACGGACGAGGCTGTAATGAATGCTGCACAGCAGAAAGTGGCGCTGTATGATAAAAAAGGAGAACAGCATTATGATATTATTTCGGCTTTTATAAAATCAATTCGTGGAAGCGATCCTAATGCGGCTGTTTATTGGATGGCGCGCATGATTGAAGGCGGCGAAGATGTAAAATTTATCGCCCGTAGAATGGTAATTCTTGCGAGCGAAGATATTGGAAATGCGAATCCGACGGCATTGGTTTTGGCAACGAATACTTTCCAGGCGGTGACTGTAATCGGATATCCGGAAGCAAGAATAATTTTGTCGCAATGCGCCACTTACCTGGCTTCTTCGCCCAAAAGTAATGCAAGTCTTGAAGCGATTGGAAAAGCGCAGGCACTGGTAAAACAATATGGAGATTTGCCGGTTCCTTTGTCGCTCAGAAATGCACCAACAAAGCTGATGAAGAATTTGAATTATGGTAAAAATTATCAGTATGCGCACAGCTTTGAAAATAATTTCGCCAACATGGAATTCCTTCCTGAAGAAATCAAAAATACGCTCTTATATAATCCTGGAAAGAATGCGAGAGAAGAAGAATTAAGAAAGTTTTTGAGACAAAGATGGAAAGAAAAATATGGGTATTGAAAATATAAAATGAGGTTACAATCCAACTGAAACAAACTCAGTAAAATGATAAATGATGCCGATTCGTATTTTATTCTTTATTGAAAAAAGAGGCCCATGAGAAACCAACAAAACTGAAAAAATAATTTCGATAAACCAACAAACCAATCATCTTTTACTACATTAATTATGACCCTCTGGACTTGTAAATATTTTTCTGAACTAACTAACATTGAGCTTTATAAAATTCTTCAATTAAGAAATGAAGTTTTTATTGTTGAACAAAATTGTGCTTACCAGGATTGCGATGATTATGATTCAAAAGCTTATCATTTGGCGGCATGGGATCATGATAAATTAGTTGCTTATACACGCTTGTTTGGTGAAGGAGTTTTTTATCCAAATGCTGCGTCAATAGGCCGTGTACTTACTTCACCATCTTTTCGCGGAAAAAGCTTAGGCAAACAATTAATGACAAATTCGATTGCTGAAGTGTATCATTTATTTGGAAATGTTCCGATCAAAATAGGTGCTCAATTATATTTGAAGCGTTTTTATGAATCCTTTTCTTTTGTTCAATCTGGAGATATTTACCTGGAAGATGGAATTGAACATATTGCGATGATAAAAAGTTGTTGAACAATAAATCAAAATGATTATCGTTATAAATTTGTGGGTTGAATTTTCAAAAAAAATAATAGGATTCTTTTTCATAACAATAAACGGCAAAGTATATAATAAAAGCTAATTCTGGAAAGACGTTGCATAATCTTATGCGTTGTAAAACCCCTGAAGCCACAAAATTTTAGTTTTGTTATTATGCTTTGTCTTTTTTATTTAGCGCCAATTCTTCTTTCAAAAACATTGCGGTAGAGTTTTCTTTCTTTTTGATTAATTGTTCGGGAGTACCTTCAAACAATATCTTACCGCCAGCATCTCCGCCTTCAGGGCCAAGGTCAATAATGTGATCGGCGATTTTGATCATATCCATGTTGTGTTCTATTACGAGAACTGTGTTCCCGCGGTCGACAAGTTTGTTCAGAACATCAACGAGGTGTTGAATATCTCTAAAATGCAATCCCGTAGTAGGTTCGTCAAGTATATAAAATGTTTTCCCAGTGTCTCTTTTGCTCAATTCAGTTGCGAGTTTTACACGCTGTGCTTCGCCGCCACTCAGGGTTACAGCGCTTTGACCTAAAGTAACATAACCAAGTCCAACATCCTGTAACACTTTTATTTTACGATATAAGAATGGGACATTTTTAAAGAATTCTACTGCTTCGTCTACGGTCATTTCTAAAACATCACTGATTGATTTGCCTTTGTATCTTATTTCTAATGTTTCACGATTGTATCTTTTGCCATTACATTTTTCGCACCTGACATATACGTCAGGAAGAAAATTCATTTCTATTGTTCTCATGCCGCCGCCATGGCAAACATCACATCTGCCACTTTTTACATTGAAGGAAAATCTTCCTGGTTTGTAGCCTCTGATTTTAGCTTCTGGAATCGCTGCAAAAAGAGTTCTGATGTCAGTAAAAAATCCGCAATAAGTTGCCGGATTGCTCCTGGGCGTTCTTCCAATAGGAGACTGATCTATTTCAACAACTTTATCAATGAATTCAAGCCCTTCAATTTTTTTAAAAGGCAACGGAGTCATTTTACTTTTATAAGCGTGGATGCTTAGCAGCGGATACAATGTTTCATTGATCAAAGTAGATTTTCCACTGCCGCTAACACCAGTTATGCAAATAAATTTTCCCAAAGGAAAAATTGCAGTAAGGTCTTTCAAATTATTACCGGATGCGCCCTTTAAGACGAGAGAATGCCCGTTCCCTTTTCTTCTTTCTAAAGGAACTTTTATTTTCAGATCTCCGTTCAAGTAAGAGGAAGTAATGGTATCCAGTTTAAGAAAATTCTTTGGAGTTCCTTTCGCCACAACTTCACCGCCAAGTTTTCCTGCATTTGGTCCGATGTCAATTAGATAATCTGCTGCCAACATGATGTCTTTATCATGCTCAACTACCAAAACGCTGTTGCCAATATCTCTCAAATTTTTCAACGCTTTTATTAACCGGTGGTTGTCACGTTGATGTAGGCCAATGCTCGGTTCATCTAGAATATAAGTAATACCCTGGAGCTGAGAACCGATCTGTGTAGCCAGCCTGATTCGTTGAGATTCGCCGCCACTAAGGCTTTTAGACGGACGATTTAATGAAAGATAGGTCAAACCAACATCAAGCAAAAATTGAATTCTTTCTCTGATTTCTTTCAAAATATCCCTGGCGATGATGTTTTGTTTCTTATTCAGCCTTGTTTCAATTGTGTCAAACCATGCGAGTAATTTGATCAAATCCATTTCGGATAAATCGGCTATATTTTTTCCATCAATTTTGAACCAAAGACTTTCTTTCTTCAACCTTTTTCCATTGCAGGACGGACAATTTTCAAGCACCATAAATTTCTCTACCCAATTTCTCAGACTTTCATTGGTTGTATCAGAATGAAACCAGCGCTGGATCATATTTACCACACCTTCATATTCACCGGAGGAAAGTTCTTCTGATAAAGTATTCATGGTATTATATTGCGAAAATGTCTCAGCAGGATCTATATCCTTTTTATTCCCATATAAAATGAGATTCAATGATGATTCCGGAATATCCTTTACAGGCTTGTCAAGGCTGATTTTATTTTTTTTTGCCAGTTGTTGCACCTGTTTAAAAACATAAGAATCTCTTTCTTCGCCAAGCGGAGCAATAGCGCCTTCATTGATAGTTAACTTTTTATCCGGAGTAATTGCGTTCAGATTTACCTGGTACACATTTCCCAATCCTTTACAAACCGGGCAGGCACCATAGGGAGAATTGAATGAAAAAGCATTTGGAGAAGGTTCTTCATAACTGATACCGGTTTCTTCACACATCAGATGGCGACTGTATTGTATTAATTTTTGATCTTCATTCAACAACAAAAAAAGCAGACCATTTCCCAACTGCAACCCTTTTTGAACACTTTCGCTCAACCTTACTTTTTGATCCGAACCTGCTGATAAACGATCAATGACTAATTCGATATCATGAATTTTGTATCGATCAACCTGCATTTTTGGAACGAGGTCTTTTATTTCTCCATCTATCCTGATTTTTACAAATCCTTTCTTTCTTACCTCTTCGAATAATTCACGGTAATGCCCTTTCCTTCCGCGTATCAGTGGCGCAAGTACAACGATCTTTTTCGCTGAAAACCGTGATAAAATATTTTCTACAATTTCCTCTTCACTCCATTTTATCATTTTTTTATTGGTGTTGTAACTGAATGCCTCACCAATTCTTGCAAAGAGCAATCGTAGAAAATCGTAAACTTCTGTAACAGTTCCTACAGTGCTGCGTGGATTTTTATTGGTAGTTTTTTGTTCGATGGAAATGACTGGGGAAAGGCCGGTAATTTTGTCCACATCGGGTCGTTCCATATCTCCCAAAAACTGGCGGGCATAGGCAGAAAAACTTTCCATATAACGCCGCTGCCCTTCAGAAAATATTGTATCGAAGGCCAATGAAGATTTTCCGCTCCCGCTGATCCCGGTAATAACAACGAGTTTGTTTTTTGGAATTGAAATATCTATGTTCTTGAGATTGTGTTCTCTTGCACCAAAAACGTCTATATTTTCATTTTCAGAATAAATTAATCCTGAATCTTTCTGCTTAATTTTATCCATATGGAAGTAGGCAAATTTACTGTTTTATAGGGCTATTTTAAAATACGGCCAGCGCTTATTGTTGAACCTGATCGAAACAGTAAACCAACTTTTAAATCAAATTCTTATTCTGTTATTTTATCGTTAATAAAAATTTTCGGAACCTGGTATCATTTTGGGAATGAAATTTGAAACACCCTGAAATATATTGCGATAAGTATGATTAACTTGAAGTTAGAATTCTTACTTGCAGGAAAAAAGTGATCGGATTTTTCGCTGCATTGCATTTGCAATCTGAGTTTTTTTTGGGGGATTGAATTTTATTGATTGTTTTTTGTAGTTTTATTCTCTTTTCCGACTTTGAATTAACTTTTTATATGAACGCAATTTTTTCGAAATTAATTTTATACTTCGTTACTTTGTTTGCAATTCCTAAATAGATTTAGAAAATTTGATACATTTTTACAATAATTAATATTCTTGCTCGTTTAATAAAAATCGCAATGGCGTGTTCATGAGGATGAGTCAAGAGAATAATTTATTATAAATGGATATTACATTTGCCCTTACCCTTCAAAGTTTAAAAATGAAAAATGCTTTTTTCACAATTGTAGCCGTTACAGCTGTTATTCTTTCTGGCTGTGGAAAATTCGGAAAATCTAAAACTCAGTCCGATAATGGTCAGCTACATGGAGTGGCTCCTGCAGGCCGCTACATCATGTCTAAACCTCCGGGAATGGTCTATGTTCCGCCGGGAACTTTTCATATGGGGCCCAGTGATGAAGATATTAATTACACTTTTACTGCGCGTAATAAACAGGTTTCCATTAGTGGTTTCTGGATGGATGCTACTGAAATTACAAATAATGAATATCGCATGTTTACCAATTATGTCCGGGATTCAATTGCTGGCAAGCTGATGGGATATGTAAAACAGGGAGCCGATGGAAGTGAATATCTGGATTGGACTAAAGTAAAAACGATAAAATGGGATGATAAAGCAACTTTGGAAAAAGTAGATGCCATCATCGTTACACCTGATAACAGAGTCTTTGGCAGAAAAGAAATTGATGCGGCCAAAATGCTGTATCATTTGGAAACTTTTGATTATGGCGCCGCTGCATCCAATGCAGATCCCAATATACCTCGTAGTACTTTCATCGTCAAGAAGGATATTCCTATTTACCCCGACACGTTGGTGTGGATCAGAGATTTTGCTTATTCTTATAATGAGCCGATGGCCAAACAATACTACAGCCATCCTGCTTTTGGAAACTATCCGGTAGTTGGCGTAAATTGGAAACAGGCAACTGCGTTTTGTGAATGGAGAACACAATATCTGAATTCTTATTTGGCTGGTAAAAAGAGATCAGCAGAAACGAATTTTCATTTGCCCACAGAAGCTCAATGGGAATATGCCGCCAGAGGTGGTAGATCTCAATCTCCGTTTCCGTGGGGAGGCCCTTACCTGAGAAATAGAAAAGGTTGTTTATTGGCCAACTTTAAACCTGGAAGAGGAAATTATCCTGAAGACGGAGGTTTTTATACGGTTCGGGCTGATGCATATTGGCCAAACGATTTCGGGCTATATTGTATGGCCGGAAACGTATCTGAATGGACTTCTTCTTTATATTATGAAGGAGGTTATAATTTCCAGCATGATATGAACCCGGATATCCGTTGGAACGCTGCTGATCAGGATGCTCCACGCATGAAGCGGAAAGTGATTCGTGGTGGAAGCTGGAAAGATGTTGGATTTTATTTGCACACCAGTACCCGTGATTTTGAATACCAGGATACCGCCAAGTCTTATATTGGATTTCGTAGTGTAATCGATTTACCACCTTCAACCAGTAAAAAAGGGAAGAAATAATTAATTGAAAATTCAAATTAATTCCATAGATAAAATTTTTAGTTCAACATTTTACTGCCTTTATTAATTGTTATGAATTAATTAATATGGGCATTTTTTGTGGACTTTAGAAACTCCAAATAACAAATTAAAAAGTAAAAAAAATCAAACTTATGACAACCGAACAACCAAAAAGAAATTTTTTAACTGTAATTGATGTACTGGTAAGTGCCGGCGCAGCAGTGGTAATTTTTGCTGCATGGGCAAAATTAACTCACCAATCATATGCAGATACAATGCTTACTATTGGAATGTGGACTGAAACAGGAATATTTATGGTGTATGCCTGCATCGAATGGGTAAAGCCACAGCCGCACCACGGTGCCGGAGTTCCGGTCAAATCACAAAATGTGGTACCTGAGGGAAATCCAGCTTTGCAGTCTATGGAAAAAATGATGAAAGATGCGGAAATCACTCCTATGAATATGAGAAAGCTCGGTGAAAATTTTCAAAAATTGGGTGTTACGGTATCACAGATCGGCGAAGTAGGTGATGTAGTAAAGTCCACTGGTGACTTTTCTGCCAAAACAAAAGAGGCAACCAATGCACTCGGTTTAATGAAAGATGCTTATACCAATTCTGCGAATACGATGAGTAATTTTAATAACGCAGCAGATAGTGCGAAGGGATTTCATCAACAAGTTCAGATACTTACTAAGAATCTCGGTTCATTGAATTCTATTTATGAACTTGAATTAAATGAAAGTAACAATCATTTAAAAGCATTGAATAGTTTTTATGGAAAAATGGCTAAAGCGAGTGAAGTAATGGTTTCGACAGTGGATGATGCTCAGGCAACCAAAGCACAAATTTCTGCTTTAGCAGATAATTTGGGGAAACTGAACCAGGTTTATGGAAGTATGCTAAGTGCCATGCAGGGAAGACAATAAAATAAATACTAATCCAAAATTCTAAAAACTAACAGTAAATTTAATTAACATGGCAGGACTACCCAGAGATCCCCGGCAAAAAATGATTAATGTAATGTACCTCGTACTTACAGCTATTTTAGCCTTGAATGTATCTAACGAGGTAATTAACGCATTTAAAGTTGTTGATAAAAGTTTAATAACTTCTAATAATAACATAAGTGCTTCTAATAATACCTTATATAAATCTTTAGAAGAAAAATTAACCAAACCTGAATCAAAAGAGAAAGCTTCCATATGGGAACCAAGAGCAATGCAGGCAAGAAAACTTTCTGCAGACATGATGAGCTATATTGATAATTTAAAATTGTCTTTGAAGCATGAAGCCGATCTCAAAATGAAATGGGACAGTAAGCTGAAGGATAGTGTTGAAGATTACAGAGAAGATAATCTAGACGCTTCTACCAGATTATTTGAAAACAGGGGTGAAGGCCCTAAACTTGAAGCTCGTTTGAATCAGTACAAAAAAGAAATGCTGAATATCGGAATGCCAGAAGATCCTTCCATAAAAAAACAATTTGAAAGTAACTTTCCGGTAAATACGATACCTCCGATTTCTCAGGAAGGAAAACAAAAGGATTTTACACAATCTTTTTTTCACATGACACCAACAGTTGCGGCCTTGACCATGCTTAGTAAATTTCAAAACAACATTAAGAATGCTGAAAGTATGGTTGTTGCTTATTGCCATTCCCAGATTGGCGCTGTAGAAGTCCACATGGATCAGGTGGGTGTTTTGGTTGGGCAAAGTTCTAATTATTTAATGCCAGGGCAGGAACTAATCGTTACTGCAGGTGTTGGAGCATATAGCTCAACTGTAAAAAGTAATATCTCTATTAATGGAAGTCCGGTGAATTTGGTAAATGGACAAGGTTCGTACAAGACAATTGTCAGTGGAGCCGGCGACCATACGGTGCAGATCAATGGATCGTTTATTGGAGAAGATGGCAAAGCCGTTCCGATACATCAAACAGTAACTTATACAGTTGGTACTCCGGGAGGAGCTGCGGTTATGCTTGATAAAATGAACGTATTTTATATCGGCGTACCTAATCCCGTAACTATCTCGTCAGGAACCGGATGGGATAAAACACGAGTCTCAATGTCTGGTGGTTCTTTATCGCCCTCTGGAGGTCCTGGAAAATATATTGTAAAGGTAAATTCAGTTGGAAAAGCATCAATTAGTGTAAATGCTGATGGAAAGGTAAGTTCTTATGATTTCAGAATTAAAAGAATACCTGATCCGATCCTGAAAGTTGGACCAAGTAGTGGAGGTAGAATTCAATCAGTAGTATTTAAGAATCAAAACTTTGCCCGTGCTGATCTCGAAGGTTTTGATTTTGATGCGCATTTTAACATTGTGAGCGCAACCATGTACTTTTCAGGAGCTAATTTTGCTAGTGTTCAATCAGCAGAAATACACGGTGGAAACCTGCAAAATGTAAGAGCGCAGCTTCAAAAATGTATTCCGGGAACATCTGTAACTTTTGATAATGTAAAAGTGCAGGGACCTGATGGAATTGTTAGAAATATTCCTGGCCCTGGATTTATATTATTTTAAACGCAACGAATAAAAATGAAGGCTATGAAAATAATTATGAAATGTCTGATACTCGTACTCTGTTTTGGAGTAGTTGCCAATGTAGCAAATGCACAGGCAAAGAAGAGGACTGTGAAAAAAAGGACTACTGCAAAACGGACAAACGCTGCCAGATCCAATGCCAATGTCAATCCGATGGTTGATACTGCAATTGTAATGGCTCCGGATAGTAGTTTGAGAGATAGCCTTCCGATAGCTGCAGTTAAACCTTCGTTGCGCCCTGAGACGGCTTTGGACAACCGGAATGCGTTAATACAGGACCGGACTCCACTTCCTTATCAGCATCTCCGTCAGGAGGATGCGGCATATGATGAAAGAATCTGGCGCGAAATTGATACCCGTGAAAAAATAAATCTTCCTTTCAGATATTCTGCTGATGAAGATAATGGCAACCAACGTTTCATATCCATTCTTTTCAAAGCGATCCAGGATGGCCCCGATAATGGAGGTGTTACTGCATTCAGCGCAGACGATGATCGTTTCACAACTCCTATGACTAAAGCCCAGATTGCCCAAAGAATTTCAGGAGGAAGTGTTTCTGTTCCGATATATGATAACCTGGGAAATGTTGTTGGGAATAAAGAAATAATGCAGGAAGTTAACCTGGATTCTTTTTATAAGTTCATGATTAAAGAAGAGGTAATTTTTGATAAAGAAAATTCCAGATTATTTTGGAGAATTCTGGGAATTGCTCCTGTAAAGCGTGTGATAACTGCATCCGGCGTGGATTTGGGAGATTCGCCTCTTTTTTGGGTTTATTACCCCGATATGCGGCCAATTTTTGCTAAGTTTTACGTGTACAACGGAAAAAACTATGGTGCCAGAATGACCTGGGAAGATCTTTTTGAATCCAGAATGTTTCATGGTCGAATCATAAAAAGCACCCTGGATAATCCTTTCGATCAATTTTTAAGCACTCAAACAGGATTGAAACAAAGCAGTATTCTTCAATTATTGGAAGGTGATAGAATTCAAAATGAAATATTCAACTATGAACAAAATTTGTGGAGTTATTAATTAAGAATCCTCAAAATTTGTTGGTTTACTATATTTAAATATAAATAAAAATGCCAACAGCTTCCGGGCTGTTGGCATTTTTATTTAGAAGTTAATAGATAAAATGTTTTATTCTTTTGGCAGTTTCCCAACCATATTTTTAGGGTTCACCCATTCATCGAATTCTTCGGGCGTTACGTATCCCAATTTTACAGCCATTTCTTTTAAGGTCGTATTTTCTTTGAGTGCTTTCTGTGCAATTTCTGCCGCTTTATAATAACCAATTCTCAGATTAAGTGCAGTTACCAACATCAATGAATTATCAACGTGTTTTTTGATATTGTTTTCGTTTGGTTCAATTCCTTTTACGCAGTTTTCATTAAAACTATTACATCCATCGCCCAACAATCTCGCACTGTGTAAAAAATTATAGATAATCACGGGTTTAAAAACATTAAGTTCAAATTGGCCGGAAGCGCCGCCAATACTAATTGCAACATCATTTCCCATCACTTGCGCTGCAATCATTGTAATCGCTTCACATTGTGTAGGATTTACTTTCCCGGGCATAATTGAAGATCCGGGTTCGTTCTCAGGAATATGGATTTCTCCGATTCCGCTACGCGGTCCTGAAGATAACATTCTGATATCATTTGCAATTTTCATCAGGCTAACTGCAATGGTCTTTAATGCAGCATGGGTTTCAATGATAGCGTCATGAGCCGCAAGAGATTCAAACTTATTTTCTGCAGTAATGAAAGGAAGACCTGTAAGCTCGGCAATAGTTTCAGCAACATTTACCGGATATCCTTCAGGTGTGTTAATCCCTGTTCCGACTGCAGTGCCACCCAGAGCCAGTTCACTTAAATGTGGCAACGTATTTTTAATTGCTTTGATCCCATGGTCCAGTTGAGATGCATAACCACTAAATTCCTGGCCAAGGGTTAATGGAGTTGCATCCATAAAATGGGTTCGGCCAATTTTTACAATGTGCATGAATTCTTTCGATTTCTGATCAAAAGTAATTTCCAATTTTTCGAGTGCAGGTAATGTAAGATCGTGTAAAATTTTGTAAGCCGCAATGTGCATTGCAGTAGGAAAAGTATCGTTGCTTGATTGTGATTTATTCACATCATCATTTGGGTGTAAAATTTTATGTTCATCTGAAAGTTTGCCACCATTCAAAACATGACTCCGGTAAGCGATGACTTCGTTTACATTCATGTTGCTTTGGGTGCCGCTACCGGTTTGCCAAACTACCAGTGGAAATTCGTTATCTAATTTTCCAAGAAGAATTTCGTCGCAAACTCTGCTGATTAAATCCAATTTTTCTTTGGATAAAACACCCGCGTCGAAATTTGTAATTGCGGCTGCCTTTTTTAAATATGCGAAAGCGTGAATAATCTCTTTCGGCATTTTATTAATGTCTTGTGCAATTTTGAAATTTTCTACACTTCGTTGTGTTTGTGCGCCATAATAGGCTGTAGAAGGCACTTTCACTTCACCCATCGTGTCTTTTTCTGTTCTGTAATCCATTTTCTTTTTCTTTTTCTGATTAAAATATTATTTTGCAAATTTAATTCAATATCAGCAGAGGAAAGTTGGCCGGTTTACAAAAAACAGGAGGAGAATACCTTCAAAAAATTTATCCGGAATTTTATTTGAACTATTTGTTGGTTTACTGTGAAGCGGCCCAGAAAGAATGCGACAATTCGTTGAAACGTGTAGTTTTTGGATTGTATTTGAAATCAATTTCCTGTAAAATCCGGTTTTCTTTTCTCTAAAAAGGCATTGGTTCCTTCCCTCTTATCATTGGTCATAAATACCTCTCCAAATAGTTTGGCTTCTTCATGAAAACCTGCACTATTAAAATACGAATTGACGGCAGCAATAATTTTTGAATTAGCTATTGAAGATTTGGTGAGAATTAGTTTTATAATATCTTTTGTTCTTGGTATAAGATTTTCAGGAGTCTCAACATAATTTACGAGACCTAAAGCCTTTGCTTCCTCGGCTCCGATTATGTTTCCAGTCATCAATAATTCCATCGCTTTTCCCTTTCCGATCAACATTGTTAGACGTTGTGTGCCGCCATATCCGGGGATTAATCCAAGATTTACTTCGGGCTGACCGAACCTTGCATTGATACTTGCCAGTCTGAAATGACAAGCCATCGCTAATTCGCAACCGCCACCAAGTGCAAAACCATTGACAGCGGCTATTACAGGCTTTGGACAATTTTCTATTTTGAAAAAAATATTTTGTCCTCTTTCTGAAAGTGATTTTCCATCTTCATCTTTTACAGAAACAAATTCAGCAATATCTGCTCCCGCAACGAAAGCCTTTTCTCCTGCGCCGGTTATGATAACTGCCTTAATATTTTCATCTGCATAAACGAGATCCATAGCACGATTTAGTTCGTCAAAAACTGTTTGGTTCAGGGCATTTAATTTATCAGGGCGATTGATAGTGATGATGAAAATATTATTTTCAAGAGCGGTTATTATTGTTGAAAAATCCATACTGTTTGTTTAAAATTTTCTATTTTCTCTAACCCAGTTTTTTATATATTCTGCAATCGTTGATGTAGGAGTGCCCGGTGTAAATAATTTTCCGACACCCATTTCATTCAATTTTTCTATGTCTTCCGCAGGAATAATACCACCGCCGGTTACCAGTACATCATTCAATCCTTTCTCTTTCATTAATGATAATATCTTTGGAAAAATTGTATTGTGCGCACCCGTAAGAATACTTACCCCAATCGCATCTACATCTTCCTGTAATGCTGCGTTGACAACCATTTCGGGCGTTTGACGAAGGCCGGTATAAATCACCTCCATGCCGGCATCACGAAGTGAGGTCGCAATTACTTTAGCACCACGATCGTGCCCGTCGAGACCAACTTTGGCAACCAAAACCCGGACCGGTCTTTGCTTTTGAGAATTTTTTTCGGGCATATTATTTTATTAAAGATAAAGTATGTTCTATTCTTTTTATCGTTTCTCCTTTTCCTATCAAAGTTGAAATTTCAAAAACTCCGGGGCCAAATTTTCCTCCCACCAACATGATTCGTAGCAAACCCATTAATTCTCCGGCTTTTAATTTACTAACTGCTGCAAATTCTTTGAATGCGTGTTCTGTGTCTGCTACATTCCATGAAGCCATTGTAGAAAAAATACCAATTAATTCAATAAAAAACTGATGCTTACTTTCGTCCCATTTATGAAGCATTGAAGAAGTATCTATTTGAGTTGGTGCAATAAAGAAGAAACTTCCCTGTTGCAAAAATTCGGTAAGAGACGAACATCTTTCTTTGATGAGTTCAATAATTTTACTGAATTTATTTTCGTCAGTTATAACGATATTATTTTCTTCAAAAATTTTTCTTACGTCTGGTTTCAACCTTTCAATGCCGGATCTTTTTATCCATTCATGATTGAACCATTTTGCTTTTTCAAAATCAAATTTAGCTCCGTGAGAATGGACTCTTTCCATCGAAAATTTTTCAATCATTTCGCTCAAGGAGAAAATTTCCTGTTCGGTTCCATCGTTCCATCCGAGCAGTGCAAGCATATTAATGAATGCTTCCGGCATAAATCCCAGTTCTTTAAATCCTTTAAGCGGGCCCTTTTCAGGATCATTCCATTCCATGGCAAAAACCGGGAAGCCCAATCTTTCACCGTCTCTTTTACTCAACTTGCCATTGCCATCAGGTTTTAAAATCAGCGGCAAATGAGCCCACTGCGGCATGTCTTTTTCCCAACCAAAATATTTCCAAAGCAAAACCTGAACGGGTGCACTTGGCAACCATTCTTCACCTCGAAATGAGTGTGTTATTTTCATTAAATAATCATCTACAACCACGGCCAGATGATAAGTAGGCATTCCGTCTGCTTTCAATAAAACTTTGTCATCTACGCCATCAGTCGGCATTTCAAGATCTCCACGGATCATATCTTTGAAGTGCACATATTCATTTTGCGGCATTTTAATTCTGATGACATGAGGAAAATCTGATTCAAGCAAGGCATCGGTTTCTTCTTTAGGTAATACCAAAGAGTTCCGCATTTGAAGCCGGTTTTGGTAATCGTATTGTACGTTATATTTTCCTTGTGCTTTTAGTTTTTCACGTAAGCTTTCGATTTCTTCCGGCGTGTCGAATGCATAATAAGCATGGCCGTCTTTAACTAATTGTTCTGCATATGCTTTATAAATTCCTTTTCTTTCACTTTGGCGATAAGGCCCGCAATCACCGGGTTTCATGGGACTCTCGTCCGGAAGAATTCCACACCAGTTGAGACATTCAATGATATACTCTTCTGCGCCTTTTACAAACCTTGTCCGGTCGGTGTCTTCTATTCTAAGAACAAACTCACCTTCATTTTTTTTCGCAAATAAATAATTAAAAAGGGCTGTACGAACACCACCCATATGTAAACCGCCGGTTGGACTAGGCGCAAAACGAACTCTGACTCTTTTTTCCATAAATGTGAGGCAAAGATACAAAAGGTTGGGAAATTGAAGAGATAAAATACAAGCTTAATTTATAT
>JBDTKF010000106.1:0-3458 GCA_039935455.1 Ginsengibacter sp.
GCATCATTGAAATGATAAGTATAAATACCCTCACTTTTTGCCGGCGTATTGGTATAGGTACCAATCAAAAGACGAGAATCAGACTGCGCAAATGAAAGTGCCGATATGAAAAAAAGTAGCAAAAGGAGTTGGAATTTTTCCAATTTATATGAAAGTTTTAGATTAATTCTTCTCTCCTTTGGAGAGGGGATAGGGTGAGGCCTTATTATCCCACCTTAAAACCCTCCTTCAAACTCACCGTACGATTGAATACCAGCTTGTCATTGGCAGAATCCAGATCAACCGTAAAATAACCATTCCGCATAAATTGAAAATGGTCTCCCGGATTGGAATCTCTCAAATGCGGTTCTACAAATGATTTCTTTATCTGCAAAGAATCAGGATTAATAGCCTGTTTAAAATCCTCCTCAGCAGCGGGATTTTCAACCGTAAAAAGCCTGTCATACATACGAACTTCCGCATCGATTGCATCGCGGGCATTTAGCCAATGAATGGTTCCTTTAACCTTCAATTCACTTGTATCATTTCCGCTTTTACTTTCAGGAATATAAGTACAATGAATCTCCGAAACATTTCCAATTTCATCCCGCTTAAAGCTTTCACATTTGATGATATAAGCACTTTTCAATCTAACCATTTGTCCGGGTGCTAAACGGAACCATTTTTTCACCGGAGTTTCCATGAAGTCTTCATTCTCAATCCATAATTCTTTTGAAAAAGAAACCTTCCTGGTATTCTCCGGATCATTTGGAAGATTTTCAACCGTCAATTCTTCGGTTTTATCTTCCGGGTAGTTGTCAATGATCAATTTTACAGGATTCAATACAGCCATGATTCTTGGAGCAGTTGTATTCAGTTCTTCCCTGATGCAAAATTCCAGTAAACTAAGATCAATCATGTTGTCTCTTTTTGCTACTCCTATCTTTTCACAAAAAGTACGAATGCTTGATGGAGTATATCCTTTACGCCGAAAGCCTGAAATGGTAGGCATCCTTGGATCATCCCAGCCATCAACAAATCCTTCTTTTACCAATTGCAATAATCTGCGTTTACTCATCACCGTATAGGTCATGTTTAGACGCGCAAATTCGTACTGATGACTCGGGAAAATTTCTAATTTATCAATATACCAATCATATAATGGCCTGTGCGGAATAAATTCTAATGTACATACACTATGCGTTATCTTTTCGATGCTATCACTCTGACCATGGGCAAAATCATACATCGGGTATATACACCATTTATCACCTGTACGATGATGATGTGCATGCTTGATGCGATACATCACCGGATCCCGAAAATGCATATTTGGCGATGTCATATCAATTTTCGCACGAAGAACTTTTGCTCCATCCTGGTATTTTCCATTCTTCATATCAGCAAACAACTGAAGATTTTCTTCGATGCTTCTGCTTCGAAATTCATTCTCAATTCCCGGCTCTGTGTGGCTTCCTTTTTCTGAAGCTATCTTCTCTGAAGAACTATCATCTACATAAGCCAATCCTTTCCTGATAAGGTCTGTAGCATATTCATACAATGTTTCAAAATAGTCACTCGCATAAAATTCACTCACCCATTGAAATCCTAACCAGTTGATATCATGTTTGATACTATCTACATATTCTACATCTTCCGTTACCGGGTTGGTATCATCAAAACGAAGATTGGTATTGCCGCCAAATTTTTGAGCCAGACCAAAATTCAGGCAAATACTCTTTGCATGACCAATGTGTAAATAACCATTCGGCTCCGGTGGAAAACGCGTTAATATTTGTTCGTATTTACCGTTTTTTAAATCTTCATCAATTATTTCCTCGATAAAATTGAGGCTTCTTTCTTCGGACATTTTTTTGTAATTTGTAATTAGTAGTTAGTAATTAGAAGGAATTGCAAACTCAAAGCTCATTGCTCATTGCTGATAGCTGATAGCTGACAGCTCAATCCTCAATACTCGCAGCAATCAACTCCGCCAAATCAAGCACCTGCACTTCTTCTTCTTTTTCATTTGCTTTTACACCATCACTTAGCATCATCATGCAAAAAGGACAATTGGAGGCAATTATTTTTGCGCCGGTACCTATTGCTTCTCTCGTGCGGTTGGTACTTACATATTCTTTTCCTTTTTCTTCTTCTTTAAATATCTGGGCACCACCGGCACCACAGCACATTCCGTTGCTTCTGGACCTTTTCATTTCTACCAATTCTACATCTAAAGCTTCCAATACTTTTCGTGGTGCTTCATATATATTATTGGCTCTTCCCAGGTAGCAACTATCATGATAGGTGATTTTTTTTCCTTTGTACGCGCCACCCTCTTTCATCACTATTTTCCCTTCATCTATTAATTGTTGCAGGAAAGTAGCGTGATGGATCACTTCGTATTTTCCACCCAAAGCCGGATATTCATTTTTAAGAATATTAAAGCAATGAGGACAGGCTGTTACAATCTTTTTGATATGGTAAGAATCCAATAGTTGAATATTCTGGTAGGCCATCATCTGGAATAAAAACTCATTACCTGCACGCCTGGCCGGATCGCCATTACACATTTCTTCATTTCCCAATACAGCATAATTTATACCTACCTTATTCAAAATAGTAGCAAAAGCACGGGTAATTTTCTGGGCACGCTGGTCAAAACTTCCTGAACAACCAATCCAAAATAATATTTCCGGCTGCATACTTTTAGCCGCCAAATCAGCCATTATAGGTACATTCATGTTCGTCAATTTTACGCCGCTAAAATACAACAAAGATTTTTGACAAGGTGCAACTTACAAATTTGATTAAAGGTTATTTTTGCAGCACAAAAAAAATGTTATAGTACGAGTGCTCATTGTAACAATACATTTGATTAATCAATCCAATCCTGTGTATTGTTCACCTCATTTTTTTAAATACGACAAATTATGATCAAAAACCTGGCTGCTCTCTTATTTATATTTCTATCCTCTATTTTTTTTCAGAAAGGTTATGCTCCTGTAGACCAGGGTAGCAAAGTGCACTTTGTGATCAAAAATTTTGGCATTAGCACAGGAGGTGACTTTACCGGATTAAAAGGTACAGTTAATTTTGATCCGCAGGCGCTCTCTTCCTCAAAATTCAATGTGTCGATTTCGGCGACTACTGTTGATACAGATAATAATTCCCGCGATAAAAGCTTAAGGAGTGATGAATATTTTGAGGTCGCAAAATATCCCGAAATTAATTTGGAATCCACAAAAATAAGTCTGTCCAACAGCGCTGATGGCGTATATCTTTTCACCGGCAACATCACCATCCATGGAGTGAAAAGAGGGATTATATTTCCTTTTAATGCAGATTTAATCAATGGTGATTATTTATTCACCGGCAACTTTGACCTGAACAGGCTCGACTTTGGCGTAGGTGACAGAAGTGCCGTTTTGAGTAATAAAGTAGCGGTAAGCTTAAAGGTGATTGCAAAAAGGAAATAA
>JBDTKF010000107.1:0-8957 GCA_039935455.1 Ginsengibacter sp.
GAAGCATAGTTTCTATTTCAATAAAATTCGTTTGCTCATCACCGTTATATACATAACTTGTTTAAATTTTATCTATTCAAGTCAAGATCTTTAGACTTGAAATCAAAATCATTATATCGGAATAAACCATAAATCTTCAAAGTGCGGTTAGGCAGATCTTCTGAAGAGATCTAAGAATTATGAATGATTTCATATAAACAGCAAACAAACAAATAGACGGAAATTCCATTCTGCTATTCTTTCAAACTTACCATTAGTACGGGGATTTTTAGTTGATGTCTTACTGTATTCACTGTTTGTCCATAAATTAAATCTTTAAGACCACTATGTCCATGAACTCCTACGACCAGCATATCTGCTTCGGATTCTTTTACCAGTCGGACGATTTCTTTCGCCGGATTTTTGAAACCCAATAGGCCCCTGGCATTGTATCCTTTCTGTTTTAATTGATTTGTATAACTATCTAATTGTTTTTGATCTTTTCTTGTTTCATAATCAAAACTTTGACTGCCCCAAAGCCTTGCTGATACACTTTCTACCACGTGAAGAAGGATGTACTGTGTTGATGGGTTTCCCTGGCCTAAGGCATAGCTAATTATTTTTTCGTCATTCTCAGAAAAATCTAGAGCCATTGCAATTTTATGATATTCAGGAATATTGAAAGTGATCTTATCGGTTTCGGGATGTATTTTGATTGAAGAAAAGAATCTTCTTTTCTTGATAATCGGTTCGAAGGTTATATATAAAAGTAAAATAGAAAAGAATACTGCGCTAATGATGATGACTGTTTTTTCATAAATATTATTCCCTTCAAACACAGGAACAGACTCACTTATGATCATTTTCAAGTTTAGATAAATAAGTACGATTGCAATCGACCATGCAAAAAATTTGGTTATTGGGGAAATGACAAATTTTCCCATTGTTGACTTGTCGCTCACAAAATGGATTAAAGGAATAATAGCAAATCCCAATTGAACGCTTAAAACGACCTGGCTCAAAATCAATAAAGAATCCACTTCATCATCACCATAAATCAATATAATTATAACGGTAGGTATAATCGCAATTAACCGGGTTATCAGTCTCCTGATCCACGGACTTATTCTTAATTTCAGATATCCTTCCATCACAATCTGTCCGGCCAGAGTTCCCGTAACCGTTGAGCTTTGACCTGCTGCAATTAATGCAACAGCAAATAAAATTGGTGCAAGATTTCCTAAGAATCCAGGAAGTAATCTGTAGGCTTCATGAAGCTCTCCGACTTGTGTATTTCCCGTTTTGAAGAATACGGTTGCTGCAAGAATGAGAATGGCGGCGTTCACGAGGAATGCGATATTCAGAGCAATCGCACTATCCACCCTGTTGAATTTTATGGCCTGTTTGATCCCTTTTTCTGTTCGCTCAATTTTTCTCGTTTGAACTAATGCTGAGTGTAAATAAAGATTGTGTGGCATTACAGTAGCACCAATAATTCCGATAGCAATATAAAGTGCTTCACTGTTGGGCAGTGTAGGTATTAATCCGGCCGCTATTTCACCGACATCTGGTTTTGCCATTATAATTTCAATCAAAAATGAAGCAGCGATTACACCAATCAATGCGATGATAAATGCTTCCATTTTTCGCATGCCTAATTTTTGCAGATAGAGTAGTAAAAAGGTGTCGAAAATAGTGATACAAACACCCCATATGAGTGGTAAACCTGTAAGCAATTGAATTCCGATAGCCATTCCTAAAACTTCCGCCAGGTCGCATGCCGCAATAGCAATCTCTGCCAGGATATAAAGTATGAAGTTCAAAAATTTGGGGTAGGCTTCCCGGTTAGCCTGCGCAAGATCACGTCCCCGTACAATTCCGAGCCTTGCTGATAATCCCTGTAGTAACAAGGCCATTAAGTTACTCATTAATAATACCCAGATCAAAGAATAACCAAATTTACTTCCGCCTTGTAAATCTGTAGCCCAGTTTCCCGGGTCCATATAACCAACGCTTATGAGGTAGGCCGGGCCCAGGAATGAAAAGATCTTCCGCCATCCGGTTCTCTTTTTTGTATCAATGCTTTCATGAATTTCACTTAAAGAATGATCATCGTGATTTTTTTCAATTATCATAAACATAAATATTTAGAGCAGCAATTCCGCTAATGGTACACTCTGGTTTTCGTGCGACTTTAATTTCCATTGAACCGTCAAATTCAAATATTCTGAGAACTTTAATCTGCGACCCAATTGCAATTCCATAATGATTCAGCATTTCCATCATCATGAGAGTTTGATTGCCAATAGAGCTAACGATTGCACTTCGTTTTAGTTGTAATTCTTTTAAGGACTTTTGTTTTAAAAAAACAATTTTTCCTTTTTCATCCGGTATCGGATCGCCATGAGGATCTATTTTTGGTTTGCCTAGATAACTATCTAATTTATTGATTAATCCGGGGCTGCTCACATGTTCCAGTTCTTCGGCAATATCATGAACTTCTTCCCACCTCATTCCGAGTTTTGACACGAGAAAGAATTCCCATAAACGATGCCGCCTGATAATTTTCAAAGCCTCTTTGATCCCCGCTTCATTCAGTCTGAATCCGTAATATTTCTTGTATTCCAACAGTTTTTTGCTTTTCAATTTCTTTAGCATATCGGTAATTGAAGCAGCGCTGGTATTTAGAAAAGCTGCCAGCGAATTTGTATTTACTTTTTTGGTTTTCTCCTGCAGGTTGTAAATGCTTTTTATATAATTTTCTTCACTGTGAGATAAGTTCATACTAATAAAAAATTTAGACAGCCCTAAAAATTATTGACAAAAGTATGAAAAATTAATTTCAATAAGTTTAAAGATTTTAAATTGGTTTGGTCATTTTAAATCTTATTTTATATTCCTTTAGTTGAATTGCGGACCGTAATAGCCATAAGCGTAAACGATGATTCGTTTAATCTTTTTTGAAATAAATGATTCAGCCCTGATTAAACATTCCTACAGATATGATCAGATTGAATGTGTGTAAATTCTGAAAGTTCTGTTTTGTAAATCGAATAAATTCTTACTTTTTACGTTTATATTGCGGCACAATAAATTTTATTTGATGGTCATGAGCTTTGAAAATTATGTAATTCCCTATGAAATCAACGAACGTTATCAGAAAAAAGTGGCTTATTTCTCTATGGAATATGCAATTGAACAACCGCTAAAAATCTATAGTGGTGGTCTTGGCTTCTTATCCGGATCACATTTGCGGAGCGCTTATGAATTACGTCAGAATTTAATAGGAATCGGCATTTTATGGAAAGAAGGTTATTATGATCAGGCAAGAAATGCGGATCAGACTTTGAAAGTTGTATGGATTGAAAAAATCTATAATTTCCTTGAAGAAACGGGAATTCGTTTCCAAATAAATATTCATGATCATCCGGTTTGGGTAAAAGTTTTATACCTCAATCCCAAAACCTTCAACTGCGCACCATTATTTTTATTGAGTACCGATGATCCCGAGAATGATTATGTTTCTCAAACGATTTGTCATCGTTTATATGATGGAAATGCAGCAACAAAAATGGCCCAGTTTATTTTGCTTGGCGTAGGAGGAGCGAAGCTGCTTGATCTAATGAACTATAATCCCGAACTGTATCATCTCAATGAAGCACATGCAGTTAGTGCTGCCTTTTATCTCTATAAAAAATTTGGAAATCTTGAAGATGTAAAAAAGAGAATGGTTTTTACCACGCACACTCCTGAAGAAGCAGGGAACGAAAAACATGATATTTTTCTTTGTGAAAAAATGAGTTACTTCTGTGGGATGCCGTTAGACCAGGTTCGGGAGATCACCGGGATGACTGATGATCTTTTCAATCATTCACTGGCCGCATTGCGTTTTGCACATTTGGCAAATGGAGTTTCTCAATTGCATGGTGAAGTGAGTCGCCAGATGTGGAATAAGTATGACGGAATCTGCGAGATAAAAGCCATAACCAATGCACAAAATTGGCGTTATTGGGCCGACAAGCAATTGTATCGCGCCAGGGAGGAAAATAATGATGATTGGTTTGATGATAGGAAGAAGCATTTGAAAAGAAGAGCTTTGGCTATCGTGGCTGATCAAACGGGGAAATTAATGGATCCTGATGTTCTGACCATTGTTTGGGCAAGAAGGTTTGCTGGTTATAAAAGAGCTGAATTGATCACGAGAGATCACACAAGATTCGAAGCATTATTAAATAATTCAAAATACCCGGTACAAATCATCTGGGCTGGAAAGCCTTACCCGCTTGATTATCCGGCAATCAGTGATTTCAATCATTTGGTGAACCTGAGCAAACAATATAAAAACATTGCAGTTTGTACGGGCTACGAACTGGCATTGAGTAAACGGCTCAAACAGGCAGCGGATGTTTGGTTGAATAACCCCAGAGTGCCACGCGAAGCAAGCGGTACCAGTGGAATGACGGCTGCGATGAATGGCGCTGTCAACTTGAGTACAAACGATGGATGGATCTGTGAATTTGTTAATAATGGCAATAATGGTTTTGTCGTTCCGCCGGCAGACTATATGAATATGCATGTAGAAGAACAGGATAACTATGACCTCAACAAGATTTATGAGATTCTTGAAGATGAGATTTTGCCTTTATACTACAACAATTTTGATACGTGGAGACAAATTATTAAGAATGGAATGAGGGATGTGCAGTTTGCTTTCAACAGTAATAGGATGGTTGAAGAATACTACGATATTTTATATAAATAATTTAGACTTTCAAAACCTGGTAATATCCCGTACTCAAATCGGGAAGGAGTGTCTAATTTGGATGCATCTTTGAATTTTGAAAATAAATTTTATTGTTCGTTTACTAAGTTTTTCCGAACAAGTATGTATTTGTTCATTGATTTTCAGAATAGTTAAGCATCCATTTCACTCCAAATCTATCAGTTAGATTTCCGTGCCAGTCGCCCCAAAATTCTTTTTTGAATGAATGGTCAGGTTTCCCTCCGTCAGCCAGCGCGTCATATAATCTATGTCCTTCTTCCACATTTTCAGTATGTATGGAAATATAAAAATTATTGCCTTGGTTAAAACTTGCTTCGTTGCAATTATCGCTTGCCATTAATACCGTTCCATTATTTAACGGCAAAGCTATGTGCATGATTTTTTCTTCCTGGCCTGCTGGAACAGGCATGCCTTCTGCATCTTTCATTCGCATAAAGATCTGGAATTCACCACCAAAAACTGATTTGTAAAAATTGAATGCTTCTTCGGTATTCCCATTGAAGTTCAAATAGGGATTCACTGCTTTCATTGTTTCTGTTTTTGATTTGAAAAATGGTTTTTTCTAACTCTGTGAAAACAAATGCATATTTTATCAAATAGAATAAGCAAATTTCATGCAAATTTATTTTTGAATGTCCATTGATCATAGCTAATCTTTTCAATTCAGGATTCAAAGGACTAAAAATTCTGAGATTTTTGGAATAGAAAAAGACGGTTGAAAAACCGTCTTCATACCTTCAATTTTTTTTATTTTAACCTCTCTTGTTTCCAAACATGCGAAGTAAGAAAAGAAAAATATTAATGAAGTCAAGATAAAGAGTAAGAGCACCGAGAATAGCCATTTTCTTTACATTGTTTGCAGAAACTGCGTCACCGTTATATTCCAGGCCTTCTCCAATTCTTTTTAATTTTTGTACATCATACGCGGTTAATGCGGTAAAAACCATTACGCCAATAATGCTGATGATATAATCTAACTGGCTGCTGTTTAAAAAATAATTGATTACCATAGCAATTAAAACGCCAATCACTCCCATCATTAAAATGCGTCCAAATTTAGTAAGATCCTGGCTGGTGGTATATCCCATTACGGCCATCACGCCAAACATGGCAGAGGCTGAAAGGAAACATCCCAAAACAGAACCTGGTGTAAACGCAAGAAGTATAAAACTAAATGTGATTCCATTGATGATTGCATAAGCCATAAACAAAGCCATCAACGCGGTTGATGAAAGCCTTTGATAAGCGAACGACATAATAAGAACAAATCCAAGTGGCGCAAATAATGTTATTTTTCCTAAACCGGTTAAACCTGTTGGGGCGATCAGGTAACTCAAAAATACGGTGTTGATAGAAAATTGCCAGGCAAAAAGTGCCGATACGCCAAGAGCTACAAACATTAATAAAAATACATTAGCAATGAACGAACGAGTCCTTGTTGCTTCGCCGGTAGGAACGTAAGTTATGTTGGTAATGTTTGAATTTCTATTGGTTAAATCCATGGTTTAAAATTTTTCAGTAAAATTATTGATCTTTTGATAAAATAAGAAGATTTTGAAGAGAAATAAGAAATAATTATGAGTCAATTTCTATCAATGGATGAAAATTATTTCGTACAATTTCACCACGATGAATTCGGATGTTATTCCTCATTCTGAGAATACTTTTTTGACCGGGTTTTTTAAAAATCTATTTTGCATAACTGATGGAACAATCAAAATTATTTTCACCTGCTCCTAATTCATCAGCAGCAGCATTGCTGATTATTATGGAAAGACCTGTGTTTTGTTTGATATCAGGTATAGCATCCAACACTTTAGCAAAAATGCTTTTCCCGGTTGCAGTATTAGAAATTTTTAGAACTGTTCCCGGCGTTGCGTCGTTTTGGAAACAATAATATTTTCCATCCTGCCAGCCGCTGGTAGATTTAAAAATACCTGCACTACCATTTTTTGATACCACCGTTTTATTTTCGGCTTGCTGGTTGTATAAACTTTTGAAATAACCTCCCGAAAAGTTGGTACTACTTTTCGTATTTACAGCAGGAATGGTATTTTCGGTTTCATTATTATTTGTTGTCACCGGGATATTTTTTTTGGTTATTTCAGGCTCCGGCTTTTCCGGTACAGGTGCCGGTTGATTAATTTTTTCCTGAGATTTAGGTTTCGGTTTTTCCTCCTCTTGTTGCACAGCTATTTCGTTGGTAGCACTAACTTTTGCATCCGCCAGAGGAGATTTTGCTTTATCAACTTTCAAAAAGCCCACGATTACAGGAGTACCTAAACTTAAAGCGTCTGATTGAAGATGGTTCCATTTCTTTAAGGATACCAAAGAAACTTTATTGTAATTGACTCCAAGCCTGTAAAGGGTTTCGCCTGAGCTGACAGTATGGTAAATGGGAATTAAAAATTCGCCGCCGGTGGGATTTTCGGTTTGTAGAAAGTTAGTTTGATTCAGCGGAATTTTCAAAGCCTGTCCGATATCCAGCCCACTCGTTAACTTGAATTGGTTAAAAGAAGCGAGTTCTTTTGGGTTGACATTGTACATTCTTCCTATACTGTAAAAACTTTCTTTTGGTGCAACAATATGTTCCATATATAGATTGTTGCCGATGCCTTTTATTTCTAAATTCTTTTGCTGTGCAAAAGAATGATTACTTGTGATAAAAGTAAACAAAATGATCGTCAACCATTTTAGCATGATAAAGAATTTATGAAGTTTTAAAAAGCTATTAATATTTTTCAAAGCATCCTTACAAAGATGGATAAAAATATTTATTCTGAATTGAGATATGTTAATGGTGAAGTTAATTTTTTTTGAACTTCTTTTTAAACAAATCTGTATACAGTAAATGAACAAATAATGAGTTTTCTACTTTTCCTAACATGAACATTTCGGAAGAAGGATTTGTCTTTGATGGGAATCATTTATAAACGCTGTTGCCATTTAATTTCCATTTCTTTTTTCCATGATAGAAAATTTCCTGTTGAAATGTGTAGTCTTGCTTTTGAAACAATATCGAGATAGAAAGCGAGATTATGAATGCTGGCAATTTGTAGCCCTAAGATCTCTTTTGATTTCATCAGGTGGCGGAGATAAGCTTTGCTGTAGAAATTACTTATTTCACAATCAATCCCCTCATCGATCGGCGAAAAATCATACTCCCATTTTTTGTTGTCAATGTTGATAATTCCATTGCTGGTGAATAACATTGCGTTGCGTCCGTTGCGGGTGGGCATTACACAATCAAACATATCAACGCCCAAAGAAATACATTCCAGAATGTTCCAGGGAGTACCAACGCCCATTAAATAACGCGGTTTATTTTGTGGAAGGTGATCGCAACAAAGCCCACAAATTTCATACATCTTTTCAGTTGGTTCACCTACACTTAATCCGCCGATTGCATTCCCCGTTGCCTCTTTCGAAGAAACATATTCACAGGAAATCTTTCGTAATTCAGGATGTGTACCGCCCTGAACTATTGGAAATAGATTTTGGGTATAACCGTATTTGTCTTCTGTGTGATTGAATCTTTCAAAACACCTGTCAAGCCAGCGATTGGTTAATTCCAAAGAAGTTTTTGCGTATTGATATTCACTTGCGCCGGGCGGGCATTCATCAAAAGCCATGATTATATCGCCTCCAATAATTTTTTGTATGTCCATCACCTTTTCAGGAGAAAATAAATGCCTGCTTCCGTCAATATGACTTTGAAATACAACACCTTCTTCAGTTATTTTTCTGGTTCCACTTAAAGAAAAAACCTGGTAGCCTCCGCTGTCAGTGAGTATAGGCTTGTTCCAGTTCATAAACCGATGCAAACCGCCGGCGGCTTCCAGAACTTCCAAACCAGGGCGCAGGTATAAATGATAAGTGTTACCAAGAATAATCATAGCATGAATATCATCATGCAACTGCTGCTGGGTAACCGCTTTAACGCTGCCAACGGTTCCAACCGGCATGAAAATGGGCGTTAAAATTTCTCCACGATCTGTAGTGATTTTTCCAGTCCGGGCTTTGGTAAAAGAGTCGGTATGTTGAAGTTCAAATTGTAATGCGGCCATCAGAAATCAGTGTTTGAAAAAATGCAAAGATAATCCGGATAAAAATTGTTTTCATATAAACCCGATGAACAGTTTGATGTGATACTGAAATTTTATTTTATGAATCCAAGCACTGCCGGGTGGTCATA
>JBDTKF010000108.1:0-17151 GCA_039935455.1 Ginsengibacter sp.
ATATTTTGAATCAATTCCTAGTTTTTCACCGATGGATGTTGCAATTTTTCCGCCACCATGAACCAATATCTTATTTTCTTTTATTTTAGAAAAATCATTCAAAAAAGAATCTAATTTCAGATCATCATCAATTACATTGCCTCCTATTTTTATAATAAATAATTTTTCATTATGATCAAAAACTCCTTTCATGAAATAGAGTTTAAAAGATCCGATATTACGGCCTGTGCAGCCCACACTCGGTTGCCAGCCTCTTTTGTGATAATACTGTTTTCACTATCTAATATCTCATCATTTACTTCCACATTTCTTCTAACTGGAAGACAATGCATGATCTTTGCATTGTTAGTAAGTGCAAGCTTTTCTTTGGTTAGCAACCAATCTGTTTCAACCGGAATCATTTTTCCATAATCCTCATAACTGCTCCAGTTTTTGATATAAACGAAATCAGCATCCTTCAATGCTTGATCCTGATCATTAATGATCGTTGCCCCATTAGTAAATTTTTTATTCAGATCATAGCCTCCAGGGTTTGCAATAAAGAAATCCGCTTTTCCCCAGGCAGTAATCCATTCAGCAAAGCTGTTTGCAACGCATTGTGGTAGCGGTTTTACATGTGGTGCCCAAGTTAATACCACTTTGGGTTTTGGTTTATTCTTTAATGGAAGGAATTCAGAAATAGTGATCACATCGGTCAGGCTTTGTAAAGGATGCAACGTAGCACTTTCCAGACTGATCACCGGAATTCCACAATATTTTACAAACTGTCTTAAAATCTTTTCTTCATAATCTTCCTGTCGATTCTTTAGAGTCGGGAACGTTCGTATTCCAAGAACATCAAAATATTTTCCAAGAATTGGTGCAGCATCTTTTATATGCTCTGCAGTAGTTCCGTTCATAACAGCGCCATCTTGAAATTCGAATGCCCAGCCCTCCTGTGAAGCATTGAAAACAATAGCTTCCATGCCAAGATTTTGAGCAGCTATTTGCGTGCTTAATCTTGTACGCATACTGGGATTAAGAAACAGCAATCCAATTCGTTTACCTTTTCCTAAAGTATAATTTGCCAATGGACTCTTTTTAAATTTCAATGCGATATCGATTAAGGAATCAATTTCGCCTGCATCCTGTACTGAAAGAAAATTTTTCAATTAAATTTCTAATTAAATTTTAAGAATAATGTGAATCGTTTATGATAGATGAAATATTTTCAGTTTGTGAAACAAGAAATGTCACTTCTTCTCTCAATGCTTTGAGAAATTTCTCCGCATCATCTTTAGTTAGAGCAAGTGACGGTAATAACCTGATTACATTTGGTTTTGCTTGTCCTGTAAATATTTTGTGCTTATGCAAAAGATTATTTTTCAAATCTTTCAATTCAACAGGAACATCAAAACCAATCATTAAACCTTTTCCACGTACATTTTCTAATTCCTGAATTTTCTTTATTTCTTCCATTAAATAATTACCAATTTGTTTGGCATTTTGCATCAAGTCTTCTTTTTCGATCACTTCTAAAACTGCCAGGGCAGCCGCACAGGCAAGATGGTTCCCTCCAAATGTAGTACCCAGCATAGAATGTTTCGGTGCTATTTCCGGAGAAATTGAAATGCCCCCGATTGGGAAACCATTACCCATTCCTTTGGCCATTGTGTAAATATCTGCGTTCACTTCCGCATGGTCATGAGAATAAAATTTTCCAGTCCTTCCATATCCGCATTGAACAGAATCGGCAATAAAAACTGCGCCGTTTGCTGTACATAACTTGCGGATGAGTTGTAAAAAAGATTTAGACGCAACTCTTATTCCACCTACTCCCTGAATACCTTCAGTAATGACAGCACAGATTTCTTTTCCATGGGTTTCAAAATAATTTTGCAAAGCTCCTTCATCATTGAACGGAAGGAAAACGACATTATCGGTATGATTCACCGGAGCAATGATAGATGGATTATCTGTGGCCGAAACTGCCAGAGAAGTACGCCCGTGAAATGAGTTGGTAAAAGCAATAATTTTTTTTCTTCCATTATGGAACGAGGCAAGTTTCAACGCATTTTCGTTTGCTTCGGCACCCGAATTGCAAAGAAATAACTGGTGATCATTTTTACCGGAAATCTCTCCCAATTTATCAGCAAGTTCCTGTTGCAAAGGGATTTTTATAGAGTTGGAATAAAAAGCAATCTTTTCTAATTGATTTTCCATTCTTTCTATTTGATGAGGATGAGTGTGCCCAATGCTAATTACAGCATGGCCTCCATACATGTCCAGATATTTTACATCGTGATCATCCCAAACGTAAGAGCCGCTTGCTTTTACGATGTTGATATTATTAACTGGGTAAACGTCAAATAGCTTCATGTTTTATGTAGCAACCAGAGAGTTGCAATTTTTTTATTAATTTTTTAGATTTACCGGCCGACCGCGAGTGATTTTCTGTTAGAAATAATTCGCTTTCAATTTTAATCCTTCCGTTTCTTCCAAACCAAACATTAAATTCATATTCTGAACAGCTTGTCCGCTGGCACCTTTCAATAAATTATCTAAAATAGAATGTACTACCAAAATTTCACCTGCTTTTTCAAGATTGATAAAACAATTATTGGTATTCACAATTTGTTTCAAAAAGATAGGATCCCTCGTGACTTTTACGAAAGGATGTCCCCGAAAAAATTCTTCAAAAGCATCATACATTTCATCTAATGATTCAGCGCATTTTAATTGGGAAGTAATAAAAATTCCTCTTGTAAAATCTCCACGCCAGGGAACAAAATGTATGGATGGGACCATTTTATTTGAAACAGAATTCAATGTTTCGTCTATTTCATTCAGGTGCTGATGTGTCAAAGATTTATAGGCTTGCACGTTGTTTTCACGCCATGAAAAATGAGCGGTTCCAGATAAAGATTGACCTGCACCGGTTGATCCTGTAATGCCCGTTGTATAGACATCCTGAAGTAAATTCATTTTTGCAATTGGTAACAAACCGAGTTCTATTGACGTAGCAAAACAACCAGGATTGGCAATGTTATCGGCTTTCTTAATTTCCTCCCTGTTTATTTCCGGAAGGCCGTAAATAAATTTGCGGTTATGAAATTGAATATTTTCTTTCAACCTAAAATCCTGTGAGAGAGAAATGATCTTTATATTTTCAGGAATATTATTTCCTTCCAGAAACTTTACCGAATCTCCATGTCCCACACAAAGGAAAAGTACATCAACATCGTCATTCATTTCATGGGAAAATCGCATGTCCGTCGCACCAACCAAATCCTGGTGAACTGCTTCCAATTTCTTACCTGCATTGCTTTTACTATGTATATAAACTATATCAACAGATGGGTGATTTAGTAAGACTCTGATTAACTCTCCGCCTGTGTATCCTGCGCCACCAATTATTCCTATTCTAACTTTTTTCATGTTTTATAAATTTATCGATCATTTGCAATGAATGGCTGGGAACAAATTATCAATTCCAGATCCATTGTACTATTATTTGTTACACGGTGTTTTTGTCCGGGTTGTATATGTAATCCCTCATAAGCAGACACCTCTATTTCTTTCCCTTCTATTTCGAATGTGGCCTTTCCGGCTAAGATAAAAAAGAATTGTTGGGTATATTGATGGTAATGTATTTGCTCAGTAACTCCGGCAGGTATAATTTGTTGTTTAACAGACAGACCTTCACTGTTTAGAAGTTCAAAAATTTTACAACCATTGCTCCATTGGTCATGTTTTAAAGGATGTTCCTTTGATACTATATTATTCATTTTCTTTTTTTATAGCGTGATAGATTGCTGTTTGATTCCCAAATATTTTACTAAAACCACGAACGTCCTGACCACTCCAGCCGGTATTCATTTCACCGTATTTCCCAAATTTACTACTCATCAAATCATAAGGCGATTCAATGCCAATTATTTGAAAACGATATGGCATCAGGTGAATAAAAACGTCACCCGTAACGTTTTGCTGTGAAGAAATAAAAAGAGCTTCAATATCACGCATTACCGGATCGAGCAATTGTCCTTCATGCAACCAGTTCCCGTAAAAATCTGCCAGCTGACTTTTCAAAGTCATTTGCCATTTTGTAAGTACATTTTTTTCCAGCGCATGATGGGCTTTCAAGATCACCAGAGGTGCGGCCGCTTCAAAACCGACTCTTCCTTTGATTCCAATGATTGTGTCGCCAACATGTATATCCCGGCCAATTGCATACGGCCCTACGATAGTTTGTAAGTATTGAATTGCGCTAACAGGATGATTGAATTTTTTATCATTAATTTCTTTCAGTTCTCCTTTATGGAAATGCAATTTTATATCTCCAGGATTCTGATTCGTTAATTGTGTTGGCCATGCATCTTCCGGCAACATTCCGTTTGAAGATAAGGTTTCTTTCCCGCCAACGCTTGTTCCCCACAAACCTTTATTGATTGAGTAAACTGATTTTTCGAAATTCATTTTTACATTTTTTGATTTCAAATAATCAATCTCCTCCTGTCTTGATAGTTGTTTATCGCGAATCGGTGTGATGATCTCTACGCCAGGAATCATGATGTGGAAAATCATATCAAAACGAACCTGATCATTTCCTGCGCCGGTGCTTCCATGAGCTACCGCATCAGCGCCCACTTTCTTCACATGTTCAGCTATAGACAATGCTTGTGAAACACGCTCTGCGCTTACACTTAAAGGGTATGTATTGTTCTTTAAAACGTTTCCGTAAATCAGGTATTTTACGATATTGTCATAGTATGTTTTGGTGGCATCAATATTCGTATGAGATGTAACTCCGAGTGCTTTTGCATGTTTTTCGATCTGATCCAATTCTTCGTCTGAAAAACCACCTGTGTTCACCGTGATGCTATGAACTTCGTAATTTAATTCATCGGTGAAATATTTTACACAATACGAAGTATCCAAACCGCCGCTAAAACCAATAACTACTTTTTTAGTCATTTTTCATCTTTTAATTATTTTAGAAAAAGCTCAATATTGCCTTTACTTTTTCATGCTTTTTCTTTTTTAAATAGTTGATAAAACTGCTTTTTTTCAGACGCATAAACCTTTCATAAACTTTTGAGTTTTTCTTGAAATCTTTGGCAGTTTCTTCAGGCTTTTGATGATCTTCCGGATCAAATAACATGGCAGTACAAATGCAGTTTTTTCTGCCCTTACTCATCAGGATATCATAATTAACACAGCTTTTGCAGCCCGCCCAGAATTTATCATCATCGGTAAGCTGAGAATACGTAACCGGCTTGTAACCCAGATCGCTGTTAATTTTCATTACTGCAAGGCCCGTCGTTAAACCAAAGATTTTTGCGTTTGGATATTTTGCACGGGAAAGTTCAAAAATCCGGTGCTTGATACTTTTGGCAATTCCGGTTTTTCGATACTGCGGCGCGACAATGAGACCGCTGTTTGCGACAAATTTTTCATGTCCCCAGGCTTCAATATAACAAAAGCCTACCCAATCATTTTCCTTGGTTAAGGCGATAACCGCTTTCCCTTCGATCATCTTTTGAGAAACATACTCGGGAGAACGTTTAGCAATTCCGGTTCCACGTGCTTTCGCAGACGAAGCCATTTCATCTGTAATGGTTGAAGCATGTATTATATCAGCAGGAATTGCAACCCGGACAACAATATTTGATTGTTCCAATTTGCAATAAATTTAAATTTTAAAAAAAGAGGAGAGATTCGGTGGATATTTTTTCACTGATAGGGGCGGTTTCAACTGCTCGGCCTATCAGCATCCACGTCGTGAAAGAATTACCGTTGCCGGTGAAAAGTAGGTATGTAAACAATTTGTTTTCAAGACGTGTACTTTGTGTTTTTGATTTTGAACCGCAAAAGTAATATAAATAATCATTATAGCGATCATTTACCTTAAATATTTTGTTAGGATTATTTGATCAAACAGCAGACAAACAAAAACTTAAGATTCTTATTTTCATTCTGAAAGTGTTTCAGCAGATTTTTGTTTCACCCATTTTTGCAGTGCAGAAGCCAGTTTACGGTCATTGCTTAACCTTGGCACTTTGTTTTGACCACCGAGTTTTCCAACGCTTTTCATGTAATTGATAAAAGCATTTTTTTGTAAGACGCGTATTCGCAATGGTTGCAAAACATTTCCTTTGATAAGATCGTTGTAATAGATATTTCTCTTTCTCAAATTGAAATCTATTTTTTTTGCGAACTGATTTATATCATCCGGAAAATTTTCGAATTCAATGTACCATTCATGAAAACTTTTTTCGTTCGTTACAGAAATATTTGGAGCAACAGTAAACTCAGTTATTTTGACGTTTTCTGATGCTGCTGCTTTCATTAAAGCGTCTTCCACTTCTTCTGCTATCACATGCTCTCCAAAAGCGGAGATAAAATGTTTCACGCGACCTGTGACAAGAATCCGGAATGGATTTAATGAAACGAATTTTATGGTGTCTCCGATGTTGTATGCCCACAAACCAGCGTTACTACTGATGATCAGCACGTAATTTCTATTAATTTCTACGTCTTTTAAGGTGATCCTTGTAGGGTTTTCTTTTGTAATTTCTTCAGCTGGAACAAATTCATAAAATATTCCACTGTCCGTATTCAGCAATAATCCTTCATTGTTTTGGCTATCCTGAAAAGCAAAAAATCCCTCGCTGGAAGGATATAATTCAATTGAATCAATTTTCTTACCGATGCTTTCAAAAAGCTTTGCTTTATAAGGCTCAAAGTTCACACCACCCTGAACCATAACACTAAAGTCAGGAAATATATCTTTTATTTTTTTACCGGTTTTCTTTTCCAGTTCATCAAAATACATTTGTATCCAGGGGGGAATTCCGCTGATCAATGTCATCCTTTCATTCACCGTTTCATCTACAATTTTTGATAATTTTTCTTCCCAATCCTCAATACAATTTGTTTCAAAAGAAGGCAACTGGTTCGAGCGTAAATAGCGTGGAATATGATGGTTCACGATTCCGCTCAATCTTCCTGTAGGTACGCCTCCTACTCTTTCTAATTCAGGAGAGCCGCTAAGAAAAATTAATTTGCCATCAGCGAAATCTGATTTTCCGGTTTGAGCCATGTAGCATAGAAGCGCATTTCTGGCTGTGTCGATATGGTTTGAAATGGAGTCGCGTGTAATTGGAATGTATTTTACGCCGCTGGTTGTTCCGCTGGTTTTTGCAAAATAAATCGGAAATCCCTTCCACAAAATATTTTGTTTTCCCTGTTTTAATTTCTCAATATAAACTTTGAAATCTTCGTATTCACGGATGGGAACATTTTCAATGTAATCAGCGTAAGTCTTTATCTTTTCAAAATGATGATCTTTACCGAATTCGGTTTTGCTTCCCGTTTTTATTAAAGTATTAAAAATGCTGTTCTGGTCAGCAACAGCAGTAAGCATGGACCTTTTGATTTGCTTGTATATATAAAGGGCAAAAGGTTTTGCCAGGTAAGATTTGAATTTCATTTTCATGTCTAAAAACTAATCACTGTTTACAAATTTACTAATAAAGTTTCAATCTTTTTGAGACTGATGGCTAATAGCAATTACATGGCCATTCTTTATCAAGATCGATACAAGTAATCAATATGAGGCTGCCATTTTCAGGAGCTACCACAATCCTTATATGCTGCTTTTCGTGGCTAAAACCTTCTAGAGCAAAGGTGCTGTCCCCCTTTGAACCGATCCCGCTTTTCGAGTAATTTATTTTTCCGTTTTGTAAAACTTCCTTGATTTCATCTTCTGTAATTTGCCTGCAATTCATCCTGCATTTTACATGTTTTGTCAGAATTAGATGACTATAATCTCTGAAAGATTCATGTGATCGGTTTTCAGTGTTGTAAAAAGAGATTCCTTTGATAATAAGAAAAACAATTACCAAAATAATGAGAAAATAAAAGTTCGTTTTACGTTTCAAGAGTTGAAATTTATCTGATAAGTTGAATCAATTCTGCGCTGATAAAACAATTTTTTGTTTTAATTCTGTTTTTTGAAACATCACTGCACGATTGTATCTATCCTGGTAATTACCTCCCGGGGCCGCTCCTACTCTATCTTCACCAAGGTGGCTTCTACCCGAGTATTCATTTTCCATATTTTTTTTCGCATCTGAAACTGACATAGCATTGATTACCACATTCATCGAAATTCCTTTTGCAACATCTCTCTCCTCATAATCATTTCCATAAAGTTCTTTCAATGGGATCTTGATTTCATAAGTGAGTGTGTTGGCAGAATCCCAATTTATTGCGGCATTGACACCTGAAATATTTTTGATGGAAATCAGTCCATTCTGATTTATAAAACCTTTCAATTCCATCATCGTGTCAGATAAAAGAAAAGCGGCTTGCCTGGTTTGATGTGTGGAGAGTGGATCCGGTTTTATTTTATCCGGAGCTTCTACCTTCTTGGCGGCATATTTATCAGCCAATGGAAAATTGATGATAGCCTTGTGTTTGCCATTTGACTTATCGCTTAGAATTATTTTCATTCCCGATTGCATGATCTTCGATTGATTCATCTCATTTTTTGTTTGAAAACACAGATAAAGATTGGTACTATCATTTTTGAAATCGAAAAACAAACTTGTTTCATTATCGTAATGCTTAAGTTGAGAATTCCAGTCATTTATATTTCCATCAATAACTATATTATTTTTTGCCCATTGAGCAGTAGGATTTTCCTGAGAAAAAGCAAATAAGGATAGAGAAATAAGTACAAGTAAAAAAACACTATTTTTCATTTATTTTTTTTCAAATCTATCATTTATTGATCATGAAAATTCAATGTAATCCGAATTATTAATAATTCTCTTTTTTCAAAACGCGATCTCATAGTAAAGCAACAAATAACAATGATTTTAATTTAGAAAAAATGAATACAACCCCTAATTCTTTTACTCGATGGATTGATTAATTTTGTCCAATGGAAAATGGAAGGACAGTCGCATTACATACTTTGGGATGCAAATTAAATTATTCCGAAACTTCTGCTATTGAAAGGTTGTTGGAGAATGATGGATTTATAAAAAAAGATTTTACGGAAGCAGCTGATGTTTATGTGATCAATACTTGTTCAGTTACAGAAAATGCAGATAAAGAATGTCGCCAGTTGGTACGCAGAGTTCAGCGCCAGTCTCCCGAAGCAATGGTTGTTATTATTGGCTGCTATGCACAATTAAAACCAAAAGAAATTGCAGAAATTCCCGGTGTAGACCTGGTTTTGGGGGCTTCAGAGAAATTCAATATCACAGAACATCTGAAAGAATTAACTCATGGAGACAGCACTAAAATATGCAGTTGCGAGATTGAAGATGTTGAAGGATTTCATTCATCTTATTCTTTAAACAGCAGGACAAGAACTTTTTTGAAAGTCCAGGATGGTTGCGATTATAATTGTTCATTTTGTACGATTCCCCTCGCACGTGGTAAAAGCAGAAGTAATTCGACCGAAAATGTTTTATCGGAGATTACGAAAATAAAAAATGCCGGAGTAAAGGAAATTGTGTTAACCGGAATTAATCTGGGTGATTTTGGGAAAAATGGAAATGGGGTTAGAACCGGTGAAAATTTTTATTCCTTATTGAATAAGATTGAAGATTTTGATGGCGTAGACCGATACCGGATTTCATCCATCGAACCAAATTTGCTGACGGATGAAATTATACATTTGGTGGCAGGCAGTAAAAAAATAATGCCCCATTTTCATATTCCGTTACAAAGCGGAAGCAACAAAGTTTTAGGCTTAATGCGCAGGCGTTATAAACGGGAATTGTATGCAGAAAAAGTGGCTATGATCAAAAATTTAATTCCAGATTGTTGCATTGGAGTCGATGTAATCACAGGGTTTGCGGGAGAAACAACGGAAGATTTTAGAGAGACTGTAGATTTTCTAATCAATCTAGATGTTTCTTATTTTCATGTATTTACTTATTCTGAAAGAGCCAATACTTTTGCGCTCCATATTGAGCCGGTCGTTCCGATGAACGTTCGTCACGAAAGAACAAAAATTTTACGTTCTTTATCTTATAAAAAAATGCAACAGTTTACCAGAAAACATTCCGGTGAGACAAGAAAAGTTTTGTTTGAAGGAAAAAATAAAAATGGGACAATGGATGGGTATACTGATAATTACATTAAAATTTCTACAACCTGGAAAAATGAATGGACAAACGAGATTATAGATTGGAAGATATAAGTGGCCTCTAATTTGATTGTGGTTAAGAATCTTTTTTTAAACCATAAAACAATACAATGAATAAATTCGTAAGAGGATTAATTGCTGCCTACGGTGCTAAAAAATTAGGTGGCGGATGTTTGGGAACAATTGTTGTTTTCTTTATTATTTACATGCTTTTGGGACAGGTACATTGTTAGTTTATTTTAAAATAAAAGGCCTTTACTAAAAAAGTAAAAGCCCTTATTACCTGTTGATTCAAAAAAATTGTTTCGCTTACTGACTGGCTAATATTTAGAAATTATCTGCCTGTAATGCTTCTTCATTAACAGAAGATTCTGCTACTTTTGTCAATGTTTCATCAGCCTGCTTCTCTTCATTGAGAGTTTGTTCCAATAAATTAGCAATTTCATTTTCTCCTAATGTTTTTGCAAAGGCGCACAATGTTCCGTAAGTAGCAATTTCATAGTGTTCTATTTTCTGAGCGGCAGAGATTATTCCCGCATCTCTGACAACACCTTCTTCGGTGCTTTCCATAATTTCTTCTGCCTCTTTGGCAAGTCCTTCCATCGCTTCGCATTTTTTTGCTTTTGCTGGCATACCCAAAATTTCAAAAATCTTCTCAACTCTTTCAACATGGTTTTTTGTTACTTCCAAATGATCCTGCAATGCATTCACTAATTCTTCTGAAGTTGCTTTCTTGATCATTTTCGGAATTGCTTTTGTCAGGGCTTTTTCTGCCCAATAAATGTCTTTTAATTCGTCTATAAAAAGATCTTTAAGTCCTTCTGCTATTTTTGAAGTACCATTTCCAGTTTTCATTGATTTCATGATAAATGTTTTAAGGTTATTATTAATTATTTTCAATAATAAGCGTTCAAAAACATGCCACAAATCAGTATTTACGGTTAATCGAAATTAAAACCCGAGGCAACTTATATTAAAGAGTTAAAAAGGTAGGAATAAATTTTTTATAAAATTAAGGACCTGGCTTTACGATATGAACCGGTTATAATATTTTCTACAATTACAAGTTGATTTGAGGATTTTGTTACTCAGAAGAAGTGGATTATGTAGCTACAAATCAATCGATGTATTTAAAACAGCTTGGCATATAAATAGTAATATCCAAAAGTAAGATCAGCTTATCATTTTTTAGCATACCGTTTTTCTTTTTTTAATTTTTTAATAAAACAACTTATGGATCTAATTTGTTTCTGTCACATCCGGTGGAATTTTGTTTATCAACGTCCACAGCATTTATTGAATCGGTTTGCAAAGAATAGCAGGGTTTTCGTTGTAGAAGAACCTATATATGATTCGGATTCTGATTATTATGAAATCAATCAACCAGATGAGCAAGTTAACTTATGGGTGGTTGTATTTCATGTCTCGAACAACACCTTGGAAGATCGGATGAATTTAACGTTGAAAGCTTTGGTTGATTCTTTTATGTTTTCGAATAAAATAAAACAATATATTTTATGGTTCTATTCACCAATGGCATTACAATATGCTGAACATCTTTCTCCTTCACTGACTATTTATGATTGCATGGATGAATTGTCAGCATTCAAAAATCCACCAGCCGGAATTAAAGAAATGGAAGCACGTTTACTGAATCTCTCAGATCTTGTTTTTACTGGCGGACATAGTTTGTATAAAGCGAAAAAACATCTTCACGAGAATATATATTCATTCCCGAGCAGTATTGATAAATCTCATTTTGAAAGTGCCAGAGTTTTTAAAAAAGATCCGGATGACCAGGTATTGATACCACATCCCAGGTTTGGTTTTTATGGTGTAATAGATGAACGTTTTGACATTTTACTGGTTGATGAAATTGCATCTCTTCGCCCAGACTGGCACTTCGTTTTCATAGGACCTGTGATAAAAATAAACCCACAGGATCTTCCAGTTCACGAAAATATACATTATCTCGGGAGTAAAAGTTATGCGGAATTACCATCTTATTTATCAGGTTGGGATATTGCCATTCTTCCATTTGCTTTGAATGAATCTACGAAGTTCATCAGTCCCACGAAAACTCCTGAATACCTGGCAGGTGGAAAACCTGTTATATCGACATCGATCACAGATGTGGTAATGCCTTATGGAAAACAAGGCCTGGTACAAATTGCAGATTCTGCACAGGAATTTGTTCAGGCAGCAGAAAAAATATTTAATGATAAAAATAAAAAAGAATGGATTCAAAAAGTGGATGATTTTCTTTCCAATATATCATGGAATAAAACCTGGCACAAAATGTCATTATTAATTGATGAAGCATTGGTAAAGAAAACCAGTATCAAAAAAAATAAAAGCAAAATTTATGTTTGATTATATGATTGTTGGTGCCGGATTGGCGGGAGGCGTTTTAGCTGAAAGGCTTGCATCTGCCGGAAAGAAAATTTTATTAGTTGATAAGAGAAATCATATTGGTGGAAACACGTATGACTTCTATAATAAGGATGGAATACTTGTTCATAAATATGGCCCACATATTTTTCATACAAATAGTAAAGAAGTATTTGAGTATCTGGGAAAATTTACGGATTGGCGTCCTTATGAACACCGCGTTTTAGCAAGTGTTGACGGCATGCTGGTTCCTATTCCAATTAATCTGAATACCCTCAATAAATTATATGGATTAAACTTAAGCAGTTGTGAAGTAGATACTTTTTTTGAATTGAAAGCAGAAAAAAAAGCGAGAATATTAACCTCCGAGGACGTGGTGGTTAGTAAAGTAGGTAGAGAATTGTACGAAAAGTTTTTTAAAGGATATACAAAAAAACAATGGGATTTAGATCCATCCGAATTAGACGCTTCAGTAACCTCACGCATTCCTACCAGAAATAACCGTGATGATCGTTATTTCACAGATACTTACCAGTCAATTCCCGCATTTGGTTACACGCGAATGTTTGAAAAAATGCTGAATCATCCTAACATAAAAATATTGCTCAATACGGATTATAAAGAAATTGAACATACAATTCCATTTAAGAAAATGGTTTATACCGGACCAATAGATTACTTCTATAATCACTGTTACGGAAAGCTACCTTACCGATCGCTGGAATTCAAATTCCAAACTTTGGACCAGTCTACGTTTCAGACAACCGGAACTGTTAATTATCCGAATGAGCATCCATATACCAGGATTACGGAATTTAAATATTTAACGGGGCAAAAGCACCCAAAAACATCAATAGTTTATGAATACCCAAAAGACGAAGGAGACCCTTATTATCCTGTACCCAGGAAGGAAAATGCAGAGTTGTACAGAAGGTACCAATTACTGGCGGCGGGTGAAAAAAATGTACACTTTGCTGGAAGACTGGCCACTTATAAATACTACAATATGGACCAGGTAGTAGCCCAGGCATTGACGCTATACAAAAAGATAATTTCATCGCAAGACTTAGAATATCATATCAATGGACATAAGTTACCCATCCTTCAATCCTGAGATCTGGGGCGGGATAGAATGTACGATCAACAGAGTCGGAGATACTTTTCGGAGTCAAATGGATTACTCTGGATTTTATGAAAGAAAGAGTGATGTTGAACATATTGCGGAATTGGGAATTAAAGCGTTACGATTTCCAATCTTATGGGAATCACATCAGCCGAATTCTGAAACACAAGTCATCGATTGGTCAAGGACAATGACGGAGTTGGAGAAATTAAGATCCTTTGAAATAATCCCAATTGCAGGTTTGATTCATCATGGAAGCGGCCCGAAGTTTACAAGCTTGGAAGCTGATTATTTTCCCGAAGCCTTTGCTGTTTATTCTAGGAAAGTAGCTTCACAATTTCCCTGGATTGAATATTATACTCCTATCAATGAACCTTTAACCACAGCACGCTTCAGTGGTTTATATGGTTTTTGGTATCCACATCACCAAAATGAAAAAAGTTTTATCAGGATGTTGCTCAATGAGCTCAAAGCAACTGTTCTTTCCATGAAAGAAATCCGGAGAATAAATCCCGGCGCGAAACTGATACAAACTGAAGATCTTACCAAAACACATAGCACTGATCTGTTGGCTTACCAGGCAGATTTTGAAAATAAAAGAAGATGGATCACTTACGATATTTTATGTGGAAAATTGAATGAAGAACATTTTTTTTGGAATTATTTAATCGGGCTTGGGGTGAAAGAAAAACAACTTCAATTTTTTTTAGACAATCCCTGTCCGCCTGATATTGCGGGTTTCAATTATTATGTTACTTCCGAAAGATACCTTGATGAGAAGCTTGAAAATTATCCTATAAATATTCATGGAGGAAATGGAATACATACATACGCTGATGTAGCTGCAGTGAGAGTTATTAAAATGGCAGGATTAAAATCTTTATTGCGTGAAGCATGGGAACGATTTCGAATACCAATGGCTTTAACAGAAGTTCATATTCATTGTACACGTGAAGAACAATTACGTTGGTTAATAGAAGCATGGGATAATTGTTGTGAGTTAAAAAAAGAAGGAATCAATATAAAAGCGGTGACAGCCTGGTCGTTGCTTGGTGCTTATGATTGGAACAACCTGTTAACACGGGAGGAAAAAATATATGAGAGTGGGGTTTTTGATGCGACAAAAAATAAATTACGTCCAACGGCTGTTGCTAAACTGGTTTATTCTCTCGCACATGGAACAAGTTACGATCCACCCGTTATTCATGAAAAAGGTTGGTGGCATCAAAGTCATCACAAAGGAAATAAATCTTTCAGTTCGGGGGTTTCGCCACTGATCATTCTCGGCTCCAATGGAACGCTAGGTAACGCTTTCATGAAAATATGTGAGGTTCGTACGATTCATCATTGCGCATTTTCACACCAACAACTCGACATCACAAAAGCAGAAGAGATTGAGAAGGCTATTGATCTTTACAAACCGTGGGCTATTGTAAACGCAACCGGGTATGTGAATGTAGATGGTGCAGAAATCGAAAAGGATAAATGCTTTCTTTTAAATACCAAAGCGCCCGGTGATTTATCAGCAATTTGTAATAAGCACGGCATCCAGCTAATGACATTTTCCTCTGATCTTGTTTTTGATGGAAAAAAACAATCACCATACATAGAAATTGATTCAGTAAAGCCTTTGAATATGTACGGTAAAAGTAAAGCTGCCGGAGAAAAATTAGTTCTTAATAATTTTCCATCTTCTTTGGTTATCAGAACCAGTGCTTTTTTCGGACCATGGGACACTTATAATTTTGCCTATCAACTAATAAATTCGATAAAAGAAAATGAAGTTTGCGAAGTGGTAAATGATGTTATTGTATCTCCCACTTATGTTCCTGATTTGGTGAACGAAGCTTTGAATCTTTTGATTGACGAAGAAAATGGCATCTGGCACTTAACCAACAACGGAATGATTACCTGGTATGATTTTGCAGAAGAATTAGCGGCACGAGGTGGTTATGTGAAAAAAGCGATTTACTCTTGTAATCAATATGAAAAAAAATGGAAGGCTAAGAGACCAGTATATAGTGTTTTACAAAGTGATAAAGGAATAAAATTACCTTCTCTCAGTAATGCCATTGACCGTTTTTTTGAAGAACAAATAATCTGATTATGCCAGGAACAAAATTTATGTTTTGTACAGGAATTGAGAATAGTTATCCCAATATTATTTTACCTGACGGTACGCGAAAAAGAATTGATGAAATGGAAAAATGCGGGCATTACAAATATTGGGAAACAGATTTTTTGTTGGTAAAAGAGCTGGGCATCGATTACCTGAGATATGGGCCGCCACTCTATAGCACGCACATTGCACCAGGAAAGTACAATTGGGATTTTACGGACCAGGTTTTCAATCGAATGAAAGAATTAGATATTTTCCCCATTGTAGACCTTTGTCATTTTGGGGTCCCGGATTGGATTGGTGATTTTCAAAACCCTGATTTTCCTTATTATTTTGCAGAGTATGCGGAGGCATTTGCAAAGCGGTTCCCTTATCTTCAATTGTATACGCCGATCAATGAGATTTTTATCGCAGCCATGTTTTCAGGGCAATACGGCTGGTGGAATGAATGTTTGAGTTCTGATAAAACCTTTGTCACTGCTTTGAAAAATATTTGCAAAGCCAATGTAATGGCGATGCATGCAATTTTACGAATTCAGCCTGATGCTACTTTCATCCAAAGTGAGTCATCAGAATATTTTCATGCGATTGATCCGGCGGCTTTGCCATTGGCAAGATTTTTAAATAAAAAAAGATTCCTTTCACTTGATCTTACTTATGGATATCCAATTAATGTGACCATGTACAATTACCTGATAAGTAATGGTATGACTGCAGATGAATATCATTGGTTTACGAATAACCAGGTGAAAGGTCGTTGTATAATGGGCAACGATTATTATGTTACCAATGAGCACATTGTTCATCCCGATGGGCGCACCCAGGCTTCTGGCGAAATCTTCGGATATTATGTAATTACTTATCAATATTATCGTCGTTACCGGTTGCCAATAATGCATACAGAAACAAATATCAAGATGCCAGCGTCGAGAGAATGGCTTCTTAAACAGTGGGCAAATGTTCATCGGTTAAAACATGATGGCGTTCCTGTTATTGGGTTTACCTGGTACAGTCTCACACACCAGGTTGATTGGGATTCGGCTTTAAGAAATGACGTAGGAAATGTAAATAAATTGGGCTTATACGATTTAGAAAGAAAAATAATGCCAGTTGGAAGAGCCTATAAAAAATTAATTAATCAGTGGAAGGATATTATTAGTGAAGAAAGTTATGGACTTATCTTCCAAAACTGGTAACAGTAAACTGATAAATAAGCGCGTTTTATATTTTGATTTATCGTGTAAAAGTTACTTCTTCTTTTATAATATCTGCAGTAAATAAAGAAAATAATTCCGATGCTGGGAATTCATCAAACTGAGTATCTTCATCTTCGTTTAGATAGATATTTGAAGGCTTTTCCGTAAATGG
>JBDTKF010000109.1:0-7017 GCA_039935455.1 Ginsengibacter sp.
GCTATTTTTGTTTGCCTGAATATTTATGTATTGGAAATCGATGAAATAAGAAAATGAAGAAAATTGCCATTTTTGGATGTGGAGGCTTTGGTCGTGAGGTAACGATGTTGATTGAACAAATCAATGCCAATAAGCCGGAGTGGGATTTAATTGGGTTTTATGATGATGCAGCTGAAAAAGGAACATGGATAAATGATTATATTGTTTTAGGTGGAATGGAGGAATTGAATGAGGTGCAGGAACCTTTGGCAGTAGCAATTGCTGTTGGGGACCCAAAGCTGAAAAAAAAGATCCATGATTCAATCCTGAATGCACATATTTTTTATCCGACACTGATCCATCCTACTGTAATCACAGGTAATCGCAAATTTTTATCTATAGGCCAGGGTTGTATCATTGGGCCTGGAAATATATTCACCGTCAATATTCAAATTGGCGATTTTGTGATTCTGAGTATTTTTTGTTCTGTAGGCCATGATACAATCATTAAAGATTACGCCTCTTTTATGCCTGCTGTAAATATTTCCGGAGAAGTAATTATTGGAGAATTTGTATTCGTGGGTACAGGTGCTAAAATAATTAATCAAATTGAAATCGGAAGGGAAACGATTGTTGGAGCAGGTGCGATCGTTTCGAATTCGTTACCTGAGAAATGCACCGCAGTTGGTGTTCCTGCCAAGCCAATTAAATTTCATGAAAAACATTCATGACAACGGGTATTCCATTCCATTGATTTATCTTCATAAACCCCTTTAGCAAAGTGTTCCTGATAACTATTTGTAAAAGTAGAAAGATGAATGGATTTTCGGTATAGGAATAATCCATGCTACATCTGTATGTGAAATTATAGATCATAACTCTAAACTCTCGACTTTGTTCATGAAGAATAAGGGAGTTAAAATAATAAAATAAAAATTTCAAAAATAAATTGTAAATGAATTCAAAAATTTGGCTTTCCTCTCCTCATATGGGGAATAAAGAGCGAGGCTATGTAAAAGAAGCTTTTGACACCAATTGGGTTGCTCCCTTGGGGCCAAACGTAAATGGTCTTGAGTCAGACATTGCTTCATTTTTAAGTGAAAAAAGTAAGGTTGCCGCTTTAAGTTCGGGTACCGCAGCACTGCATTTGGCCTTGATCTTATTAGATGTCCAAAGAGGCGATGAAGTAATTTGTCAAAGTATGACTTTTTCTGCATCCGCAAATCCAATCCTTTATCAACAAGGGGTTCCTGTTTTTATTGACAGCGAACCCGATACCTGGAATATGGATCCTGAGCAACTGGAAACAGCAATCAAAGATCGCATTATCAAAGGTAAAAAGCCGAAGGCTATTATCCCGGTTCATTTGTATGGAATGCCTGCAAACATGCATGAAATTATGGCGATCGCTGAAAAGTATGAAATCCCGGTTATAGAGGACTCCGCGGAAGCTTTAGGTTCATCGATCGATGGAAAAAAATGCGGAACTTTTGGAAAATTGAACATTCTCTCTTTTAACGGGAATAAAATTATCACAACTTCTGGTGGTGGCGCACTGGTGTCAGAAAACAGTAATTTTATAAAGAAAGCGACTTTTCTTGCTACCCAGGCAAGAGATCCTGCCCCGCATTACCAACATAGCGAGGTTGGTTATAATTACCGCATGAGTAATATTTGTGCCGGAATAGGACGGGGTCAAATGGAAGTGTTGCCCAAAAGAGTTGAACAACGTAGGGCCAACTTTTCATTTTATAAAAATCATTTTAGTGAATTCCCAGGAATCAGTTTTGTTGAAGAACCCAAAGGATATTTCAGTAATCGTTGGTTAACTACTATTCTGATTGATCCCAAAAAATCGGATGGGATTACTCGTGAGGATATTCGGCTGGCATTGGAAAAGGAAAATATAGAATCAAGACCATTATGGAAACCCATGCATTTGCAGCCTGTGTTCAAGGGTTTTCCTTACTATGGAAATAGTGTGGCAGAAAATTTATTTGAAAATGGATTGTGCTTGCCTTCCGGAAGTAATTTGATGGAGGAAGAACTAAACAGGGTAGTTAGCTGTGTTAAATTACAATTCGAAAAAGAACATGCAATTCGTTAAGTCCTTGTACTTTTTAAACTTTGGAAATCGCATCACTAGATACACTCAGTGATTTCAACTGCCATAGATCAGAATAGAAATCATGATTTTTTCTTTGTTTACTATGAAAGTCTAAAATGTAATAGTTAGTTTGAACAAGGTGTTTTAAGCAATGTACATTATGTTAGATAATTCGAATTAAAACTACCATGTTTTTTGTACTAGGCTAATTTGAAATGAATTCATAAAAACCTGCATTTAAAAAATATTCTTTATGCAGGTTTTTTATTTGCATAAATCGTTAATATGTTTATCTTTGCAAAATCGGAGATATCATAGATTATTTGGATAATTAGATAATAGTTTCGAAATATTTACAAGTAAATTGTGCTTTTTTGAAATTGTGGTACTCTTCTTGATTATAAATTTTGGTTTTTTGTTTAACTAATTTTTAAATTTTTGAATTCTTTTGATCAATTGATAATTAGATCATTTTAATTCGAAGTTATCCCCCATAGAACGTATGCTCGAAAATTTCTTCAAAAATAAGTATGCGCCGCGCTGGATTATCTTTTGCTGCGACCTCATTCTGATTACTTTCGCTTTCGTCTTTTCTTTTTTATTGGTCCGACACTTATTGGTGGATTTGCCCAGTGTTATTAAATTTTTGCCATCTATCTTAATCAATATCGGCATTGTTGGGATCTGTATGCTATTTTTCCCCATATTTAAAGGGATCATTCGATATTCAGAGATCAACGATATCCTTCGTATTGTCAAATTTGCATCTTTGCAGTTTGTCTTATGGCTGGCAGTTTATTCATTTGACCATCATTCTGTTGTTACCGGCTATCTTCCCATTCCATTGATGATTATCAATTTATTTAGTGTCATCTTCACATTGGTGTTGTTTCGTCTTTTGATCAAAGAAGTGTATTCGCGGGCCTCTCAATCTAAAGCCGCTGTTATGGGAAAAGCCTTGATTTATGGAGCTGGCGAAATGGGGCAGGTTGCCAAACAAATACTGGAGCAGGACATGAAGAATAAAACCGTTGTTGAGGGTTTTATTGAAGATAGTCCTTCCAAAATTGGAAAAAACCTGGGTGGTTTGCCAATTTATGACGCTTCAGGTTCACGCTTGTCGAACCTTCTAAAACAAAAGCAAATCACTGAATTATATATTGCAATCGACAAATTATCAGTAGAAAAGAAGATGGCTATTTCTGATATTTGTTCTCCATTGAAAATCAAGATCAATGTTATTCCTCATTCCAATGAATGGCGGGGTGGCCTTTTTGAAAAGAAGCAGGTGAAGGAGCTGAATATTGAAGATTTATTGGAAAGAGATGAAATTAGACTGCCATATGACATGGTTCAGAAAACGTATCAAAATTCTACCATTTTAGTTACAGGCGCTGCGGGATCTATTGGTAGTGAGATCTGCCGTCAGCTTTCAAAATTTACTTTCAAAAAACTAATTCTGCTTGACCAATCGGAATCGGGTTTATTTGATCTGGAATATGAATTGAAAAAGAGCAGTCAAAAACAGCAACTCCGCATTGAAATAGCATCAGTCCGTGATGTTGCAAAATTAAAGAAAGTTTTTTCTACCCATCATCCTGATTTTGTGTTCCATGCAGCGGCTTATAAGCATGTTCCTTTATTGGAAACTTTTACCAGTGAAGCAGTTTTGACCAATGTAATTGGAACCAGACAAGTTGCGGATTTGGCACTTGCTTACAAGGTGAAAAAGTTTGTAATGGTTTCCACGGATAAAGCCGTGAACCCTACTAATATTATGGGCACTACTAAACGGATCTCTGAAATTTATATCCAATCATTGAGTGACCGTGAAGATTCTCAAACTGAGTTTATAACAACCCGGTTTGGAAATGTTTTGGGATCTGCAGGCAGTGTGGTAAAAACTTTTGATAAGCAAATCAAAGCCGGAGGTCCAATTACCATTACTCATCCGGATATTACCCGGTATTTTATGACCATTCCTGAAGCTTCCAGATTGGTACTGGAAGCAGGAAAGATCGGAGAATCGGGCGACATTCTGTTATTTGATATGGGAGAACCCGTAAAAATAATGGACCTGGCCAAAAGAATGATTCAGCTTGCAGGGTTAAATCCTACTGATATTGCGATTGTTCAAACAGGTTTGAGACCTGGAGAAAAGATGTTTGAAGAATTATTCAAAGATTCAGAAGAATTTGCGGAAACCTATCATCCGAGAATTTTGAGGGCTAAGAAATCGACTAATTTGAACGCTGATTTTGGTTCACTTTTTATGGAGTTGGAGCAGGCTGCCCGTACCCATAATAGCGAAATTATTCCTTTCATTCTGAGAAAGATGGTGCCCGAATTTAGTTCCGGTAGTGCATTCAATAGCTTGAATGTGAAAGAAGAAACTGAAAAATTTAGCCATTGATTTATAGTTCGTCTAAAAATTAAAACCTTAGATTTTGTTTGCAAATTAATTTTTGATTACTTTCTTTTAGAAAAAGACCTTTGTATTCAGTGATATTGTTCTGTTGAATTCATTAAATAGATTTCCAGAATTAATGCTGAAACAAGGATGAACTTAATTCTGAAAAATCTTTACTTTTGTGAGATTTTATATACAACTTTTATTTCAAAAAATAAAGTTTCTTGATCTGTAAATTATCTACAATCTTTTTAATTATTCTTTAACACATCCATTTCCCTTGTCTATTTATTATAAATAGATTAACCAATCAGGCAATAATTAATTATTTAAGTACGTTAAATAATAACTGATTATCTTTTAAATATAATTTTATGTAGTAAAATTACTTATTTATGTAGTAGTTTCACTTTTTGTATTACTTATCTTATTATGATTCGGCTACTGGTATCATATTTGGTTGTAAAATTATTATTTGAGAGTTAAAGTTCGTCATGAAAAAGCCCTTTCTCAGCGTATTATTTTACTTGTTATTTTTCTATTCAAATGCTCAACAGAGTTTGAATATCAATTTGTTTTTAGGTAATTCTAATTATTCCGGTGATTTACAAGAAAAAAGATATACTTTTAATCAATCACATTTGGCTGGAGGGATTGGTCTTTCTTATGAAATAACGAACCAGTTTTCTATTCGTACCGCATTCAAGCTCGGTAAAGTTTCAGGCGATGATAGTAAAGGAAGAAATAAAGCGAGAAATCTAAATTTTATTACGATTTTGAGTGAAGGTGATCTGGATGTTCAATATTTTCTTTCACCCTATGGAGTTAACCCACTAACTCCTTATATTTTTCTGGGACTTGCCGTGTACCATTATGATCCATACACTTTTGATAGTGTCGGACAAAAATATTATTTGAAACCATTGAGTACAGAAGGGGAAGGGTTTATCCCTGGACAAAAAGCATACAGCCTTACCCAGCTTTCCATCCCTTTTGGGGCAGGTGTAAAATTATCACTTTCAGAAAATATCAATGTTGGCCTGGAAATAGGTATTCGAAAATTGTTCAATGATTACCTGGATGATGTCAGCAATAAGTATGTAGATCCGAATCTTCTTCTTACAAATCGCGGTAGTAAAGCGCTGGAACTTTCTTACCGGGGGGATGAATTGAAAGGTGGCTCCCAGGCTTATCCCCGGATCGGACAGGTAAGGGGGAATCCAATCTATGGGGATTGGTATTATTTTAGTGGACTTACGCTGACTTATCGGCTTGGCAGTGGTTTTCTGGACCAAACAAAACAACACTATAAGCGTAATAAAGTCAAGCGACACTCGACATGGGACTGTCCGCCCAATGTATTATAATATATAATTAAAAGAATACTTACAAACTTGTAATTTATACAAATAATTTTTTTTCAATATTTTGGATCTGTCCATATTATTTCGATAATTTACAAAGAAAATAAAAAAGGATATAAAAAAAGTTTTTAAATCATTTCAATATTGTACATTTGAAAATAACTAACTTAATCAAACTATTATCATGAAAATATTTACTACAGCAATAAAGTTATTCTTTATTTCCTTTCTGGTGGGAGTAACCCATCTTGCAGTGAGTGCACAAAGCGGTAATACACTGGATTTTGATGGCGTTAATGATTATGTAGATATACCTTATAATTCGACAATTTCAAATGCTACACTTTCAGTTCAATTATGGGTGAGGGTGAATACCAATACTGGTAATCCACAATCCATTATTACCAGTGCTGCAAGTACTATCAATGGAGGATACAAAATTTACGCAAACCCGGATGGGAAATTCTGGCTTCAGGTTGGAAATGGCGGTGGTACTGTTTCGGTAGAAGGTGCGGCAATATCATATGGGGTTTGGACAAACATTGCGGTGACTTATGATCAAAGTTTCGTCCGATTTTATGTGAATGGGGTTCTGGTTAAAACAGTTACGGTTAGTGGACTTGGAGCCAATCCATCCCCGCTCCCAACACGACTTGGTGCCGGTAACACCCAGGGAGCTGCTAATGATTTTTTTGGTGGGCAAATGCATGAATTAAGCATCTGGGGAAAAACTCTGTCACAAACGGAAGTTTCAAATAATATGGTTAGTTCACTTTCAGGAACAGAGTCAGGATTATATAGTTATTACAACTTCAACGAAGGGGTTGGAAATGGTGATAACAGAACTCCACCTATCAATACGTTGAATGACTTATCATCGAATCATGTAAATGGTACATTGTACAATTTTGCTTTGATTGGCACTTCCTCAAATTGGGTAACTTCTTCCGTAGTTCCTGTAACCCTTATTTCATTTACCGGTACAAACAAAAAAAGTTCGAACCTGTTGACATGGGCAACGGGGTCTGAACAAAACAGCAGCCTGTTTGAAATTCAACGGAGTGAAAATGGAAATGATTTCAGCACTCTTTCTACTATAGCAGCAGCAGGTAATAGCGACAAGTTACTCAATTATCAATACGAAGATCATCAGCTTA
>JBDTKF010000110.1:0-4234 GCA_039935455.1 Ginsengibacter sp.
ATACACCATATTTAAGCGAGCAGGACCATCCCTATGCACAGGCAAAATTCCAGGCCGATCAGGAAGTAAGAAAGTTTATTAATGAGCATCCGGATCTGCCATTTGAAATTACTTCTCTCTCCCCAACTTTTGTAATTGGCAATTCGCTTTCTAATAGAAAAGATTCAACTTCTGCAGGCATGCAATATTTGATAAAAAATAAAATAGCTGCCAACCCCTTTGTAGAAATGTTATTTGCAACAAATACCCGTTTTTCGATGGTCGATGTAAGAGACGTGGCAGAAGCGATTTTTCAGGCAGCCACATCAAAAGGAATTCATGGAAAAAATTATTTGATAGCCAATGAAAGTTATACGGTATCTGATATTTCACGAATGCTGAATAATGAAGCGCCAGTTAACGAAGCAGTCATTTTGTATGATAGTGCGATGGCAAAAAAGGATTTGGGGATTGCTTTTATAGCAGCAAAAGAAACGTTGAATCATTGCATGTAAAAATCATAGCGCAGCAAAATAAAGAACAGGTGTTTTTGTTGCTTTACTGATGAATATGAAATCGTTTGTGAGAAATTTATAATGACCAGAATCCACGACAAACAGCAAAATAAAAAACGAGTTTTTTTGTTGGTTTACTGACAACAACGAAATGGTTCATGGAGGTTACATACCGACGAGGATACAGAATAATGAAATGATTCAAACCAGGACCTTTCAAATTAATAATCTTCTGAATTAAAAAAAACATAATCAACCAGAATCAAACCAGGCAGATATTAAAATCTGCCAGGTTTATAAAAACTATAAACATGACAAACAAAGAATTTTTTATTCAAACCTGGCAGGCAGAATTGCCAAAGACCTTAGGCGCTGTAAACGCTTTACCAAAAGACATGGATAAACTACATTACCGTTGCCATGAAAAATCCCGAAGTGCCGAACAGTTAATCGGCCACATTATTTCTCATGCCGAATCACTAAACCATGCCATAAAAACTTTCATCAATGATGAAGTGTCTGATAGAAAATTTTCAAGTGTTGCAGAAGCTGCAGATTCGTTTGAAAAAAATGCGACAGAAGTATCGGAAACTTTGAAAGCCATAGACGAAAAAATATGGGAGGAACAAATTGTTGAATTCAAGGTAGATGGCAACAAATTATTTGCATACCCGATGAATGCTATTTTTTGGACGGTAATGCATGATATTATTCACCATCGTGGTCAATTGAGTACGTATTACAGACATATGGGTGTTAGAAATCCAAATATTTATGGGCCTACCGCAGAAGATATGGAAGTCCTGATGTCAAAATAAGTTATCTGATTGTATGATTAAAAAAGGGGAAAATTGTTGCTTTCCTTCTGTAAAATATTTTATAATGAACACAAAAACCATCCTCAAGAGAGTTGCATACTCAATTATTTTCTTAATCATTCTGGTTTTGAGTACAATTTATATTTGGTCAACTCTTATTCTTGATAAAACGTATCATATACCTCTTACCAAATTACAAATTTCTCATGATTCTTCATCGATAATCGAAGGGCATAGATTATTAGAAATAGCACATTGCAGCGACTGTCATGGAGAACATTTAACAGGGACTGTTTTTGCCAAAATAGATCACATTGGTGAAATCATTGCTCCCAATTTAACCAAAGCCATTCCTACCTATTCTGATGAGGAATTAGAAAGAGTAATCAGGCACGGAGTGAAAAAGAATGGACATTCGGTTTATATAATGCCATCTTTTATGTATTACCAAATGAAAGAAGAATCAGTTGAAAAAATTATAGCTTACCTGCGTACACTGCATCCGGAGGCAGATACGCTAAATGGCGCCAAAACCAACTTTCAATTTATGGGGCGGATAGCTTTGATCCAGAAAAAAATTATTCCAATGGCAAGCCAGATTGATCATCATTCACCGAGAAAATATATTCATTATGATAGCACGCAAGTTTCTTTTGGAAAATATCTGGCGATGACAACTTGTACTTCTTGTCATGGTCCGGATTTAAAAGGAGAGCCTGGATTGGGGCCCAATCTAATCATTGCTACAGCGTACAAAAGAGATGAATTTTGTAAATTGTTGCACACAGGTATCGCACTTGGGGGAAGAAAATTATTTCTGATGAGTCATGTTGCCAAAAATAATTTGTGTCATCTGAATGACAACGAAATGAACTGTATTTATGCGTATTTATCAACCAAACCGACACAATGAGAACTCTAAGTTTAGTGATTTTACAGAACGGGATAATTGAATAGGAACAACGATAAAATAAACTACCTCGTAAAAAATGGAAAGCGAAACTGCGATAGAAATTTGTTTTTGAAATCCTTTTACAGTAAAAGTTTCGGCACAAAATGATGACCTCAAAAAAAAATAATTGGACATTCACTTTGAAAGATTTAATTTAAATTATTATTGCATTTTCAAATAATAACTAATTGGAATCTCTGTGTTATGTCTTTTGAACCATTTCTTATTTTCTTTCTCATCCGGTATTTACGTAAGTCTCTGAAAATTCATGACGCCCATCCTGAGTGGGATCGGATTCTTTTATTTTCTACGTATGGGGTAGTCGTACTTTTTATTTTCGAGATTACAACCGGAACTCATCAATGGATCGGTTGGCTTTGGCAGTTAATACTAATTGGCATCATCTGGTTGATTTTTAATGACACCCGGTTCAATCGGGAGAAGCCAGTATTCTTTGCTGTTTTGCCATTGATTTTATTGAATATTTTTAGCAAACTTTTGAAAGTGTTGGATCTCCGTGTCTATGAAAAAATAGAAATATACCTGGATTTTGCTTTTTGCGTTGCTATTACCTGGATGGTTTCAGCTTTAATTAAGTCCAGTAAACAAAAAAAGGCGCTGGATCAGGAACGAAAAAAAACTCAGGAGGAAGAAGAACGTAGCAAATTTATTGCAGCTCAGAAGGATAAATTGGAAGTTTTAGTCAATGAACGAACTTCTGAATTGATGATACAAAAAGAAGAATTGCAACAAACCATAACTGAACTAAAAGAAACGCAGGCACAGCTTATCCAATCTGAAAAAATGGCTTCTCTCGGAGAGCTCACCGCAGGCATCGCGCACGAAATCCAGAACCCTCTGAACTTCGTCAATAATTTTTCCGAAGTAAACAGGGAACTGGTCGATGAATTACAAACTGAATTGAAGTCAGGTAATACCGAAGAGGCAGTAATCATCGCAAATGATATCAAACTGAATGAAGAAAAAATAAATCATCATGGCAAACGCGCTGACGCAATTGTAAAAGGAATGTTACAACATTCCCGTAAAAGCACCGGCCAAAAAGAACCAACAGATATTAATGCGCTGTGCGATGAATATTTACGATTAAGCTATCATGGACTTCGTGCAAAGGATAAAACTTTCAATGCGACGATGAAAACAGATTTTGATGAAAGCCTGTCAGCCGGCGAAACAGGTGCGGGAAAAATTAATGTCATTGCGCAAGATATTGGCAGAGTAATTTTAAATTTATTTAACAATGCTTTTTATGCAGTAAAAGAACAAAAAAGCAAAAATCTTATTTCATACGAACCAATCGTTTCGGTTTCGACAAAGAAATTTGAAAATCGTGTGTGCATCACCGTTAGTGACAATGGAAGTGGAATTCCTCAAAAGGTATTGGATAAAATTTTCCAACCCTTTTTCACCACAAAGCCCACCGGAGAAGGGACAGGATTGGGTTTAAGCTTAAGTTACGATATCATAAAAGCACATGGCGGTGAAATAAAAGTAGAATCAATAGAAAATGAAGGAACAAAGTTTATCATTCAGCTTCCTATAAGCAAATAATACAACGGACCAAATTGAAACACAAGAATGAGTACTATCAAAGATCAATTCCAGCTGGATCCTAAAATTACGTTTTTAAATCACGGATCATTCGGAGCTTGCCCCAAACCAATTTTTGAAAATTATCAATATTGGCAAAAGGCTCTTGAAAAAGAGCCCGTACAGTTCTTCTATAAAGAAAGCCAGGAAGCTTTATTGATCTCAAAAAAAGCGTTAGCTGATTATATCGGATGTGATCCGAATGATTTTTTCTTTATCCAGAATCCCACTTCTGCCATCAACCAAATTGTGAAAAGCCTGAACCTGCAGTCAGGCGATGAAATTTTGACCACCAATCTGGAATACGGAGCCATTGATAAAACATTTGACTTCTATTCAAAAAAGAAAGGGTTCTTCTA
>JBDTKF010000111.1:0-10222 GCA_039935455.1 Ginsengibacter sp.
GTTTTGTTTACCAATATCCTGTTAACATTCATTTGCATGGAAGAAGTATTGGACTTGGACTTTGGGGTGGCCTTTGGACTATTAAAAGCATCAACAATAAATTGAAAATTAAAAGTAGAATCCGGTGGTAATCTTTTTACTTTGACCACCATATTATTCAGGGATATTTCTTTTATTTCGATTTCATTTCTGATCAGTTTCAACATATTGATATCAACTTTCATTTCGCCTCCAAAAAGCAACGTGTCTTTGGACTGATCTTCAAAAAAAACATGTTGTAAAGAAAGAGTAGTTGGAAATTTTACACTTAGTTTACCAATTTCAACTTGCGTGTGAAGTTTATTTTCTAGATAGTTTACAACTTTCTTCCGTGCAAAATTTTGCACAAAAGAAGTTTGGATGAGGATTAGAATGAGTATAATCAAAAAGATAGATGATCCCAATATCCACACAAGTATTTTTGCAAGAACTGATATAAGTGGCTTCTTTTTTTTTGTTACCTCATCTTTTGGTTCCATATGTATCAATAAAAAATTTTTATGTTTCAAAATACACGCCAACTTATTCAAATGAAAAAATCAGCTTATCTGACTTCAATTCTTGCCCATCATATGACGAGGAAAAAGTTAAGTCGAAGTGCCAATGATTTGATGCCTACATTCTTTTCCAATATTTTTCAGTGCAACAAACAAAAGCTGATTGAGATTATAACCTGAATGAAAAACCTGCGAAGAATATTTTGTCTGCATTTCTTTTAATACCATAATTGAGACCTGCATCGATATTAAAATTTTCGGAAAATGAATAAATGATTCCGCCGTTGGCAAATATATCCGTATGATTTGCATTGGGATTATAAATGAAAACAGCTTCAACAAAACCACTTATTTTAGAAGAGAACGGTTTTCCGAATGTAAAAGAATATAAATATTCCGGATGGTATTTATTATTAGATTCTTTTACAAGATCTATTTCTGCCTGTGTTCCAAAATCCAATTTTTCATTAATTTTCAATGCGAACGGAAAGACTATACCACCCTGAATTCCATTGTTTGAAAAAGAGGAAGTAGGAAAAGAAATGAAAGGTAGAGCAGCCAGTGCGGTTTTACCGCCCGAATAACCCCAGATATTATATTTGAAGCGTAGTGTAATGTCATCAAACCCTCCTGTTCTACTAATTATTTGATTGGTATTTGTTTTACGAACATTATTGCTGACATAGGTGGGTATCACAAATTGTATGTCTGCTCTTTTGGATAAACCGAGTTTGTAATTTCCCAGATTAAAAATATGGACTGTACTTTTAGTTTTGTTGTCCCTGTTCCGTACAAATTTGTATAAATCAGTTTCAATCTGAAAATGGCCGGGCTCAACGGTATAAGCACTTTCCGTAACATCAGGGCGGTCCGTTTCCATTTCTTTCATTTGATTTTTTGGTACCGGATTCAATAAATTGTATTGATGGTGGGTTATTTTAGGAATGATCGTATCACTTTGCGCGTGAGCGGAAAGTGGGAATATTGCAAAAATTAAGCTAGCTAAGCTGCAAATCATTTATCGAACATTTTGACGAAAATAGATTAAAAATCCTTTGGCCTTCATGAATAATGAATCCATGGGAATTTTGAATCCAAAACAAATGGACATTTACTGGAAAACAAAAGTTATTAGAAATTGAGTGGGGAAGACACCTGGGTTGCATCGGTAAAAATTGCAATCTTACCTAACAGGATGAGTTTCTTAAAAAAAAAGAAAGGGTTCGATAAAACAATGAAAATAGAAATTCAAAGAATATATTTGTTTACTGATGAAGAAAGCTCAAAAAACTTATTTCAGCATTTTTTTGTTGGCTGATGATTCGAATAGTATAGACATTTAACATAAGATCTTTATTTAATATTTATTTGACTTCAAGTAAAATAGAAATGGTGTGATATAAGAAATGGAAATATATGGGTGCATTTTTTTAATTACGTGACTAACATTTTATCGGTGTATATTGTACTAATCTTATCTAGACCTATACTTTATGGAAAATGCAAATGTTGACAATAAGTTATCTTTTTTGCAGGGTGGGGGAGAAATGGGTGAACGAATCAGGAATTATGATTGGAAAAACACCGTGGTCAAATCTCCTGAGGAATGGCCACAAAGTTTGCGTACGGCCATCAGTATTATGTTGAATTCTAAATTTCCTATGTTTATTTGGTGGGGCGATGATTTGATTCAATTTTATAATGATGCATACCGACCGAGTTTAGGCAATAAAGGCAAACACCCCGCAGCACTTGGGCAAAAAGGTGTGGAATGCTGGCCTGAGATATGGTCTACGATAAAACCATTAATAGACGGGGTGTTTTCTGGCGAAGAAGCCACCTGGAGTGAGAACCAGTTGATACCTATTTATCGGAATGGATCTATTGAAGATGTATATTGGACATTTAGTTATAGTCCTATCAAGGGTGAATCGGGTGCAGTAGAAGGTGTGTTGGTGGTATGTGATGAAACGACCGAAAAAGTAACCACTCTTCAGAAATTAAAAGAAAGCGAACAAGAGCTGCGGTTCACTATAGAATCTACCGGGTTAGGAATTTGGGATTATAATCCGGTTACAAAAACTTTGAAAGGAAATGCCCGGCTGGCGGAATGGTGGGGGTTAAAGCAACAAGAAGAGATTGAATTTACCTATGCACTTGATTCAATCATTGAATCGGACAGGCCGCGGGTTGAAGCTGCGATAGAAGAAGCGCTGCAGTTTTCTTCCGGTGGTATTTATAATATTGAATATACAATCAGGAACCAAATTGACCACGTTCAGCGTTTCGTCAAAGCCCAGGGTAGGGCATGGTTTGATGAGCATCAAAATCCCTATCGTTTCAATGGAATAATTCAGGATATTACAAAACAGACATTAGCCCGTAAAAAGATAGAAGAAAATGAGCAACAGCTCCGCTCAATTATGGAAGCGGCGTCTATCCCGATTGGTGTGTACACTGGCGAGGAAATGTGCATCCGCCTTGCCAATAAAGCAATAATTGAAGCATGGGGAAAAGGAGATGACGTAATGGGAAAATTATTTTTAGATGTTCTTCCGGAATTGAGAGACCAGTATATATTTAATCAGCTTACTGACGTTTTCAATACAGGAATTCCGTGTTATGTGAGGAACCGGGAAATTAAATTGATCATGAACGGGATTCCCAAAACTTTTTACTTTAATTACAATTTTATTCCTCTGCGCGATACCGAAGGCAATATCTATGGAGTCTTGAATACCGCTTCAGATGTTACCGATTTAAATCTTGCTCATAAGAAAATTGAGGAAAGTGAAAAGAATCTTCGTAATACGATTTTGCAAGCACCGGTAGCTATGTGTATCCTTGCGGGTCCTCAACATATAGTGGAAATTGCGAATCAACGTATGTTCGATTTGTGGGGTAAAGATGCCAGTGTTCTAAAAGGAAAACCTTTGTTTGATGAACTAACTGAAGCGGCAGCACAAGGGTTTGAAGAGCTGGTAAACCAGGTTTATCGTACAGGCGAATCATACCAGGATTTCGGAGTGCCGATTTCCCTCCCGAGAAGTAGTGGAATAGAAACTGTATATGTCGACCTGGTTTATGAACCTTTCAGAGAACAATCCGGGATAGTAACTGGCGTCATCGCCGTTGCAACAGATGTTACTAGCCAGGTTATAGCCACTAAGAAAACAATTGAAGCAGAAGAAAGAGCCAGGATTGCGATTGAATCTGCAGAACTGGGAACTTATGAGATAAACCTATTTACGAATGAAATGAACAGCTCGCAAAGGTTCAATGCTATCTGGGGCTTATCTGAACCAGTTTCAAGGTTTGAATATGCTGAGCGAATCCATCCGGATGACCGGCTAATCAGAGCAGAAGCACATGAGTTATCGAAATTGACTGGTAATTTGAATTATGAAGTAAGAATAATTTGGGATGATGAATCTATCCATTGGGTAAAAATTTCCGGGAGACTAATTTACAATAATAACAATCAACCTGAAACATTATTGGGAGTGGCCCAGGATATAACCATTCAAAAAGAAATTGAACATAAAAAGGATGGATTTATTGCCACGGTCAGTCATGAATTGAGAACTCCGCTTACCTCTATGAATATCTATTCCCAGCTTCTTTTAGAGAAACACCAAAACTCGGAAGATAAGGAGACGGTTGAAATGTTGTCAAAGATGAATTACCAGGTGAACCGGTTAAACTTTATTATCCAGGATCTTCTGGACGTAACCCGGATGGAAGCCAATAAGATTGTTTTTCGAAATGATTTCTTCTACCTGGATGAGTTGACAAGAGAAATAGTATCGGAAGTACAGATCATTAAAACTTCACATCGGATATTGATTGGCCACATGGAGAAGGCAAAAGTTTATGCTGATAAAGAACGTACCAGCCAGGTTCTTACAAACCTTCTTACGAATGCAATCAGGTATTCGCCAAAGGCGGATAGAGTAATTGTGGCAATATCTGTTGAAGATGGGAACGTAATCTGTTCGGTTACAGATTTTGGAAATGGAATTCCGAAAGATAAACAAGCTAAAATCTTTGAGAGATTTTACCAGGTAACCGATGCAGATAACCGGCATTCAGGTTTTGGTCTTGGATTATATATTTCCGCCGAAATCATTGAAAGACAGCATGGTAAAATTTGGGTGAAAAGTGAACCTGGCAAGGGGTCTAAATTTTATTTCAGTTTGCGATTACACACCGGAGAATAAAAGAGTACTATTGTTGTGATGTAAAAAACTAAGAGAATTTTTGTCTGGGAGAAACAATTCTTTTATTTTTAACGAATCAATTTTAACGAACCAAAATTTTTGAATGAAGAAATTATTTTTAATCTTTTTTGTTGGTGCATTCTTGGGGAATGGTACTCTTTATGCACAAAACGAAAGAGCCGTTTGGAGTCATGAAAAAGCCGATGCATGGTATGCATCAAAAGGATGGTTACGTGGAAGTAATTTCATTCCAAGTACTGCCATCAACCAGCTTGAAATGTGGCAGGCGGCTACATTTGACCCTAAAACAATTGACCGCGAATTGGGTTATGCTCAATCAATTGGATTCAACGCGATGCGTGTTTTTTTGCATCATGTGGCGTGGCAGGAAGACAAAAAAGGATTCAAAAACAGAATCAAGGAATACCTTACCATCTCAGATAAACATCACATCGGCACCATCTTCGTTATATTTGATGATTGCTGGAATGATAGCTATCATGCGGGAAAGCAGCCTGCTCCCAAAACAGGAATTCATAATTCCGGATGGTTAAGAGATCCTGGATCCTTATATCATACAGAACCTTTGTTAGGCGACACTTTATCGCAATATGTAAAAGATGTTCTTACCACGTTTAAACATGATAAAAGAATTCTGCTTTGGGATCTTTATAACGAACCAGGAAACTCCGGGTATCAAAATAAAAGTTTACCGTTATTGAAAAAAGCTTTTCTATGGGCCAGACAGGTGAATCCGGATCAGCCTTTATCGGCTGGTGTTTGGAGTGAAAAACTGACAGGCTTAAATGTCTATCAATTGGCGAATTCTGATGTAATTACGTATCATAATTATGATAAGGAACCTGAACATGCAAAAGCGATCGATACACTAAAAATTTATGGCAGGCCATTGATCTGTACAGAGTATATGGCGAGAACCAGAGGAAGTTTTTTTTCTAACATTATGCCTTTGCTTAAAAAAGAAAACGTGGGCGCCATCAACTGGGGTTTGGTTGCAGGCAAGACAAATACCATGTATGCATGGGATACGCCAATGCCGGACGGTGATGAACCAAAAGTTTGGTTTCATGATATTTTCAGGCCGGATGGATCAACTTTCAGCAAAGATGAAATCAAGTTGATTAAATCATTGACAACAACAAAGTGAGATGGCAAAAATCCAGGTGTCTACACAGACTGAAAAGATTCAAGTTTGATAGTAAAATGACAAAAAACGCTGATTTAATTTTGCCGTTAATTTACAGAACCATTCGTTTCTTGGTTTGATCAACTTCATCAATTAAATTATTTATCTCTATAACCCAAACCACTAACAAAATGATTGGTTCTAAACAATTCAGAAATTCCACATGGCACGAAGCAATCAATTTTATATCATATTCTAAAACGATCATAGGAACTACCCGGTTTAAAAAATCATGCAAAACTGGCTTCTTTCAATATGAATAAATATCATTCTCCTGTTATCTTGAAGTTGTGTAAATGAGATATTCGAAAAAATGAACCACTACATAAGTAAAAACCAAAATCAAATAAATCAATAAAAATGAATAAAAGAAATCTGACACTTGTCGCAACAGCATTCGTTTTTGCATTTCTTGCCTCGTGCAATGGTTCTTCACCAGGAAATGAAAATAGTACTGATTCAACTTCGAATGAAACAACAGTAAATAAATCCGATTCAGAAACTACTTCACTGATTCCGAATAAGAAAGATTTTGAAACTACGATTGATGGCAAGCCGACTGATTTATATGTTTTGAAAAATTATAACGGAATGCAAGCAGCAATTACCAATTATGGGGGACGCCTCGTAAGCCTTGTCGTTCCTGATAAAAATGGAAAAATGACCGACGTAGTTGTTGGATTTAAAAGTGTTGAAGATTATCAAAAATCAACCGAGGCATATTTTGGTGCAACAATCGGCCGCTTTGGCAACCGGATTGCAAAAGGAAAATTCTCTTTGGAGGGCAAACAATATCAATTATATATCAACAACGGACTGAACACGTTGCATGGTGGCAAGAAAGGTTTCCAGGCTGTGGTTTGGAATGCCGATAAATTGAACGATTCCACATTACAGCTTACTTATTTATCAAAAGATATGGAGGAAGGTTTCCCCGGAAATTTGAATGTGAAGGTGACGTATTCTTTGACTGCAAACAATGGTTTCAAATGCGAATATGAGGCCACCACAGATAAGACGACCGTGGTAAATCTTACCAACCATGCCTTCTTTAATTTGAATGGAGAAGGAAGTGGAACGATCTTAAATCACACTGTTCAAATTTACGCTGATAAATATCATCCAATAGATTCCGGTTGGATTCCGCTTGGACCAATTGCAACTGTAAAAGGAACTCCGTTCGATTTTACGAAGCCAACTACTATCGGTGCAAGAATTAGCGAAAACAATATTCAACTAAAAAATGGAAAGGGCTACGATCATAATTTTGTTTTGAATGGTACCCAAAAAAATGGACTTAATCCTGCTGCTACAGTGACGGGAGACAAGTCGGGAATTGTAATGAATGTATTTACGCAAGAACCAGGCCTGCAATTTTACAGTGGCAATTTCATGTTTGGAAAAAACACATTCAGCGATGGCAGTAAAGATGATTTCAGAACAGCGTTTGCTATGGAAACGCAGCACTTCCCTAATTCGCCTAACGAACCATCTTATCCATCAACCGTTTTGAAACCTGGCCAGATTTATAAGACTTTAAGTGAGTATAATTTTTCAACGATTAAATAAACCGTTTAGATAATTCTTTATCTCTGCTGAAACCGTCAGGGGTGATGTTAGAAATGATCCTTAAAATATCTGTTCCGATTTCATTCGCTAACGAGAGAAATTTGCAGCTATAAAAACAAAAGATTTTAGGTAAATGTGTAAATGTCTTTTTCTGCTTTTTTGTTCGTTTACTGTATACACAGCTAATGCACAACAAACCTACACCAATCCTTTACTTCCCTCCGGTGCTGATCCGTGGGTAACATACGAGGATGGATATTATTATTATACCAATACTACAGCACATAATATCACTTTGTGGAAAACAAAAAATATGGTTGATTTAAAATCTGCAGAAAAAAAAGTGGTATGGACTCCGCCAGCTACAGGCGCTTATTCGAAAGAAATCTGGGCGCCTGAAATTCATTATTTGCAGGGTAAATGGTATGTTTATTTTGCGGCTGATAGTGGTAATAATCTCGATCACAGGATGTATGTAATAGAAAATTCTTCCGAAGACCCTTTAGAGGGAACGTGGGAAATGAAGGGTGAATTAAATCTGCCCGAAAATAAGTGGGCGATTGATGCAAGTGTTTTCAAATTAAAAGAAAAATTGTACATAATATGGAGCGGATGGAAAGGTGATGAAAATGGAGAACAGGATATTTTCATTGCTCAAATGAAAAATCCATGGACGGTACAAGGCAAGCGTGTGCTGATTTCTGCGCCCACTTTGCCGTGGGAAAGAAATGGGGATTTAAAAAACCTGAACCATGTGAGTCATGTGAATGTTAATGAGGGACCGGAAATTTTGAAACATGATGATAAACTATTTTTGATTTATTCTGCCAGCGGTTGCTGGACGGATTATTATGCTTTGGGGATGCTAACAGCCAGCATAAACGCTAATTTATTAGACTCTTCTGCATGGAGAAAATCAGATCTACCTGTTTTCAAACAATCTCCCGAAAATCAGGTATATGCTACCGGGCATAATTCATTTTTTAAATCACCTGACGGAACAGAAGATTATATTTTGTATCATGCTAATAGTGAGCCAGGGCAGGGTTGTGGCAAACATCGTTCGCCTCGCGCTCAAAAATTTACATGGAATTTGGATGGTACTCCCAACTTTGTTGTTCCTGTTGCAGCAGGGGTTCATTTGAATGTTCCATCAGGCACAGAGACTTATAAACAGAGCACCAACAAATAAAAACTTCTCAAAAGTTAGAATTGAAAAGTTGTGATAATTATAATTGCGCTTAGCTATTTAAAGTCAGGTAACCTCCGAAGCTCGGACATCGACTGGTAAGCATGGAAGCCTGATTTTTGTGGCGCATACTTCGTCTTCATTCCACTACATGTAGAAAATCGACTTTATTTTGTCATGGGAATCACGGACTTTTGTGGCCACCGGAGGCTTTCTTAAGAAGTACTTTTTCTATTTTAAAATTTATATTTTCATGATGTTTATTCTTCGAAAAAGATTGTTTTGGATATTATTGATATTGATTTCTGTTAGCAATTTGAATGCTCAAACTCCCGTAACTACCGTTTCAATAAATACAATTAAGGGCTTGCGATATGATGTCGTTAGGTTCAAGGTAAAGCCAGGCGCCAAAGTGAGAATCATTTTAAATAATAAAGATGAAATGAGCCACAATCTGGTGATTACGCAACCGAAATCGAGGTTTGCGGTGGTGAATGCAGCCCTGAATTTAGGAGAAAACAGCCTGAAGATGAATTATGTTCCGAAGATTTCAAAAGTGCTATGGTCTACAAAAGTGCTTCTTCCGGGAGAAACCACTTCGCTCACTTTTACTGCCCCCCAAAAGGAAGGTGTTTATCCTTATGTATGCACCTATCCCGGCCATGGTTTTGTGATGTATGGAGCCATGTATGTTACCAATAAAGCCATGCCATCAATTAAAAATGACCATAACATTCCGCCTGACAGCGATGAATCTAATTGAACTGTAACATCTTTATAAAACTTTCACCATTCACGATTCATTATTGCATTTGATAAAATTTTATGCAACGAAAATGAATGTAATCTTTTCCATAAATCATCAGATCATTTGTTCACCGGCAAAGCTGCAATCAGAGGTTGGATGATATAATTGCGAGATTGACAAAATCCAATTTACCCTGAAAAAACAAAGCCTTCTTCAAAACATCAGCCACAGTTTTTAAAACACTTTGAAAATATCTGTGCCGGCGATTTTCTAAATTCATTCACTACTTTTGATGTAAATAAATAAATAATTGTAATGAAAAAAAATATTAACCAAATCAGGTTTGGACTCTTGGTTGCTGTTGTACTGCTAATTGTTTCCTTTGTTCCACAACATAATAAGAACACCGCGGACAATGAACCTGCCAACACATTGGTTCAATTAAAATTGATAACTAACAAAGTTCAATCACCCGTAGCAATGGGTGTACCGCGGGATGGTACGAGTCGTTTGTTCTTTTGTCAGAAAGAAGGTAAAGTATGGATCGTAGAAAAAGGAAAATTATTGGCGCGCCCCTTCCTCGACGTAAGTAAAAGAATGGTAAAAGTGAATCCAAGATATGACGAACGCGGATTACTCGGAAGTGCATTTCATCCCAACTTTAAAGTGAACCATAAATTCTATGTTTATTACAGTGCACCATCCACGGATAAAAATAGTGACAATAAAAGTATCCTGGCAGAGTATCAGGTT
>JBDTKF010000112.1:0-17847 GCA_039935455.1 Ginsengibacter sp.
TATCGGACTCGGGAACCAACGCGTATAAGGAATTTCGATCCATTCTACATAAGATTTTATATTCGTTCCTATTATCGTATGATGCATGAAAGGCATTGCCAGCGGGGTTTCAGGAATCCTAGGCCCATAGGCAAATTTACTTACAAATAAAAAATCATTAACCAATAATGTCTTTTCCATTGAAGGAGTAGGAATCGTATAAGCTTCAAAAACAAACGTGCGTATTAAGGTAGCAGCAACGATTGCAAAAACCGCTGCATCAATCCATTCGCGAATGGCACCCTTCTTATAATTTCTGGCAACAGCAACTCCTGCAAATCTTTCCATATCCGAAAAGCCGAGATAAGGAAAATAAATGAAAGGGAGAAAAACAGTAAGGAAATGATGCCCCAAACCAAAGCGACCAAAATGTTCAACAAATTTTATATTGATCCAGATGGTAATAAATTGCCCGGCAATAGGAATCAGTTGAAGAAAAAACCAAATTTTATTCAGTTCCATTTTATCAACCATACACCAGGTGTTATAAAACGGAATTAAGCCTTTCCACGGAGCAATACCCGCTTTTTTGAACATCCCATATAAACCAATAAGAACTGCAATTGATGCAAGAATAAACAGAAGTAAACCTATACTCATGAGCGAATTAAATTAAAGGAAACAAAAGTAGTATATAAAATTTCTTATAAAAAAAGTAAGAGAAGATAGTTATCATTAGTTTAACAAAGAGTTTCAAATTGTTTGAAAATATTTTTTTGTCATCTTTGATCTCTTTAAAAAATTAAAATAATTTATAAAATTGAAAATAGAAATCTTAGTTATTTATTTGTTTACTCCGTGTTTTCCTGTAAAAGTCTCCGTAAAAAACAAATACATAGGAACAAGACAAACCGACATTATGGTAATATTATCAAAGTATTTTCCTTAAAATCACATTTACTTTTTCATAGTTATTCATCAGCAATAAATGCCCGGCGTTTTGAATTGGATAATCCGGCTTGATGATATATCTGATCGGAAAAATATGGTCTTTTGTTCCATGAATGTGAATGCAATTCGGATGCAGCCATTCGTTTTTCCAGTTCACCACTTCATTAATAGCCCAATTGCTATATTGCAGATTTAAATTTTTTCTGTATTCCCTTACTAATTTTTTTTCTTCTATTGTCTCTACCCCCAAATCATAATTTTCAATTGGCTCAAGAATTGGATATGGCTTCATTGGTATCAGATGGTTCAAATTCAAAATTGAGGTCAGCTTCATAAAGAAAGGCAATTCGCGACGGCAGCAAATGCTGGAAACTAAAATAATTTTTTCGACTGAAATCAATTTGGCAATCTCTATTGACATCATCCCTCCAAAAGACAATCCCATAAGAATAGGATTCGGATGAACGATTCCTTCACTCATCCTCGCCGCATAAGACTCAATCGTTTCGCGTTTTTCAGGGATTTTCCAGGGAATAAAATGAACTTCATTTCCTCCAAAATCAATCTTCGAAAAAATGCGCTCATCCGCTCCGAAACCACTTATGTAATAAATGTGTTTCATAAATTATCAACAACCTGAATGAATCAGGTACAACAAAGTCAGCTTTATTTTTTTGGCAAAACATAATTCTCCACATCTTCAGGAGAAATTATTTTTCCCGAAAGTATTACTAATCTTTCCACCACATTCCGAAGTTCACGCACATTTCCGGTCCATTTATATTTTTGCAACAGATCAACCGCTTTTTTATCTATTACTTTTTTGGGTTGGCCATATTCTGCAGCCACATCACCCAGAAAACGATCTATTAATAAAGGAATATCCGAAGCTCGTTCATTCAAAGTAGGTACGTGTAAAATAATTACTCCCAAACGGTGATATAAATCGAGCCGGAAATTTTTATTTTCCACTTCTTTCAAAAGGTCCTTATTCGTAGCAGCGATAACCCTTACATCAACATTAATATCTTTGTCGGCTCCCACCCTTGTGATCTTTCCTTCCTGCAAAGCGCGCAACACTTTTGCTTGTGCGTTCAGGCTCATATCTCCGATTTCATCAAGGAATAAAGTGCCTCCGTTGGCCTGTTCAAACTTACCAATCCGTTGTTTGAAAGCGGAAGTAAAACTTCCTTTTTCATGCCCGAACAATTCGCTTTCTATTAATTCGCCCGGAATGGCGGCGCAGTTTACTTCTACCATTGTTCCGTTACAACGGGCGCTTTTTTGATGGATCCAACGTGCTACCAACTCTTTCCCCGCGCCATTTTCACCAGTAATCAACACGCGCGCTTCCGTTGGTGCTATTTTTTCAATCGTGTCTTTTATCTTTTTTATCGGTGCCGATTCTCCAACAATCTCCTGAACCTTGGCTACCTTGCGTTTCAGCACCTTCGTTTCTGCAACTAAAGATGTTTTATCCATCGCATTCCGAAGCGTAATCAGCATTCGGTTTAGATCCGGAGGTTTAGAAATATAATCGTAAGCCCCTTTCTTTACTGCTTCCACCGCAGTCTCAATATTCCCATGGCCACTAATAATAATGATTGGGATTTCTGAATTGATCTCTTTTGCTTTTTCAAGAAATTCGATTCCATCAAGCTTTGGCATTTTTATATCGCAAAGCACCAAGTCATAATTCTTCGCCTTAAATTTATTCAATCCTTCTTCCCCATCAGCGGCTTCATCGATTTTATACCCCTCGAAACCTAGAATTTCAGTGAGGGTTTTTCTAATCGCTTTTTCATCATCTATTATAAGAATTGAAGACATAATTCTATTTGGTTGGTTAATAATTAACGGTTTATTTTAATTGGTCTGAACGTTTTATTGGGTTCATAATTTATTTGATTTCAAGATAATTTATTTCAAATTATCAATTCAACAATCAGCTAATTGGCCTCCATCATCAGATACGCTTTTATAAATCCATCCAATTCTCCATCCATAACTGGCCCTATATTTCCAACTTCAAAATCGGTACGATGATCTTTAATCATTTTATATGGATGAAAAACATAACTACGAATCTGGCTTCCCCATTCAATCTTTTTCTTTGATGAATTATTAATGTCCAATTGTTCCTGGCGCTTGCGCATTTCCTCTTCATACAAACGGCTTTTCAACATCGTCATTGCTTTCTCGCGGTTTTCTCCCTGGGTCCTTGCCTGCTGACATTCTACAATAATTCCTGATGGCTTGTGAGTCAATCTGACAGCAGTTTCCACCTTATTTACATTTTGTCCACCGCTGCCTCCACTTCTGAAAAAAGCCCATTCAACATCAGCCGGGCTAACTTTAATTTCTATGGAATCATCAATTAAAGGATAAACGTAAATACTCGCAAAACTGGTGTGTCTGCGCGCATTGCTATCAAAAGGAGAAATGCGCACCAAACGATGAACGCCACTTTCCGCTTTCAAAAATCCATAAGCAAATGCACCATCGAATTGCAAAGTAGCACTTTTAATTCCGGCTTCTTCTCCATCCTGAAAATCCAGCTCTGACACACTCCAACCTTGCTTATCGCCATACATCCGGTACATGCGCAAAAGCATTTCTGCCCAATCCTGGCTTTCTGTTCCACCAGCACCACTGTTAATTTGCAGGATCGCCGGCATCTCATCTTCCGGCTTATTCAGCGTACTTTTAAATTCAGCTTCTTCTGTAGCTTTTATCGCTGCATCAAAGGCTTCTTTGACTTCTTCTTCAGTTGCTTCGCCTTCTTTCCAAAAATCAAAAAGCACAGCCGAGTCTTCTACTTTAGTTTTTACATCATTGTACAAATTCAACCAATATTCATCCACTTTCATAGATTTTAAAATCGCAGTAGCACGTTTGCTATCGTCCCAAAAGCCAGCTGAAAGTGAAAGTTGTTTATCGTTACTAATTTTTTGTTCGCGGTTCCCGACGTCAAAGAAACCTCCTCAAAACCAGCAATCGGTCTCTCAAATCTTTTAATAATTCTGTAGTCATAGCAGCAAATATAATAATGATACAGTAATGATTTTTTATCTTAACAACATTTAAAATAATGTCGTTTCCTGTATTTTTACAAACTTAGGATTAACCGTATTAAAAGCAGATAAATGGATATTACTATTTTCTTTGAGAAAGATTTAGACAAATTAATTGAAGAAATTACTTTATTCAAAAACGAAGAAGATGTTTGGATAATAAAAGATGGCATCAATAACTCGGCAGGAAATCTTACGACGCATCTTCTTGGAAATCTCAATCATTTTATCGGAAAGACTTTAGGTAATTCTGATTATGTACGCAAACGTGATGAAGAATTTTCTATAAAGAATATTTCGCGAGATAAATTAATTTCTGATATCACTGCTCTGAAAATTATCATCAAAAGTACTTTGGCTGAATTATCAGAAGTTGATCTAAAAAAGACTTTTCCACTAAAAATCATGGAACAGGATTTTACAAATGGGAATATGCTCATCTTTTTGCTTGCTCATTTGAATTATCACCTGGGACAAATTAATTATTTACGAAGATTATTGTAAGACGATCGAATATCGATTTAACTTTTACCTTTCGCCTCAACATGTTTTTCAAAAAAATTATTTTAACCGGTTTCAAAAATTATCCCTCAGGATCTTTTGACTTCAACAAAAGAATTGTGGGTATTTGCGGATTGAACGGCAAAGGCAAAACCAATCTTTTAGATGCGATTAATTATCTGTGTTTTACCAAAAGTTATTTTTCTAAATCAGAGCTACTTAACGTTTATTTCGGTGACGAAGGTTTTAGGTTGGAAGGAGAAATCCAAAATAAAAAAAATACCATCGAAAAAGTTGTTTGTATTTACAGGTCTTCACAAAAAAAGGAATTTTATGTAGATGGTGTCGCCTATGAAAAATTTTCTCATCACATCGGTAAATTTCCACGTGTAATTATCGCACCTGACGACATTGGGATGATTACCGGTGGAAGCGAAGAAAGAAGAAAATATTTGGATACACTGATCAGCCAGGTTGATGCAGAATATTTACAACAGTTAATTATTTATAACAAAATACTAAGCCAGAGAAATGGGTTCTTAAAAAACGAAGCATCAAGAAACACATTTGACTTTGCTTTATTGGAAACGCTGGATGAACAATTAGTTGCGCCTGGTAATTACATTCATAAAACGCGAAAGGATTTTTCTAAAAAATTGTTTCCGCTGATCCAGGAATTTTACAAAAAAATTTCCGGTAACAATGAAGTGGTTTCTCTCGAATACAGCAGCTTTCAAAATGAAAATGATTTTGGAGAATTATTAATTGCATCGCGTCAAAAAGACCGGATATTACAGAGAACCAATGTGGGTATCCATAAAGATGATCTTATTTTTTTCCTGCAGGAAAATATTTTTAAAAACATCGCATCACAGGGACAAAGGAAAAGTTTGTTATTTGCATGCAAACTCGCTGAGTTTGAGATATTAAAAAGTGTAAAAGAAACAGCGCCTTTTCTATTATTAGATGATGTGTTCGAAAAGCTGGATGAAAGCCGGGTAAAAAATTTACTTGAATTTGTTTGCCAGGAAAATACCGGCCAGGTTTTTATTACAGATACTCATGCAGGCAGGTTGAAGAAGGCATTGCTACAATTTGAAAACCAAGTGCAGATCATTCAGTTGGAATAAATTTTGCAATTAGATGTTCTTTATACCCATTTCATTAAATCACGAAACAAATCTATCAATCACATTAAGAAATATATTTGCAGCATGGAAGTTTCAATCGGAGATGCATTAAAAGAATTTTTAAAAAAGAGCAAGCTGAAAAGCGGAATCCAGGCAATGCAGGTAAAAGAAGTGTGGGAGCAAATTATGGGAAAAACAATTGCCAATTACACTGACAAAATTGAGATTATTAATTCCACCTTATTTATCTCTACAAATGTAGCTCCATTGAAAAATGAATTACTTTATCAGAAAGTAAAGATCATTGAAAGAGTTAATGAAGCATTGGGAGAAAAAGTAATCAACGAAGTGATAATCAAATAATTTATTTGAACGCTTCCGATCCAAACAACTGTAGTAATACAAAATTAACTTGAGACCTAATTCATAATCAAATAAATATGGAAATTACCTTAAAAATCTTATTGATAATCGTTTCACTTATTTGCCTTCTGGGAGGAATAAATTTGTTGATAAAAGGAGCCGGCTCTTTTCTACCCGAAACCGTTCCTCCAACAGCCATCCTGGATAATCTTTTCCGGTTCATGAGCGGAATTTATTTTAGCCTTGGTTTCCTGACAGCATACGTTGTTTTCAATCTTCATGAAATGCATAACCTGGTTTATTTTATTGGAAATGTCGCCATATTTTCGGGTTTGGGAAGATTATATTCAAGAATAAAAGTTGGGTCAGGCGGAAAGTATTTCGACTACATCATGGTTTTTGAAATCCTTTTGGGCATCAGCATTATCCTGTTGGATTATTTCAATTAAACAAAAGAATATTTTCACTGTATCTTGACCCTCGGATCAATAATTCCATAAAGCACATCCGCTAAAATATTAATGAATACGAAAATAGTTGCAGCAAAAAGTACGGAACCCATTACAACAGGGTAATCTAGTTTTTCCAAAGCGTCAACCGTAACCTTTCCGATTCCTTTCCATCCAAAAATATATTCTACAAAAAAAGCGCCGGCGAGTAATTCGGCAAACCAGCCTGTAATAGCAGTTAATACAGGGTTTATCGCATTCCGCAACGCATGATGAAATACCACTTTTCTTTTACTCAAACCTTTTGCATAAGCCGTTCTGATGTAATCCTGGTTGAGCGTATCGAGCATAGAACTTCGCGTTAACTGCGTAATGATTGAAAGAGGCCGAATACCAAGTGTGAGAGCGGGAAGAATCAGATTTTGTAAAGTCAGATATCGCTTTCCGGTTGCCTGATCAATATCGAACCAACTTCCGGTAAGTGATAATCCTGTGTAATCGTGTAGCACCAATCCAAATACGTATGCGATTACAATTGCCATAAAAAAGGATGGTGCAGAAATGCCGATGACGCTTGCAAATACAGAGGTTGTATCCAGCCATGTATTTTGTTTTATGGCCGCCAGAATTCCCAGGAATATTCCCACGACTATGGCAAAAAGCATGGCAGCACAAGCAAGCAAAGCGGTTCCTGGCAAAGCTTCCATCAAAACCTCAGTCACAGGCTTCTTTGTTTGATAACTTCTTCTCAAAAAAGGGATTTTGATCCCGATCTTTTCGTTGCTTCCAATTCCCAAAAAAAATCCATGTAGATTTTTTAGTCTGATTTCCTCTTTAGAATGAATTGCAATCGGCGAAATATCATTTACATAAAATACGAATTGTTTCCACTTCGGCTGGTCCAAATACAATTCTTTACGGATATTATCCATCGTTTTTTGATCACCAGTCTGACCTAAAACCATTCTTGCCGGATCGCTAAAGGCCTGAAAAATTAAAAAAACAACAATGACAACACCACCTAATACCAATATGCCGTAAGCGAACTTTTTAATTAAAATCTGAAACATGTTTAAATTTTCACAGTCATTTAATTAACTCAAAATGTCTTGTCATTTATTGAAATCATTTCAATGTCAACTGCAATATAGATTTTTTCTAAATTGAATGAAGTACAACTCGATGGGTTAATACGCGATGCTATGGAGTAAACCAATAAATAATAGAGATTTCTATTTTATTTTCATCCCGAGAAATCATGATTATTATTTTAAATAACGCAATGGTTATCATACTTTTACTCTTGAAAGGTCTGATTGTCGGGTAAAAAAAACCCCGGGGATAAAAAAATAACCGGTTCGGGAAACACTTCTCCTTTATAAATAATTTGGTATCAAAGTTGGTTAATACGGATTAAAGTATTATTGAGTCTTCATTAATATGGCCAGTATTAATTTTGCTTTTGGTTTATTTTTATGTTTTATTTATGTCGTATCGTATTTTGATAATTTTATCTTATTTGGTAAGCGTGCTTGCATTGGAGAGTTGTTCTAGCACCCCAAAAAAAAGTTCTTTTTCCCCAAAAGACTATGACCTGAGCAGCCCTTCAATTCTATATTTAAATGACGCTCTTTCCGAAATTTCCGGAATTTATTTTTATCCGAAAGACTCTGGCGTCTTCGCTATTTCAGACAATTATGGTTATCTGTTTAAGATCAATTTAGACAAAGATTTCATCATTCAAAAATGGAAGTTTGATAAAAATCAAGATTTCGAAGATATTTCTTTCAAGGATTCTTCTTTTTATATTCTACAAAGTAATGGTAACATTCATACCATTCAATTCTCCGAACAAGGTGATACGGTTAAGACCCAAACATCGCTTTTCCCTGATGATGAAAAAGGGAAAAATGAATTTGAAGCTTTTTATTATGACAGTATTCTAAAAAGCTTTGTCTTGATCTGCAAAAATTGTAAATCGGATAAAAAGAATACTGTCTCTGCATGGGCTTACCATCCTGAGAGCAACAGCTATACACCTTCCGTTTTCACGATCGATGTTTCTTTGATCACGAAAAAAGCTGGTCTAAAAAAATTGAAATTCGAGCCATCAGCCGCCACGATTAATCCATTAACAGGTGACCTCTGGATACTTTCATCAGTAAACCTGTTACTGGTCATCGCAGATCGGAGTGGAAACTGCAAAGAAGTTTTCAAACTTAATGAAGCAACTTTCACCCAACCAGAAGGAATGACATTTACTCCTTCAGGCGATCTGATCATCTCAAATGAAGCAGGGAATAAATACAGTTCCCCTTCATTACTCATCTTCAAACGAAAAACTCTGTAGCTGATGCAAAAATATTTTATTATACTATTGTCTCTTTTGAACATGAATGGTTTTGCACAAAGCGATTCCATAGCTGCAAGAATTATTTTGATCGGCGATGCCGGCAAATTGAATTTTGGAAGGCAACCGGTAGTAGATGCCGCAAGAAATCTGGTTCCACTAAATAAGAACACAACCGTTCTGTTCCTTGGTGATAACGATTATAAAACCGGACTTCCAGAAGATTTTTTACCCCAGTACGAAGCTGCAAAAGCAGTATTGGATTCACAAGTTTACATTGCCAAGGGCACTGAGGCAAAAGTTATTTTTATTCCGGGTAATCACGACTGGACCGATGGCAGCAACAACGGGCTCGAAAATGTAAAGCGACAGGAAGCCTACATAAATCAATTGGGAAATAAAAACGTTTTTTTCTTCCCATCAGATGGCTGTGTCGGGCCCGTTCAATACGACATCAATGATGATATTGCGCTCATCATGTTCGACAGCCAGTGGTTTATACAAAAAGGAGAAAAACCCGGCGTAGAATCGGATTGCTCAATCAAAAGTGAAGATGAATTCTATGATGAACTTGATCACATGTTAAGTAAGAATAAAAAGAAACTGATCATACTCGCCTGCCATCATACTTTAAAAAGTTATGGCATTCACGGGGGTTATTTTACCCTCAAACAACATATTTTTCCTTTAACCGATCTGAATCCGAAACTATGGATTCCGATTCCGGTAATTGGTTCAATTTATCCGATAGCCCGTGGTATTTTTGGCACACCAGAAGACCTGCATTATCCGGCATATCAAAACATGATTGATCATGTCGGAAAAATTGTAAAATCATATACGAACATCATTTTTGTAGCTGGCCATGAACACAATCTTCAATTAATAAAAGACAGCAGTTCTTACTATGTGGTAAGTGGCGCGGGTTCAAAGAGCACAAGGGTTTCGAACAATAAAAAAGTATTGTATCAAGCGCAATCACTAGGATTTGCAGCACTTGAGATTTCTAAAAAGAAAAACGTCCATATTGACTTTTATACAGTAAATGCAGACACAGTAAAACATGCGTTCTCACAAAATTTGCTAAATTTTAATTATCTAAAAACCAAAAAAGATTCCACAGAAATTCCTGAAACGCAACCCGGGATTTATCTTCAGGATAGTGTTAATGTTCCCGTAAATACGCGTTATAACGACGTTTCATCCGTACACAAAATAATCGCCGGCAAAAACTACCGTAAAGAATGGGCAACCCCGGTCCATCTGAAATTATTCAACATCAATAAAGAGATGGGTGGTTTTAAAATCAAAGATCTTGGTGGTGGCAGACAAACCCGTTCCTTAAAAATGGAAGACAAGGATGGAAGAGAATGGGTTTTGAGAACAGTAGACAAAGACCCTGCCGGAGCGGTGCCGCCAGCTTTCAAAGGAACCATTGCTCAGTCTATCGTACAGGATATGATTTCCGCTCAATCGCCTTTCGGACCTTTAGTGGTGCCTGTTCTTTCGAAAGCTGTTAATGTGATTCATAACGATCCGAAATATTATTTTGTCCCTGATGATCCTGCGCTCGGGAGATACAGACAGGTTTTCGCAAATAAAGTTTGTTTACTGGAGCCGGACAATCCTGTATCAAGTGAAACGGATACAAAAAGCACACAAAAGGTCATCAACAAAATGATTTCGGATAGTAAAGATCATGTAGATCAACAAGCCGTATTGCGTTCCCGGTTACTCGATATGGTAATCGGAGACTGGGACAGGCATTTTGGACAATGGGATTTTGGAACTGCAGATACGGGTGTTGGCAAATTATATTTTCCTATTCCAAAAGACCGCGATCAGGCCTTTTTCAACTCGAATGGAATCTTGGCGAAAGTGGTGAGTCTTTCAGCAATGCCTTATTTGCAAGGTTTCAAGAAAGATTATCCAAACCTGATCTGGTTCAATTGGGAAGAAAGGGATTTTGATAGGTTATTTATGAACAATCTCGATCAGGAAAAATGGCAGGAAATTATCAAACAATTTCAACACAACTTGACCGATTCTGTGATTGCAACGGCTGTAAAAAAATTACCTCCAAAAATTTATGAGTTGAATGCTGGTGTAATCGAATCGAAATTAAAAGGTCGTCGGGATTTGCTTTACGCCAAAGGAATGAAATATTATCGCTTTCTTTCCAAAGAAGTAAATGTAGTAAGTAGCAATAAAAATGAATTCTTCAGAGTTTCAAATGTGCCTGATGGAATTGAAGTACGCGTATTCAAAAGAAAACACGAAAATGATTCTTCAACACTGATGTATGACCGCAAATTCGATCCAAATGTGACTAAATATATCAATCTTTACGGGTTGAACGGCGACGATATTTTCTATGTTGATTCGAACGTTACTTCAAAAATCAGGTTAAGAATTATAGGAGGAAAAGGGAATGACACTTTCAATATTAAAGGAAATATCGGCAATAAAATTTATGATTATTCACCAGAAAATAACTTCATTGAAAACGGGCGCAGAACTAAAAACTTGATTTCAGCGTCGCCTTATGTGAATCATTATGATGCTACCAGTTTCAAATATAATACGTATCGCATCCCCATGTTGAACCTGGGTTACAATGTTGAAGATAAAGTCTTAATGGGGCTTGGATTTTCACTGAAAACGTTTGCTTTTCGAAAAGAACCTTATGCTACTTATCAAAAGCTTTCTTCATTATACAGTTTCAGTTCGAAAGCGTACCAGATAAAATATGATGGAGAATTCAATCAGTTATTTAATAATAATGATTTGGTCATTCATACGCAATTCTTCGATCCGGTTCTGAATAACTTCTATGGCCTGGGCAACCAAACTAAAAATGATGAAAATAATCCACTCGAATTTTATCACGTGAGATATAAATATGTAACCGCTGATGTGCTTTGGCGCAAAAAATATTTTAATAATTTACTTCAATTATATGTAGGGCCAACTTATTTTCATTACTGGAATAATTTTGAAGACAATAAAAATAAAATATTGGCGAACCCATCTGTTGTCGGCCTCGATTCATTTAGTATTTATAATATAAAATCTTACATAGGAGGCAAATTCGCAATCGTGTTGAATAACCTCAACAATGAGTTATTACCAACCAGGGGCGTAATTTGGAATACAGAGTTTACTTCTCAATTTGGAACCAATAAAAACAGCCACTACATTTCCAAAATCACATCGGATCTGGCGGTGTATGCAAGTTTACGCGACCCGGCGAAAATTGTGGCAGTATTGCGTTTCGGAGCAGGGCATATTTTCAATAATGATTTTGAATATTTCCAGTCATTTTCTTTGGGTGCAAATAATTATTTAAGGGGATTTAGAAAAAACCGGTTTTCAGGTCAGTCCGTAATGTATCAGACAACGGAGCTCCGTATAAAACTTTTTGAATCAAAATCTTATGTTGTTCCCGGAGCAGTGGGACTGGTTGGGTTTAATGAAGTAGGGAGAGTTTGGAAAAAAAATGAAAAATCCCGTAAATGGCATGATGACTTCGGAGGAGGTCTTTATTACTCACCTTATAATTTTGCATTAATTTCGGCTACCATCGCCCATTCTCCTGAAGACGATTTATTTAATTTTTCAATCGGCACTAAATTTAATCTTAATTTCTAAATAATGGACTATCACAAAATTGACAAACGTATCGAAGAATATGTAAGCGGTTTATTTGACCAAATGCACTCTCCTACCTTGGTTTTTCACAACCTCGGACACACAGAAAATGTTGTAAAACGGACCAAAGAAATTGCCGGCCATTACAATGTTTCTGAAAAAGAAATGTTGATTCTTTTTGCCGCTGCCTGGTTTCATGACACCGGTTATCTTTTTACAGAACCTGACAAGCATGAAGAAATGAGCTGCGAAATCATGAAAAAATTTATGAAAGATTTGGTGACTGATGAGCAGGTCATTACAGAGATTGAGGCATGTATTATGGCAACAAAAAGCCCCCGGAAACCGCAAAATCTAACGCAGGAAATTATCTGCGATGCAGATATATATCATCTCGGAACAAAAGATTTTAAAGAAACAAATAAAAAAGTGATGCAGGAAGCAAAGTTGCGGAACCCAAATCTTAAAACTTCCGATTTCAGAATAGGAACCATTAAAATGATGGAAGGAAATAATTTCTATACCAACTATTGTAAAGACCTTTTGAACGAAAAGAAAAATAAAAATCTAAAAAAATTAAAAGATAAAGTAGAAGTAAAAAAAGAAAAGGTTCCCGAAAATAAAGATAAAAAAGATAAGGAAGAAAAAGATAAGAATCAGGTGGATTTATCTAATATCCATAAAGACAAAAGTGGACTAATGAGTAAGGGCATACAAACCATGCTACGCCTTACATCCCAAAACCATTTGAGGCTCAGCGAAATGGCAGATCGAAAAGCCAACATACTTATTTCGGTAAATGCAATCATTATTTCGGTAATCTTAAGTGTTCTGCTCAGAAAGCTTACTACCGAAACCTATTTGATCATACCAACTGTTATTTTTCTAACGTCGGCTGTGATCACGATCGTCATTTCCATCCTGGCGACGAGACCTCAGGTAACCAGCGGATCCTTCACAATGGAAGCCGTAAAAGAAAAGAAAATAAATCTTCTTTTCTTTGGAAACTTTTATAAAACTACTTACGAAAAATATGATGCAGCAATGCGGGAGATGATGCTCGACACTGATTATTTGTACGGTTCATTGATCAAAGATATCTTCAACCTGGGTGAAGTTCTGGGACGTAAATATAAACTTGTACGCATTGCTTATAATGTTTTCATGATAGGTATCATTGTTTCAGTTCTGGCTTTTACAATCGCTTCCTTTTTCGGCGTATCATCCGCCGGTACTGTTATTAATGGTTCAGGATCGCCACTGTAAGAAATTTATAATTTTATGATGTTAATTAATAGAGACCTAAGTTGGCTTAGTTTTAATTTAAGGGTATTGAAGGAAGCACAGGACAGCACAGTTCCCTTATACGAACGCTTAAAATACCTTGCTATTTTTTCTTCTAACCTGAATGAATTTTTCAGGGTACGTTACCCCGAAGTGCTGGCCCTATCTATTCTTAAGAAAAAGACACAAAAGAAGATTGAGAATTTCGAAGAAAATATCGCTGATAAAGTTCAGGATGAAATTAAATTTCAATTGAACCTTTTTGGAGAAATTCTAAACGAAAAAATTCTTCCTGAATTAAAAAAGAATGGAATCATTTTTTACTATCAGATTCCAATCCGTAATGAACATTTATCAGAAATAAGAGAAATATTTTTATCTGATATTCTTTCTTTCATTCAACTGATTTATTTAGATGCCGAAGCAGAAAGAAATTTCATGATCAAAAACAATCGGCTCTATTTTATTGTTACATTAAAGCAAGATGCAGAAGGCATCCTGCAGCAAGCAATTGTAAATATTCCTTCAGAAAAAGTAAAAAGATTTTTTGCTTTAAACTCAATTGAGGGTTTTCAATATGTTATTTTTTTAGATGACATTATCCGCGAAAATTTGCAATATCTTTTCCCTAACCAGGAAATTCTAAGCGTTTACAGCATCAAGATCAATCGGGATTCTGAACTTCATCTTGATGATGATTACAGTGGAAATCTTTTACAAAAAATTGAAAAGCAATTAAAGAAAAGAGATTTTGGACCTCCGTCCAGATTCTTGTATGAAGAAGGAATGCCACGAAATCTTCAAATGTTTTTAGCTTCCGTTTTTGATATTACTTCTGAAGAAATATTCGCCGGCGGCAGGTATCATAATCTCAACGACCTGTCTCATTTTCCCACTTTCAATAAAGATTTGTATTTTGAACAAAGAAAACCATTGTCATCTACAAACGTGATGAATAGTGGTGATATCTTCAATATTTTATTGAAAGAAGATATTCTGTTGCATCTTCCTTATCAATCATATAACCCGGTGCTATCCTTCTTCAATCAGGCTGCTGTGGATATTAATGTTACCGGCATCTATATAACACTTTATCGAGTGGCAGAAGAATCTCACATTATAAATGCTCTGATCAGTGCAGCAAAAAATGGTAAAGATGTGGTGGTATTTATTGAATTGAAAGCAAGGTTTGACGAAGCCAATAATATTAGATGGAGTAAAGTTATGAAAGACGCCGGCGTTAGGATTATTTACAGCCTTCCAAAAATAAAAGTTCATTCAAAAATTGCTTTGATCAAAAAAGAGAGAGGTGATAAAAAGCAATTATTGGCCATTCTAAGCACCGGGAATTTTAATGAAATTACCGCGCAGTTATATACCGATCATGTATTGATGACTTCTGATGAAAGCATTACAAAAGAATTAATGCAGCTGTTCAAATTTTTAGAATTAACGAATGTAATTGACCACAACAAAAAAATAAAGTTTGATAAATTACTGGTCTCACAATTTAATATGGTCCCGGCGCTCAATAAACTGATCGATAAAGAAATTGAAAAAGCAAAACTTGGGAAGCCCGCCCAAATCCGGATCAAAGTGAACAATCTGGAAGAACCTCAAATGATTGAACGCCTTTATAAAGCAGGAAAATCAGGGGTAAAAGTTGATTTACTGATAAGAAGCATTTGCTGCATTGTTCCGGGAATTCCTGGTGAAAGTGAAAACATCACGGTAAAAAGAATCGTAGGCCGCTACTTGGAACATTCGCGGATCCTGATCTTTGGTACTGATGAAAACGCCGAAGTGATCATGGGTTCCGCTGATTTAATGACCCGAAATTTATTACACCGTATTGAAGTTTCTGTAAAAATTCAGGACGAGAAATGTAAAAAAGAATTGCTTCATTATTTCAATATTCAATGGAAAGTGGATGATAAAGATTTTCGATTATTATCGGATGGAGTGACACATGATGAAATTGAAAACGCAAACCTTAAAAAATTTAATCCGCAATTGGCTATTTATAATTATTTATCAGATAATAGATGAGACCGTTCTTAACCAGATTGAAAATATCGCATGTAAATCAGTTACGAATAAAGACAGTACTGTTCATTGCTGTTTTCTGGACCTCTATTGATTTTGTTATTTTTCTCATGAATCCCCACACTCAATACCATCCTAATTCGATTTTGTCGAGGGAAATTTTTATGTTTTCAATTAGTCTTGTTATGGGTTACCTGATTGTTTTCAAGTTGAGGAAACTTTTCAGAAGATATCCTTTGTGGATTAATTTTTTTATTAAGAGTTGTATTCTGTTATTCTCGGCACTTATAATTACGTTTATTATCCAATATTTCAATTCAGTTTTTGTGCTTAGGCATTCTTCAGCAGAGACTCTAAACGAGATCAAACATTATGCACTACACAAAAACTGGTTTATTCAAAAAATTGTTTACTGGATTTCTATTTTCTTTGTTACCCAACTCATACTGATTATTAATGAAAAATATTCTCCGGGCGTTTTCATCCAAATCATGACAGGAAGATATATCCGACCAAAAGTTGAAAACCGGATCATTATGTTTATGGATCTTAAAGATTCTACGCCCATTGCAGAAAAACTGGGACACAGTATTTACTTTGAATTCATCCGGGAATTTATTTATCTTATTTCGCTGGCTATAATCGAATTTGAAGGAATTATTTATCAATATGTAGGAGACGAAGTTGTTTGTTCATGGATGAATTCAGAAAAAAATACGGTCAAATGTTTGAATGCAGTTATCCAGTCCAGAAAAAATATTCAAAAGAAAAGTGCTTACTTTAAAAGAAAGTTTGGAATAGTTCCTGAGTTCAGAGTAGGTATCAACTTGGGCGAAGTTACCGTGGGTGAAATCGGGGTACTGAAAAAAGATCTTGCCATGAGCGGAGATACTATGAATACAACCGCCCGCATTAGAAGTGCCTGTACGGAACTGAAACACCACTTCATTGTATCAAAAGATTTTGTGGATGCAAGTGGTCTTAAAGAATGGCAAACGCAAAGTTTAGGCCTTATAGATTTGAAAGGTAAGGACGAAGGCATCGAATTATTTTCATTAAAGATTTGAATCGTATAGTTTGAAGCTGTCAAAACAAAAACGTTGATCTAGCGTAAAATCCTAACAATTTATTGCTTCAATGGGCGACGGAGAAATAACACATCGGGGCACTTACTGAGCAATAATTTTACAATGAATGACTTTAAAATATATTTAAAAAAGAGAAATCTTTTGGGATGCAGGAATGTATCTAAGCCCGGTTTAGAGAAATTTAAATTCCGGACAATTGCTACTTATCGACGAATTAAACAGATAGTCTTATTATTGCAATTCTGTAATGAAATAAGATATGTTTTTAATTATTCTCAATAGTTTTTTTTGCCTTGCATTCGCTGCTTTTGCGTATGTAAATCTCAATGATAAAGATTCCTGGCTATGGGTAAGTATTTATATGGTTGCATCCATTTGTTGTGGGTTTGCTGCCTTCGAAAAATATTTTCCAGTGGTGTACCTTGTGGTTATTGCTTTTTACCTGGTTTATGCCATCCGGCTTTTTTTTATAAAAGATGGAGTAAAGGATTGGATCTTAAAATATCATAATCCCAGTTTGGTAGAAAGTATGCAGGCAACAAAGCCTTATATTGAACAGGCAAGAGAGTTTTTTGGGCTGCTGATCATTAGCGCCACTTTGGCGATAAATTATTTTGTTTCGATGTAAAAAGAGGAGAAGAATAAATATGAATGCAGAAATAAATACACCAATTAAAGAATTACTCACCACAAATATTGGAAGAAATGTAGGTCCCAAAATTCTTACCTGGCTTCTCGATAAAGCAGTACAGTCATCTGGTAAAAACAATGACCAGATCTTCCCAGTTACTCTGCAGATAAAATATTGATTCAATTTGATTTCCGATCTAATAACTATATTATTTTATGAATTACTTAGAGCAATCGTTTAGTGTAAAATTTAATTATAAAGTTTATTTTACTTCAGGTCTTTTTCAGCTTTCAAACAAGAGTTTTGAGAACTTTTTAACTGAGCACATAGAGCCTGGTACCAGCCAGAAA
>JBDTKF010000113.1:0-18325 GCA_039935455.1 Ginsengibacter sp.
AAAGATTGGAATTCCTGTTTTTTACTTTAAGCGTAAAAGCAAAAAATACGATAGCGGCAAGCGGTAAAACCAGCAACCTGCTTATGTAATTTACTTTCGGATTTTTATTTTTGTTGAGCATGAGTAACCTCCGTTTTAAGGGTGAATAAAAAAAGTTATTGGCGAGAGAAAAATTTTGACCGGGATAAACGGTTTGTAAAATCATTTCGGCGAAAGAGCTGATATCACTGTCTTCCAGCGCTTCCTTATCTGCGATAAATTCATGAATCATAAACAATTCTTTTTGCATTAACCAAAAGAATGGATTGATCCATAAAAATATTAAAACGATATTCATAAAAATTTTATCGTAAGAATGTTTCTCTTTTATATGTGCTATTTCATGGTTAAAGATTTGTTGACCGGGTTTGGAATGAAGATCTATTGCCTTGTTCCAAAAGATGGATTTAAAAAATGAAAAAGGCGTTCCTTTTGCAGTCGTATTAATAAATCTGATCCCTTCAAATTCTTTGGCAGGAAATTTTTTCTTCAGCCTTTTTATTTTATACAACGAAAGAAGAAAAATGAAAAAGAAAACTGTTGAAATCAGAAGGTAAAAACCTTCTGTTATATTTTGTGTAGTGAGTTGAAAACTATTATTCCTGCTGTATTCCACCACGGCTTCATCGCCGTAGCTGATGGTTTGCAGCATTTGAACTACAGTTCCCTTTTCTTCCCCTTTTGGAAAAAAATTAATTTTCATTATCGGCACCAGCAATGAAATCACCACGGAGGCAAGAATATAAAAGCGGTTCCAGCGATGGAAGGCTTTATTTCTTAACGCCAGGAAATAGTAGCCACATAAAATTCCTGAACAGATAATTACTTTCAAAAAATACCACGCTAGAGTTATCATGATAATTTGATTTAAAATTTATTTTTGCTTTTTCAATTGCTTTACCAGCATTTCCAAATCTTCAATACTGAGATTATTTTCTTTGACCATCGATGAAACAATATTGCTGAATGATCCTTCATAATATTTTTTTACCAGTGATTTTACCCTTCCTTTTGAATAGGTTTCTTTGTTTACCTGTGCATAATAACGATGCATCCTTCCAAAAACTTCGATGCCTACAAAATCTTTATCTATCAAAATTTTTAAAATAGTTGCTACGGTATTCTGATGCGGTTTCGGTTCTGGCATCTCGTTAACAATGTCTCTCAGAAAGGATTTGCCCAATCTCCATAACACCTGCATGATTTCTTCTTCTGCTTTGGTTAATGTCTTCATGTTTCTTCTTTTTTGATTATTGAAATCAAATGTATAACTATTAAATTAGTTTAACAACTATATTTTTAGTTTGCTAAGAAACGTGCAATTCTTTTTTGCACAAGGACACAGATAAATGATTGCGAAAAATCACGTAAAAAGACGACTTCTATTTGATATAATCTTTTAACAGATGAATAATATTTCTTTCATAAAAAATATAATTATACAATTAACTTTACCGCTGTTTTTAAACTTGTATCAATTAGAATTTATAATTTATGCCAGAAGCGATTGTCGAATTAAAAAATGCCAATATTTACCATGGAGATTCTCTGATTTTGTCAGAGATAAATATTACTGTGGATCGTGGAGAATTTGTTTATTTAGTCGGAAAAACCGGAACCGGAAAATCAAGTTTGCTGAAAACATTATATGGTGATCTTGATTTGAAAGAAGGTGACGCAACTGTTGTCGGCTTTGATCTTCGTAAACTGGATTGGAGAAAAATTCCATATTTGAGAAGAGAGCTTGGTGTTGTATTCCAGGATTTCCAATTGCTTACTGACCGAAATGTGAACAATAATTTGAAATTCGTTTTAAAGGCGACTGGATGGAAAGATGAAAAGTTAATGGATGAAAAAATTGCTGATGTTTTGGATAAAGTTGGTTTAAAAACGAAAGGCTTTAAGATGCCTTTTGAACTGAGCGGAGGTGAACAACAAAGAATTGATATAGCACGTGCACTTCTGAATTCACCCAAATTATTATTGGCAGACGAACCCACCGGAAATCTGGATCCCGAAACTTCTGATGAAATTATGCGTCTCCTTTTTAGTATCGTTCATGATTATGGAACCGCAATTATTATGGCTACACATGATTATCTGGTCATTAATAAATTTCCTGCAAGGACCATAAAAACAGAAAGAGGAAAAGTGTATGATCATGCATCTATAACCACTTCATAAGCTGGATCGCATTTTTCTCATTTTGATAAAGATTTTCTAATAATTCTTTTCTTTTAGTTAATTCATTTTTATCAAAACAAATTTGTTGCAGTTCTTCAATTCTTTTTATATAACCAGTTGGAATCTCTTCAATGTAGCAAAGGCTTTCAAGCGTTGTTCCGTTCACTGAAACGGCATTAGTAATGATAAATCTTCCGTTAAAAAGTGCATTTAATAACTTTATTTTTATTCCAGTTGAATTGAAAGATGGTATTAAATGGATGTGTGCATTTGTAATCAATTCTGACATCTCTTTTTCGGAAGGATTTTCAATCAACTGAACATTCTTGTTTTTAGCAGTTTCATTTTTCAATGCCTGCGATGGATTTTTTCCAGCAAAAATAAATTTATAGTTGATTAGATGATTTGTAATATTCTTTAGAATCCATATCGCTGCTTTTTCATTTTCTGAGACAGACAAATTTCCATGATACAAACAGAAATTTCCATTTCCCGGTTCAGATCTTACTTTTTCAAATGGTAAGAATACGGGTAAAAATTCTATATCTTTTGCGGCAAAGACATGTTGATATGTAAGTTGATCTTTTTTATTTACGGCAATTAGTTTTGCATTTTGTGCTATGATCTTTTCGTATTTTTTTAATAACCTGCTTTCCAGTTTGTAATAAAAATATTTATAAAAATAGTTAGTTGATTTTGCCAACTCCTGATAGTATTGATATTCCACATTATGTAGGCGTACCAATACTTTCCGGCCTTCTAATTCTCCATGATATAAATAATAGGTACAATGAATTCCTTCTAATAAAACCGGATAATTGTCCTTCAGGATATTTTTTATAAGCCTGGGATTCTTTCTTGAAATAACAATATATGGCAACCATATTGGGATCTTACGTACTCTTTTGTAGTAATGAATCTCTTCACAATATTGGCTAAGTTCAGGTTGCTCTCCACGGCCATATTCAAAGCAATGCAGATGTATCTTTACACCAAGGTGATGCAATGTTTTTATCTTATAAAACAGATCAAACACGCCACCATAATCCGGTGGATAAGGTACATCAAGACAAACAATATGAAGATGAGATTGATTGATTTTGTTAGTGATTTGCTATGAAATAATTATTAAAAATCAAATTCTGATTATTTATTTGTTTACTATTCGGTTCTATTTGGCAATGTTCATAATTCCAATGCTTCTGTTGCTTACAAAACTCAGTTTATTTTGTTTAATATTTGCAAATTAAAATCAATCACATTCTTGAGAAAAAAAATCATCGTTTCTGTTATCAGCGATTTAGTTACCGACCAGCGGGTGCGGAAAGAATGTAGTACCCTCAGTAAATTAGGTTATGGAATCTTGCTGATTGGTAGAAAAAGCAAAAGGGATTTCCTTTTAAAGAATCTTCCTTACAAAACGATTCGTTTTTACAACCCTTTTCGCAGAGGTCCATTGATGTATCTTGTTTTTAATCTCCAATTATTCTTTTATTTACTTTTTAAGAAAGGAGATATTTTATGGGCAAACGATCTGGATGTACTTCTTCCAAATTTTATGATTGCGCGATTGAAAGGGATGGAACTAATTTATGACAGTCATGAATATTTTACAGAAAGTGTATATAAAAATTCATCGAAAATAATTTGGGAAAAATTGGAGAAGAATTTATTCCCTCATCTGAAAAATGTAATTACCGTTAGTGATTCTTTAAAAAAAGTTTATGAGCACAAATACCAGGTGAATGTCACTGTAATCCGGAATGTGCCTTTCCAATTCGAAGATCTTGGTTCTGATTATACAGTAAAGTTGCCGGCAGATAAAAAAAGCTTAATCATGCAGGGCATGGGTTTAAACGAAAACCGGGGCGCAGAAGAAGCCGTTTTAATGATGCAATTTCTTCCCGATAATTTTAATTTATATTTCGTTGGAGACGGTACAATTTTAAATGAGCTTAAACAAAAATCCACCGATTTAAAATTGAATTCTAAAATTATTTTTGTAGATGCATTACCGTATCAGCGGATGATGGAATATACAAGGCAATGTTTTCTTGGGTTGATATTTGAAAAGATTGATGTTACGGACGAACATTTATTTGCACTTCCAAATAAGTTTTTTGATTATATCCAGGCGTCCATTCCTGTATTATCTACGGAAGCTGTCGAAATAAAATCACTTATTACCAGATACGAAATTGGCGATTTTATAAATAGTTTTGACCCGCATGATATGGCAGATAAAGTAATTGAAATTTCGAAAGATCAGCCGAAATATGATCAATGGAAACGTAATACAGCCGTGGCTTCTAAAGAATTGATTTGGGAGAATGAAGAAAAGATTCTGATTGATTTTATGAAACGTCTATCATAAATACTGAACAAGTTCAGTGATCATTTTCTCATGAACAGTTCTCCATTTCTCATATTCATCAGTTTTACTGATTGTTTGATTATGCCAAATACTGATGAATGTTCCGCCTACATTTCTTACTTCTTTCAAAAGAGATAAAATATTTTCTAAAGCCTCTCCCGGATTCAATGACAAATTGATCATTGTTCCTTCCATAAACGTGATGGGAAATATTTTTAAATGAGTTTGTTTTTCTTCTTTCAAATCATAAAAATAAAATGGCTTGCACGTGCCAGCTCTAAAGCCCGCCACTCCGGCAAAGCCCATGGAATAATCTTCTGTAATGCCCGCCGTGATGAGATAATTATACGTATCTGGTAAAATAAATTTCAAATAATGCTGACGGCTCTTAACGATTATTTTATCTGATATTTTTTCAAGTCGCTTTTTTTCGATAGTGATTTTATTAGGTATTAAAGAAGAATAAAAAGACGGATGAATTCCTATTCCCGCGAATGATTCTATGTAATTAATCAATCTTTTCATTGCCGGATTCTTATGATTCAAGTTTCGGTCATGCGCACTCTTATCGCTCATTAAAAAAAAGAAAATAGTTGTCAGATTATGGGTCAAAATAATTTGTTTCAAATCTTCAAAAGTATCCCATGGATCCTTTTGGTCTCTATTCAGAACCTTTATCCTTTCGTTGATCTTTCTTATGTTGAATGCGAAAACATCTTTTATCGCAGAACCAAAAGTTCTTACAAAGGATCTTCCACTATATTTATAAGCTACATCAACATCATAAGTGAGGATAGCTTTGAAAATGGATTTGTTCAATTTTAAGGAAGGGAATTTTTTTTGCAAAAAATTACTAAAAATATTTATCCAGATATTTACAACGGGTAGATGCAAAAAATCATTTTTGAATGCCAGCGAATCCTGGGCTCTAAATCTTCCATATTCATCCTGAGTGGATGGCAGATATTCTTCATACCGGCTCACTAAATAAAAAACTGACGAAAAAATATCAAATCCCAAATCGCAATTTTCATTGGGAAACAAAATTCTTGTTTGATGTTTTGATGTGATAGGTATTCGCTGCGCTTTTATTTCTTTCTCAAATAATAAGGTTGTTGATTTAATGAAAAATTCATTCGTAAACCTTGAATTAGAATAATTAATTTTTTGACCTGCATAGTTTTGAAATGTAGTGATATCAGCAGTTGTGTCGTATTGTATTCCAAGTTCCTGCTCAAAAATCAGATCAAAAACATAGTTGCATCTTGACGTGATTTCGGGTAGATAAATCAGTAGCATTATAAAGGATTACAACTCTTTGATCTCAATATTTTTCCAGCTTACTTTTATGCCTCCTCCTTCATGAATTTGTAAAGCAATAAATCCTTCACCCTTCCCAATCTTTTCGTCTTTGATATGGCACATCTGGTGACCATTAAGCCAGGTAGTTACTTCATCGCCATCTACTTTTATCTTGTAACTATTCCACTGACCCATTTTCAAATATTTTTCATCTTCTGGCTTAGGTTGAATAAGCCAACCCCTGCCATAAGATTCATAAATACCGCCGGTATGTTCCCCAAGAGGCGCGACTTCTGCCTGCCATCCTTGAATTTTCACACCTTCAGGAATTTGTGAACGAAAAAAAACTCCGCTGTTGCCATTAGCATCTTGTTTGAACTGCAATGTGAGCAGAAAATTTTTATAATTCTTATTGGTGGATAAATAACCATATTGTTTATCAGGGCCACTTTCGCAAACAAGTAATCCATCTTCAACAAACCATTTTTCGGTACCGTGAATTGTCCATCCGCTAAGATCTTTACCATTAAAAAGGTTTACTTTTTGTTGAGCTTGTACAGAAAATCCTATAAAAATTAAGGAGCAAAAGAAAAATAATTTCATAAAAAAATGTTTATACGAATATAAGGAATGATTGTTTTAAATCGAAAAATTAAATAGTTCTTCCGCATGCTTTCGGATCAATTCATGAATAATTCCGAATGATGTAAATGTTTCAACAGTGAACCAATAAATAATTCAGATTTGTATTCTTAAAATTATTAGTAAAAAATTAATTCATTGTCACCCTGGCTTATCTTTGTTTCCTTAATCTAATAAAATGTCAGAAGATCTTTCAGTTGCAGCAGGTACAAAAGAAGATCAGTACAAATCTTTATTGCCACAAATAAAAGCATTGATTACGGGTGAATCTGATTTAATTGCCAACATGGGCAATATCACTGCGGCGTTGAAAGAACAGTTTGATTGGCTGTGGGTTGGCTTTTATCTTGTAAAGAACGACGAGCTTGTTTTGGGCCCCTTCCAGGGACCAATTGCCTGCACCCGCATACAGAAAAATAAAGGTGTTTGTGGTTCCAGCTGGGCACAGAAAAAAACGCTCATTGTTCCCGATGTTCAAAAATTTTCGGGACATATTTTTTGCAACAGCTCATCGGTTTCAGAAATTGTGATTCCTATATTTAGTGATAATGAAGTTCGGGCTGTACTTGATGTTGATAGTAGCAAGCTGGCAACTTTCGATACAATCGATCAACATTTTCTGGAAGAGATATCCACATGGATGTATATCAATACTGATGATTGAATGAATATATCGCCATTTTACCCGATAATCTTTTTCATGAAAATTTGTTTATTGTATTTTCATATCTAAATTCAAAATCGATTGTTTCATGAAAAGAATACTTACTGCTTTATTTTTTTTAAATCTAATGAGTTCCTCAGTCTTTGCACAACAGAAAAATAGTAACACAATCATTGTGAAAACTTTGAACGGAAAACTTCAGGGAATTGCTAATTCAGGAATTTCCGAATTCAAAGGGATTCCTTATGCAGCGCCTCCAATAGATAAATTACGTTGGAGAGAACCCCAACCTGTACAGAGTTGGAATGACATTCGCAAAGCGGATCATTTTGGTCCACGTGGGATGCAACTAAATGTGTTTGGTGATATGAATTTTAGGTCGGATGGGATGAGTGAGGACTGTCTTTATCTGAATGTGTGGACGCCATCTAAAACATTCATGGATAAACTTCCTGTGCTTGTTTATTTTTATGGAGGTGGGTATATTGCCGGTGACGGATCTGAACCCAGATATGATGGTGAAAGCATGGCGCGGCAGGGTATTGTTGCCTTAACTGTCAATTATAGATTGGGCGTGTTTGGATTTTTTTCTAACCCGGAACTTACAAAAGAATCACCCCATCATGCCTCAGGAAATTATGGATTACTGGATCAGGCAGCAGCATTGAAATGGGTACAAGAAAATATTGCCTCATTTGGAGGTGATCCTAAGAAGATAACTATTGCCGGCGAGTCCGCAGGATCATTTTCTGTTAGTGCGTTGATGGCTTCACCTTTATCAAAAGATATTATTGCAGGAGCAATTGGTGAGAGTGGCTCATTACTTGGTCTTACTCCTACCGCATCCCTGGCTGAAGCAGAAAGAGCAGGGACCAGATTTTCGAATGGCATCAAAAAAAATTCATTAACTGAACTTCGGACGATGCCCGCAGAAGAGTTACTCAATGCTACAAAAAATATGGGCTATGGAAATTTTCCGGTAGCTGTTGATGGCTATTTCTTTCCCGAGTCTCCTCTTACCATTTATGAGAGCGGACAACAATCTCATGTTCCTCTGCTCGTTGGATGGAATTCTGAAGAAATGGGCTACCAGATGATATTGGGCGCAAAAAAGCCCACAGTTGAAAACTATACCAAAGCAGTTCAAAAATTATATGGTGACCAGGCAGAAGATGCTTTGAAAGTGTATCCTGCAAAGAATGATGCGGAGGTGAATCCAGCTGCCACTGCTCTTGCAGGAGATAGATTCATTGCTTACAGCACTTGGAAATGGAGTGAAGTTCAAAGCAAAACCGGAGATGAAAAAGTTTATCGGTATTTCTTCAAACATCCACGTCCTGATATGCGCCAGGAAATGAGTGATGCTGTTGCAAATTTAGCAGGCGGTATTTCAAAAGATACAACAGATAAAAAAAGCTCTTCTGCACTACCAGCAGGAGCAGTACATTCTGCAGAGATTGAATATGCGTTAGGAAATTTGGCTACAAACCGGGTGTATGATTGGCAGCCTGAAGATTTTAAAGTGTCAGCAATTATGCAAAACTTTTTTGCCAACTTCATTAAAACAGGAAACCCTAACGGATTGGGAGTGCCTCACTGGCCTGCCATTGATCAAAATAAGGCCGTTGAAATCATGCATATTGATGTTGATTCAAAAACCGAATCTGAGATGCATCGTGACAGATATCTTTTCATGGAGAAGCAGATGAAAAAATAAAAAAGAGAATTCTAGATCTCTGGAAGAAGATCGGTAAAGGCAAAAATTGTATATTTACCTGAAATTTCGGTAAACGAATTTTTAATTATTTATTGACCAAAAATACATTAAAACGTGAAAATTAATTCTAGACTAATGGCTGTTGCCGCAGCAATCTTATGCCTGACAAGTTGCGTGAGCACAAAAAAATTCAATTCGCTTCAGGCGAACTACAACAATTTACAAGCTGCAAATAATCAGCTTACCAGAGAAACCGAACAGTGTAAAAGTAATTTAGACAGAGCTACTGTTCAGATTTCAGGATTACAAGATCGAATCAATGCAGAACAGGAACATGTTAGATCGTTACAATCTGCACTGGACAAATGTCTTACTTCTGCCGGTCAGGGCAATGTGAATGTTTCCAAACTGGTAGATGAGATTAATTCATCCAATAAATATATACAGGAATTGATTGCTTCTAAGAGCAAAAGTGATTCTCTGAATATGATACTTACCAACAATCTCACAAGATCGTTGAGCAAAGAAGAAATGAAGGATGTGGATGTAAAAGTGTTGAAAGGGGTTGTGTATATTTCACTCTCAGATAACATGCTATATAAATCTGGCAGCTATGAAATCTCAAACCTGGCAGGAAGCACTTTATCAAAAATTGCAAAAATTATCACAGACTATAAAGATTATGATGTGTTGATAGAAGGAAATACTGATGATGTGCCCATCTCAAAACCGAACATTCGGAATAACTGGGATCTGAGTGGATTGCGTGCATCCTCTGTAGTACAGGCGTTGCAAAACAATTATGGTGTGGATCCAAAAAGGCTTACAGCAGGAGCCCGTGGAGAATACAATCCTATTGCCAGCAATAACACGTTGGACGGAAGAACAAAGAACAGACGCACAGAAATTATTATCACTCCGAAACTTAATCAGTTTATGGATTTGATAGATAAAGGTCATGAATCTGATTCTACCAATACCAAATAGATAGCTAAGTTTTCAGCGTCGTATTGCTTCTGAAATTTAAAGTATTTACATACATACGCGGTTCAGTTCTAAAACCTAAATGCGTTTTATAACTGAACCGCTTTTTTTATTCGGCTGCTTTCAAAAGCGGCAACTATTATTTTTATTACATCTGCTCCTTCCTGCGGTGTTACCGGCAGAGGCTTATTATTACGGATTGCTTCGTAGATGGCATTGTAATACTCGTTGTAATTTCCTCGTTCGGAAATGATGTATTTTTTGATCACCTCACCATTTATTTCTGTATGCAATAAACCATTTTCACTTTCCGGTTCTGTACCCCAATCTTTTTTATCCGGCAGAATTCCATTCTGTAACATGGTTTCCTGAACATCCGTTTTAGCTTTGATAAAAGAACCTTTTAATCCGTGCAAAATGTATCCAGGCAAGGCTTCACGAACTACGTAACTTGCTTTTAACCGCACTCTTAATTTTTCATAGTAAAGCAATAATTCAAAATAATCATCCACTTTGGATAGTGGACGAACGATCCGGATATCTGCGAAAACCTGCTGGGGCATTCCAAACAATTGCAAAGCCTGATCAATTAAATGAGCGCCGAGATCATATAAAACTCCTGCACCAGGACCCGGAATTTCTTTATGCTTTTTAGTACTTAATTCTTCACGGAATCTGTCGAAGTGCATTTCAACTTCTACTAAATCACCTAATAAATTTTCTGCTATAACCTTTTTAATGGTTTTATAATCGCTGTCGTAGCGCCGGTTCTGATATACAGATAAAACTTTGTTTTGTCTTTTTGAAATCTCAATTAATTCATTTGCCTCTTCCACATTGACCGTAAATGGCTTTTCAACTATTACATGTTTACCGGCTTCCAGAGATTTTTTTACATAATCATAATGCGTATAATTTGGGGTGTTCACGATTACCAGTTCTACCAAATCATCTGCCAGCATGTCTTCCAGCGTACGAAAAGTTTTTATATTCGGATATTTTTCTTTAGCATTATTTTTCGTTCTTTCCCAAACAGCATAGAAATTAAATAAAGGATTCATGCTGAGAAACGGTGAATGAAATACCAATCCACTCATTCCGAAAGAACATAAAGCTGTGTTGATAGGATTTATCATACGTGTAATTTGAAATTATTTTTATTAGTGAAACTAAAATTCTGCATATTTCTTTGTTTACTACAAGGTGGATTTAAATAAATATTCTAGCAAGGTGGACGGTTTATTTTGCTTTTTCGTCACATCTCATATATGTCAAGGTTACATAATTTTAATTTCCTGTTCTTCCAGATAGTTGGATATTTCTGTATACACTTCGCTACGGGCCTGCTCTCTTCTTGTAACATCTTCACACCAAAAATAAATTTTTAATTGTGTAGATTGGGAAGTAACTGTGTTAATCAGAACTTCCGGTTCTTTCCCGTCCACCACATATGGAGAAGATTTGATGATCTTGCTGATCGTCTCACGAATATCTTTAGAAATTTTATCCACTGTGAAAGTCAAATCAATCCTGATATAATTTTCATTGAGACTCCAGTTTACAAAATTATTTGAAAGAATCATACCGTTGGGTATGATTACTTCTGCACCTTCTTGTGTAAGGATGGTACTGGAGCGCATACCTATTTGCCTGACACGACCCTTTTTATCTCCAATTTCTACTGTGTCGCCGATGTGAAGTGTGCGGTCGAAAATCAAAATAATTCCTGATACAAAATTATTCACAATGTTCTGCAAACCGAGGCCAATACCAACACTGAGCGCACCAAGAATCACGGTAATCTTATCTATCGCGAGACCGGAAGCAGCTATGGCTAACAAAAATCCACCGATCAAAAGGACTAATTTTAGAATCATTAACGAAGAGCGTTGACCTTTGTTATCAAAGATGGCTTCATCTCCGATGTTACCAAAAAAATAACCAATATACTTTCGAAGAAAATTTGCAACCCATAAAATAATTCCAAATAAAATGACTCCGCCGAAAGTAAAGGTGAAACTTCCTATGGAGCGATCAGTTGAAAGTACCCCTGTGATTTGATTAGATAAAAAATTGTAAATATTGAGATTGGTGGCCAATACAATGAGCCAAATTATCAAAGAGAAAAACGTAACCATTCGCACAATTCCTTTCCTGATTTCCATCTGATCAAATCCGGAGGCAAAGTCTTTCCGCATCCTGCTGCTTTGGATTTGAAGAAGGAAAGCTTCGGTAACTGATTCAATGAAAATCAATAGTCCTGCAGTTTGTATAAATGCATACGTGCCGGTAGAACCTAAAATTTCTGTAAGAGTTACGCGACCGAATAAGTTGCAGATGACCGCAAAAAAATTAAAGAGAATATACAAGACCGCAGTGAATGCGATGAATTTATGTTGCTTATATTTTTTCTTGAAATGAGACATTAAATAAAGTCCGAGCAAAACAGAAAGGGTGTTCAAAATAAAAACCAGCCATCGGTTGTAAAAATCCGGAAGTCGCAGATATCTCGAAAACGATTGTAATAGAAACAACACAATAAAAATAATCCACAAATAGAATAATTTCCGAGGCAGTCGCTTCCAAAACAAATAGGTAAGCATCAGCATCAATAAAAACCCAATAGCTGCGATATAAATGAAAGGCGCATCCAGATCGAAGAGTGGCGCCAGGTTGAGCATTAGAATAAGCGAAGCATAAATTGGAAAGTGGTTGATATATCTGAAATTAAAAGATTGAACGGAAGCGGATTTGTCCAGCTTTTGAAGACTCTTGTAATTGTAAAAAATCCAGAAGAAAAATGTAAGACCACAAAATAAAAGCAACAGCAATTGATTGTGTGTATGTGAAAAATAATAGTTAGTAATTTTGCGTTCAGATTGGATTGATTTTTTGAATTCTGTAGAAAGTGATCTTCCGCTAACTGCTTTTTTAAATTGCCACAAATAGTCTTTTTCTTTCCCAAAAACCCTGGACCCCGTCGTTCTCATAAGGCCTTGAACCTGTAGCTGAAATTCATTTGTAGTAATTAGATTATCCGAAGTTCGTGCCAGCGTATTTTCAATAAGTGTATTTACATATTTTAAAAGACTGTCTGTTTTTTTCCACTTGATTCGAAGCTGCTGTAACTGCGGTTCGAACGATGTGCTTAAAAGGGTATCTTTTAAAATTTGCCGCAGTAAAGTATCTTTTCTCAAACTGAAAATTCCATCTTTAATACTTTTGAAAATACTGTCATATTGATTCAACTGTTGAGCATAAGATTTTGAATCCTGGTTGATCTGACCCAGGATAATGGACAGCATTTGAAGATTGCGTAAGTTGAGTGATTTATCGCCTGACGTCAGCCTTTCTTTGATAATGAATATCGCCGAATCATCTTCATTCAGATGATCAATAATATTCAAAATAACAGGAACCGGTTGAGATAGAACTGCAGCTTTATTGAATGTTTGAAATACTTTTTCAATACTGAGTAAATAATCATTTCTCGTAACCGTATCAATCGCAGAAAATATCGATGAATCCGTATGCCTACTCTTTATAAAGCCAGTATCGTTTTGCGCTCCTGCGTAAAGGAAAGAAAAAAGAAAAAACCAGGAAAAATAAAATGGTTTCATAAAATATTGATTCTGCGAATGATAAAATTACAGTATGGCAGGGATTGTTCCATTCCTAAAATAATAAAAAGAATTTTTTCTTCGTTTACTGAGAGTTGTTTATTCATTAATAGCTAAATTTCTCTGATCTGTTTATCTTCTTCAAGGTATTTGTAAAAAGACTAATAATTTGTAAAATTTGAATCAGTTGTTTCATTAATTCATTACTTTGTAATTGAAAATAATCTACATGAAAACAGAAATATCGAAACACCTATACCTATATCTATTTATGGTCATTTTTGGCATATCGATGTCTTCGTGCAAGAAGGATCATTCCAATAAGCCTGAACCACCTGCCACACCGACCGCCTTATCAGATGCTGATTCTTTGAAATACCTGATGTATCAGATCATGCAGGTTAGCTTTGTAGATGGAGGCCGTGATACGACTTATGATCTTCCAACTTATTATTGGTATAAAGAGATTCCGAAATTAGATCCTCTAAGCAAAAACTATGATTCTGCTGATGTATTATTGGCATCTATGAAAACATATGCCATTAATCCATCCAACGAAAAAGCTTATGATAAATACAGTTTTCTGGATCATGGAGAAGTTCAGGGCGAAATTCAGCAAGGTGTCTCTTCCGGAGATTTGGGGATACAGGTATCTTATGCAGGTGATGGAACGCCTTCTAACACTACATTGTATGTGTTATTCAGTGATAAAAATTCTCCCGCCGGCCAGGCAGGTGTCACCAGAGGCTGGCAGATAACCGGCATTGACGGGAATAGTGTTGAGTATGATGGAAGAAACGGAGCTAATGTAAATAACGTGATTAATAAAGTTTATAATGACCCAAATCCCGTTTCATTTACATTCAAAAAGCCCGATGGAACTACTCAAACGATTAAGCTGTCCAAGGCAGTGTATAATATCAACCCGGTTTTGTTTGATACAATATATTCAGTTAATGCAAAGAAAGTTGGCTATTTCGTTTTCAATTCTTTTGCGGCTGTGGAGAATAGTAGTGGTCCAACGTTGACCAAACAAGAATTGGCCCGGGTATTCAACAAATTTCAATCTGCCGGTATTTCTTCTCTTATCGTGGATCTCAGATATAATGGTGGCGGCTCTGTGGGAACAGCAGAATACCTGGATAATATGATTGCGCCTGCATCGGTCCAGGGAAAAGAAATGTATCATTATTTATACAATGATAAATTAACTGCACAGGTAGCGCAACAACCAGATTTTTTATCTCAAAAAGTTTTGTTTAATGGAGGTAGCGGGAATTTAAATCTGGACCAGGTGTTTTTTATTGGAAGTTCGCATACAGCCTCAGCAAGTGAATTAACTATCAACAATCTAAAACCGTATATGAGTGTAAAATTGGTTGGCCAAACCACCTATGGCAAACCGGTTGGATTTTTTACTTTCCATATTTCAGATTTTCCAAATGGAGGTGCAGAAAAAGATCTCGCAGATCTTTACGCTATTAATTTTGAAACCAGAAATTCTATAAACGAAGGTGGATACTTCAATGGAATGGTTCCTAATTCTTTGGCCAGGGATTTCGTGGATGTGCCGTGGGGTGATAACACCAACGATGAAAATCTATCGCAAATTTTCCATTATATTTCTACAGGAAGTTATGCCCGTCTTGCCATAGCAGAAAGAATAGATTCTAAGCAATCATTAAAGTCTTCAATTCCTGCTACAATCCGTCCATTACGATTCAATGGTATGGTAGATTACAGGATAAGTAATGAGATTAAGCATGTTGTAAATAAAAACTTGCGGAAATTGAATAAATAATATCGGAAGGTGATAGCTGAAACTCAATAAACATTTATGGGAGCTTGATTTAATTAATTTGAATTTTTCCGGTAAAATTAAATGGTGTGATCGCTTTCAATTCCTTTTTTAATGCAGCAGAAACTTTCAGGGAATCAATAAAATTGTGGATGGTGTTTTTATCAACAGATTCTTTACCTCTTGTCAATTCTTTCAAAGCTTCATAAGGTTTTGGATAATGCTCTCTGCGCAATATTGTTTGTATGGCTTCGGCAACTACCGCCCAATTATGATCCAGGTCAGTGTGTAACTTTTGCTCGTTTAGAATCAGTTTGCCGATTCCTTTTTCAAGAGAAAAAACCGACAACAAAGTATGAGCAACAGGTATTCCCATGTTTCTGATTACAGTTGAATCTGTAAGGTCTCTCTGCAAACGCGAAACCGGAAGTTTTGCTGAAAGGTGTTCCAGAAGTGCATTTGCAATGCCAAGATTTCCTTCAGCATTTTCGAAATCGATGGGATTCACTTTGTGAGGCATGGCACTACTTCCTATCTCACCGGATTTAGTTTTTTGTTTGAAATATTCCATGCTGATATAAGTCCAGATATCACGACAGAGATCAATTAAGATGGTATTAATTCTTTTAATTGTATCGAAATGTGCAGCCAGTAAATCATAGTGTTCGATCTGTGTAGTGTACTGCTGGCGCTGGAGCCCTAATTTTTCTTGCAAAAATTTATTAGCAAAATCGGACCAGTTTATTCTTGGATATGCAACGTAATGCGCATTAAAATTCCCTGTGGCACCACCAAATTTTCCGGTAAAAGGAATGTAACTGAACTGTTGAATTTGATTTTCTATTCTCTCCACGAAAACCATAATTTCTTTTCCGAGCATCGTCGGAGAAGCTGGCTGTCCGTGTGTTCTGGCAAGCATTGGAATATCTTTCCATTGTAAAGCAAGATGATGGAGTTTATGTTGCAAATTAATAACCGCCGGTAAATATTCATGTTCAATTGCATCTTTCCACATGAGCGGAAGTGCAGTATTATTGATGTCCTGAGAAGTTAAGCCAAAGTGAATCCATTCCAGCAAATCACCGCCATTCAGGAATTTTAATTTTTCTTTCAAAAAGTATTCTACCGCTTTTACATCGTGATTGGTAATCTTTTCTGTTTCCTTGATTTTTTCAGCATCCTGAATTGAAAAATCTTTTTCGATATTCAGGAGTCCTTTTTTGATGGCAACAGGGATTTTGAAGAATTTTTTTTCTGAAAGAAAAAGGAAATATGATAATTCGACTTTTACCCGGTATCTCATTAAAGCAAACTCTGAAAAATATTGATCTAAATGTTGAAGCTGGTTCCTGTAACGCCCGTCTATCGGGGAAATCGCAGTAAGCGGTTGAAGTTGCATGTGTTTATCGTTGGATTGTTTGAATATTAAAGATCATTGGTTTTCTATTAGACAATTATCAATTACTTTCATTGCACTAAATTTGCCGCAAATTTAAAGTAATCGGTGCATTGTTTAACTCTCCATCAACCATGACTGATAAAATCATTCGAAGTTTTTTAAAAAAAGTAAAGCGCGGGATGACCCCGAAGTATGCAAAATTTAATATCAGTTGGATTGATGAAAAGATATATAAACACGCTGCCGCTGGTAAAATATATTTTCATCAATATAAACCTGGAATTAAGGTTGCCTTTACAGATCCACTCTCTTTTTTGCACGCAATAAAAGAAATGTTTAGTGACGAAATTTATCTTTTCAAGACAGCCAATCCTGCGCCGGTGATATTGGATTGTGGCGGATATATTGGCCTAAGTGCTTTATTTTTTAAACTGAATTATCCTCAGTCAAAAATAATTGTTTTTGAACCTGATTCTAAGAATTTTCAGTTAGCAAAAGAAAATCTTGCCTCATGGAAATTTGACGATGTCGAACTTTTGGAGAAAGCCGTTTGGACAAATAATGATCACATAGAATTTTATGAATCCAATAGTATGGCTAGTTCGGTGCTACCTTCTGAAGCTGGTGGCAGACTTGTGAAAGTGCCTGCAATCAGGCTGAAAGATTTTTTACAACAGCGGGTAGATTTTTTAAAGATAGATATTGAAGGAGCAGAATATGAAGTGATGCAGGACATTAAAAGTGACCTGCAAAATGTAGAAAAAATGTTTGTCGAATATCATGGTTATTATCATGAGATGCATAAATTAAATACTATTTTGAATATTTTAACTGAGCAAAACTTCAAATGGTATATCAAAGAGGCAGCGGATATTTATCCTCGTCCTTTTTATGATAAAAAGGTTGTGAATACCTATGATGTGCAATTGAATATTTTTGCTTTCAAAAATGGAAATGAATAATCCACTAATCTCTGTTTGTATTCCTGTTTACGATCAGTTGAAGTATGTAGAACGATTGTTGGATTCTATTGTTATTCAGGAATATAAAAATATCGAAGTGATTGTTTCAGATGATTCAAATCACACTAAAATTGAAGATTTATGTAAGCAGTATGATAAAAAACTATCGCTTCGTTATTTTAAACATCAGCCTTCTCTGAAAACTCCCCGAAACTGGAACTTTGCGCTGGAACAGGCTTTGGGCCAATTTGCGATCCTCATTCACCAGGACGATTATTTTGCAAAACCCGATTCAATAACTACATATTTAAATAAATTTAAAGAAAACAAAAACCTTGGATTTGTTTTTTCACGCAACACACCGATGTTTGATAACGGTGAATTGGTTGAGAATGTACGCAGAGATCCAAAGATCATCTATAATTTAAAAATGAAGGTCGATCATCTTGTTGATGTTTTTGTGATCGGGCCTCCCAGTAATGTAATGATCTCCAACAAAATCAACATAAAATATGACGAACGTTTCATCTGGTTGGTAGATGTTGATTATTGTGTGAGAATGATTGAAAGTGGAGCTGAATATTCGTTTATTGACGAGCACCTTGTTACTATTGGGATGCATGCAGAACAGGCTACCGTT
>JBDTKF010000114.1:0-4960 GCA_039935455.1 Ginsengibacter sp.
CTCCGGATCATTAATTTAGATCTACTGATCACATTTTGCACCTCTGTATTATATTCTTTTTTGAAAACAACGAATAAAAAATTTCGAATATGGAGTCGATAATACAAAAGCAAGAATGTATAGATCGGTAACAGAAACAAAAGCAGTATTGCCTCTGTCAAAGAAAAAAAGGTTGTCTTCAAATACCCGGTCCCGGATTCTTTGATCAGATCTGCCTGTTTTTCAAGGTATTGATTTTGTTCAGAAAAAGAGAGATTAAATTTTGTTTTGATCCAACTTTGAACGTCAATAAAATGTTGATTCAAATGCTCTTTTATGGAAGGTACATCCTGAATGAAATTTGCAATCTGGCTGCTTAAAAAATAAATAATACCGGCAACAAAACCGATTGCAATAAAGAGGGCAATAAAAATTGATAGTATTTTACTGATATGGTTGGATTCGAGGAATGATACAAGTGGTAAAAGCAATACCGCCAATAAAGCAGCAAAAGCAAATGGGATGAGAATATTTTGAGCAATGTTTATAAAAAAACAAATGAAAAAAATGATCAGGAATTGAAATCCCAATCTGACATATACCGGCGCTTCATTATCAAAAAGTTTCATTATTGATTGGATTAAAAAACCTCATGCATAAAGTATGTATGAGGTTTTGTTCTTTCATCTTACGTCCGGAATTATCAAAGGCTTTGTATCCAACTAATCACCTGATCTTTTGTTTTTCCAAGCTTTTGTTGTAAACGTCCAAGAAATTCGTCATCTTTTCCTTCTTCGTGTTTTAAATCGTCGTCGGTCAGATCACCATAGGCTTGTTTCATTTTACCTTTTGTTTCATTCCAGCCTCCCTGCAATTTTAATTTCCAGTCTTCCATAAAAATTATTTTTTAATGATTAATAAACGTCAGGCTGCCCTAATTACTTTTAAAAGGATTGCGATTACCGCAATTACTAATAAAATATGAATCAGGCCTCCTGTATAGAATCCGCCTAAAAATGAGATAGCCCATATTATGACCAGGACTACCGCTACGATATACAATAGATTTCCCATGTGTAATTGATTTTAAGGTTTAAAAAAAATGATTATAATAGTAAACAAATAAATAAGTTCAATTTATATTCAAGATCTTAGAAAAGTCTATGCTCTTCGGATAACTCCTAAAATAATAGCAATAATTGCGATTACCAGAAGAATGTGAATTAAGCCACCAGATACATGATATACCAAAAAAGAAACTACCCAGATGATTATCAGAATTACTGCAATGACGTATAAGATGCTTCTCATTTTCTTTTTAATTTAATTTGTAAAAAGTTATTGTTGAATTTTTATTATTCAAAACTTTGCCAAAATATATTTCAAGCTATAATCGTGCTTTATGGCTTTAATGAACTCACTGAGAGAGAATTTTAAATAGCAGATGAAGGTTATGTTTGGGGAATTCACGCCCCGAAATGAGCATTTTTTTAGTATTTAATTAACTTCCGATTATATCGATGCTTGTTATTATCTTGAAAAGTATTTTCGATTAACAACCAAACTTTTTATTTGACGATTTATCCGAACTTTAAGTGTATTTTCTTTTCACCCTAATTTTTTGTATCAAGATTATAAAGGACTTTACATGCGATTTAAACAAAATTCAAAAAAAATTATTTTAATTATTCAAGAAGTATTTAAAGAATTTTCTGCAGATAATATTTTAAAATATAGTGCGTCGCTTGCATATTATACCGTCTTTTCAATAGCCCCTTTATTAATTGTCCTCACTACTTTATTTGGTTTTCTTTTTGGGAAAGAAGCAATGAGGGGACAGGTTTACGAAGAATTGAATAGCTACATTGGTAGTGAAGCCGCTGTTCAAATACAAAATATTATCAAAAATATACACCTTAGCAGTAACAGCTTTTTGACAACCGTTATCAGCGCAATAATTTTACTGGTTGGTGCTACCAGCATTTTTGGAGAAATACAGGATTCTATAAACAGGATATGGGGTTTAAGAATAAAAAAACACAAAGTTTGGTGGAAATTAATTCTTACCCGCCTCCTCTCATTTTCTTTAATAGTAAGCATCGGAATTATTATGACGCTAACTCTTTTACTTAATGCAGCGGTTGCAGCATTTGGAAAATTTATCAGTAAATTTATTCAGAATTTCAGCATTTATTTTATACAAATTACTGATGGCATTTTATCATTTGTAATTATAGCTTTTATGTTTTCACTAATTTTTAAAATTTTGCCAGACGCAAAAATCGGATGGAAAGACGTTTTAATTGGTGGATTTATAACCGCGATATTTTTTACCATAGGGAAAATGGGAATCAGTTTTTATGTAAGTAAAAGTAATATTACTTCACTGTATGGCGCGGCAGGTTCTATTATAATTTTAATGATGTGGGTTTATTATAGCTCAATAATTTTATACCTTGGTGCAGAATTTACTAAAGTGTATGCAAAATTGTATGGAGAAAACATTACACCCAACGAATACGCTGAATGGGTGAAAATAGAAAAAAAAACTGTTTCAGTTCCCGAATTAAAAAACAAAGATTTAAGTTAACTTTGCAAACCCAAACGCTTATTTATAGTTATGAATAAAAAAATACTAATCATTGACGATGATTTCGACATGTGCGTTTTATTAAGTCGTTTCCTAGAAAAAAAGGGGTATAGTACAGAAGTAGCACATAACGGTTCAAAAGGATTGGCAAAATTCAATGAGTTTCACTTTGATATCGTTTTGTGTGATTTTCGTCTTGGTGACAAAGATGGAAAAGATGTGTTGGTAAAAATCAAAGAAACCAAACCAAAAACAATTGTTGTTATCATTACCGGGTATTCAGATATAAAAACTGCTGTAGATGTTATCAAGCTTGGTGCTTTTGACTACATCACCAAACCCCTTATTCCGGATGAAGTTATCAATGTAATCGAAAAAGCCCTGGCAAGTCCCATTTCGGATGTTCCTGATCAAACCGCAAAACCCGTAAATGGCGTTCAGAAGAAAAGAATTTATGAGTTGTCCCATAATAACGAATATTTAATCGGTCAGGATGGTGAAACGGCTAAAATTTATAAGCAGATTGAAATTGTTGCTCCGACAAATTACAGCGTCATTTTATACGGTGAAAGCGGAACCGGGAAAGAGGTTATTGCAAAAACGATTCATGAAGCAAGCAACAGGAAAGGAAGGCCTTTTATTGCTATGGATTGTGGAACATTATCGAAAGAATTATCCGGAAGTGAATTATTTGGTCATGTAAAAGGTGCATTTACTGGCGCCATTACAGATAAAGAAGGTCATTTTGAAATGGCAAATGGCGGCACTTTATTTTTAGATGAAGTCTCTAATCTTCCCAAGGATGTACAAGCTTCTTTGCTACGCGTAATCCAGGAGAGAAAATACAAAAGAGTTGGCGGAACGAAGGAAATGGACGTAGATGTAAGAATTATTGTTGCATCAAACGAAAATTTGCAGGAAGCTTATCAAAAAGGAAAATTCCGTGAAGATCTTTATCATAGGTTCAATGAATTTTCAATCAATCTTCCCGCTTTGCGAAACAGAAAAGGTGATATTCCTCTTTTTGCCCAATTTTTTCTGGACAGAACAAACGCAGAATTGCAAAAGAATATTGAAGGATATGAAGAAGATGTAGAAGATATGTTTTTAAACTACGGTTGGCCGGGAAACTTAAGGGAATTCAGAAATGTAGTCAGGCGTGCCGTTTTGTTAACTCCATCCGGAAAAATAACTTCAAAAGTTTTACCGTGGGAAATTACCCAGGCACCAGTTCACGCTGACTTTCATACTGACGGAGTTGAAGGTTTTTCCTCTAATTCAAATAACCAGTTAAAAGAAGTTGATCTCAAAGATGCTGCGGCAAAAGCAGAATATGAGACAATTATGAACGTCCTTAAAGAAGTAAACTTCAACAAAACCAAGGCCGCTGAAATCTTAAAAATTGATAGAAAGACTTTGTATAATAAGATTAAAATTTACGAGTCTCTTTAATATCAATAAAATAAGAATTACAGATATTTGTTGATTTACTGAGATTCAGATTAATTGATGGAATATATTTTGCGGATAATTTCGTGGTTCTTTTCCATAATTACTTTCCGTTTCAAACTCAATTTCGGCGTCATTTCACCAGTTTCAACTGACCATTCCTCTGAAAGTAATTTGAATTTCTTTATTTGTTCAACATGGCTAAAGAGTTTATTGTAACGGTCAATCTCTTCTTTATAAAGATCTACTACTGATTGATTGTCAACCATCTTTTCATTGTTGATATAATCAATTTTATTCGAATTGCACCATGATTTCAGGTTATTAAAATCAGGAACGATCAACGCACATACAAATTTTTCTCCCGCACCAACTACCATGATATTCCCGATCAACTTCGACTCTTTCAGTTTATTTTCAATTGCAATTGGCGATACATATTTTCCACCACTGGTTTTAAACATCTCTTTTTTTCGATCCGTAATCTTCAAAAATTTATTATCTACAATGGTTCCGATATCTCCGGTTTTGAACCAAGCTCCTTCCATTGCTTCTGCAGTCAGATCAGGGTGTTTATAATACCCCATCATTATATTAGGACCTTTACATAAAATTTCACCATCTTCTGCAATTTTCACTTCCACGTTTCTTAGTAATGGACCTACAGTTCCAAACATTCTTCCTTCTTCTTCAAAGCGGTTTACACTTATCACAGGTGATGTTTCTGTAAGTCCATACCCTTCCATTATAGGAATCCTGGCAGCAGTAAAAATCCTTATAAGCCTTACTTGGCAAGCAGCACCACCACTAACGACATTGACTATATTATTACCCAAAGCTTCTCTCCATTTACTAAAAATGAGTTTGTTGGCAATCGATAATTTAAGGGTATAAAACAATCCCTGGTTTTTATTAATTTCAAATTTTGTGGCAACATCATGC
>JBDTKF010000115.1:0-15667 GCA_039935455.1 Ginsengibacter sp.
CCAAAATAGTTCGGAAGATAATGAATGGCTTAATGAGTTGAAAGTGGCTTATGAAAAGGCAAGCATGGTTGCGGAAGAACGTATTGAATCCCTGGAAATTCTCGCCGACCAATGCACCAAACTTTCAAATATTGAATTTGAGTTCCTTTACGACAAGACACAACATCTGCTATCCATAGGCTACAATGTGGAAGAACACCGCCGCGACGCCGGATTTTATGATCTGTTGGCTTCAGAAGCCAGACTCTGTACTTTCGTAGGAATCGCTCAGGGAAAATTACCACAGGATAGTTGGTTTGCCTTAGGAAGACAGCTTACCAATCCGGGTGGTGATCCCATCCTCCTATCATGGAGTGGCTCTATGTTTGAATACCTGATGCCACTTATTGTCATGCCTAATTACGAAAATACCCTTCTTGATCAAACTTACAAAGCTTCCGTACAAAGGCAAATAACTTATGGAAACTTACGCAATGTGCCCTGGGGTATTTCCGAATCTGGATACAATATGGTAGATGTCTCACTCAATTATCAATACCAGGCATTTGGAGTTCCTGGGCTTGGGCTCAAAAGAGGATTGAGTGAAGATCTGGTTATAGCTCCTTATGCCACAATAATGGCTTTGATGGTTGCCCCATTAGAAGCCAGCGATAATCTTCAATTATTAAGTTCTTATGATTTTGAGGGGGAATTTGGATTCTTTGAGGCCATAGATTATACGCCTTCCAGGTTGCCTCGGGGGCGATCAAGTGTAATCATCCGTTCATTTATGGCGCATCATCAGGGAATGAGTTTCCTCTCTTTATCCTATTTATTGCTTCAACAGCCTATGCAAAAAAGGTTTAGTGCGGAACCTCGTTTCCAGGCAACATTATTGTTACTCCAGGAACGTATTCCTAAAGCCACTTCCTATTATTTACCAGCTACGGAGGAAAGAGATATCAGTATTAAAGCCAGTAATACAGAGATGAGGATTATTAGCACGCCTCATACTCCATTACCCGCTGTACAATTATTATCCAACGGCAGATATCATGTGATGGTTACCAATTCTGGTGGTGGTTACAGCCGATGGAAAGATATTGCAGTTACCCGATGGAATGAAGACACCACATGCGACAACTGGGGTACCTTTTGTTACATTCGTGATCTTGAAAAAAACAATTTCTGGTCTATTGCTTATCAACCCGTGCTAAGAACAGGGAAAAACTACGAAGTTGTTTTTTCACAGGGACGTGCAGAATTTCGCCGCCGTGACAGTAATATAGAAACACATGCCGAAATTGTGGTTTCTCCGGAAGATGATATTGAAATCAGACGCTTAAATATTACCAATCATTCCCGTAAAAGAAAAACCGTTGAAGTCACCAGTTATGCCGAAGTAGTGCTTTCTTCAGCGATGTCTGACGCTTTGCATCCTGCATTCAGCAAACTTTTTGTACAAACTGAAATCCTTCCGGACCAACGGGCAATTCTATGTACACGTCGTCCTCGTTCCAGTGAAGAACGGACACCTTGGATGTTTCATCTGATGACTAGCTATAATGCCAATGTAGAAGAGATTTCTTATGAAACTGACCGGATGAAATTCATTGGAAGAGGGAACACGGTCGTTAATCCGGAGGCTATGAATACCGAGGGGCCTCTTTCTGGAAATAAGGGCTCAGTGCTTGATCCAATCGTTTCTATAAGATATAAAATAACGATCGACCCTGAAGAAACAGCCACTATCAATCAGGTATATGGTGTAGGTGAAACCAGGGAATCCTGTCAAGTTCTCGTAGATAAGTACCAGGACTTTTATCTTACCAACCGTGTATTTGAACTGGCCTGGACACATAGCCAGGTAATATTGAGACAAATTAATGCAACAGAAACTGATGCACAACTTTATACACGACTTGCAAGTGCTATTATTTATCCACATAGTTCTTTACGTGCTGATCCCAAAATACTCATTCAGAATCATCGGGGACAATCAGGACTGTGGAGTCATTCCATTTCGGGAGATTTGCCTATCGTGTTATTGCAGATTGAAGATTCCGAAAATATCTCTCTCGTAAAACAATTAATACAAGCGCATACATACTTACGACTGAAAGGTTTGATGATAGATCTGGTTATCTGGAATGAGGAACGGGGTGGCTATCGCCAGTTACTGCAAAATCAGATCATGAATCTTATCACTGTTGGATTGGGGGCGGACTTAGCTGACAGACCCGGTGGCATTTTTGTGAAAGCTGCTGATCAGATTTCCAATGAGGACAGGATACTGATACAAACCGTAGCCCGTGTAAACATCTCCGACCGCCGTGGATCCCTTGCAGACCAGGTTAAGCGCCGGGGCACCATGAATATAACGATTCCGTTATTGACACCTACCCAGCCATACGTGACACACGAAGCACATGTATTGCCGTTGCAGAATTTACAATTTTTTAATGGTTATGGCGGGTTTTCTCCTGATGGAAAAGAATATATGATTGCTACAACAAGTATGGTTGTAACACCTGCACCCTGGGTAAATATATTGGCCAATCCTGATTTTGGGACTGTTATCTCAGAGAGCGGTCAGTCGTATACATGGATGGAAAATGCCCATGAATTTCGTCTTACACCATGGAATAATGATCCCGTAAGTGATACCGCCGGAGAAGTATTTTATCTGCGTGACGAGGAAACGGGGCACTATTGGTCTCCAATGGCATTGCCGGTCCGGGGAAAATCTCCTTATATTACAAGACATGGATTCGGGTATAGTGTTTTTGGACATAACGAGAATGGTATAGACTCTGAAGTGACTGTGTATGTGGATATAAAAGCGCCCGTAAAGTTCATTGTATTGAAAATTCACAATTACTCCGGTAAACCCTGCCGCCTGTCGGCTACAGGATATGTAGAATGGGTATTGGGCGACCTGAAAGCAAAAACATCTCAGTATATCATTACTGAAAAAGATGCTTCCACAGGAGCACTTTTTGCCACAAATCCTTACAATACTGAATTTCTAAACAGAGTTTGCTTTTTCGATGTGGACGATGCAGGTAAAACATGTACAGCAGATCGTACGGAATTCATCGGACGTAATGGTTCACTTCGGAAGCCAGATGCTCTGACAAGGCAATATTTATCCGGCAAAACAGGTGCGGCTTTAGACCCATGTGGGGTGTTTCAGGTATTTTTTGATCTCGCTGAAGGAGAAGATCATGAAGTTGTCTTTATTCTGGGTACCGAAAAAAGTAGAGAGGAAGCAGTGGCTTTACTTCAACAATTTAAAGCACCAGGTGCTGCGGAAAATTCGCTTAAAGAAGTAAAAAATTATTGGGACAAGACGCTGGGTGCTGTACAAATAAAAACGCCCGACCAGTCAATCAATCTATTGGCAAATGGATGGTTGATTTACCAGGTAATGGCCTGCCGGTTATGGGCTCGCAGTGGTTTCTACCAGTCGGGTGGTGCCTTCGGTTTTCGGGACCAATTACAGGATATCATGGCCATTGTGCATACAAAACCAGATATTGCCCGCCACCAGATACTTCTCGCTGCCTCACGCCAGTTTGTACAGGGAGATGTACAGCATTGGTGGCATCCGCCTTCCGGACGTGGAGTGCGTACGCGTTGTTCTGATGATTATTTATGGTTACCATTTGTTACAACTCACTATGTGAGAAGTACCGGAGATTCCGGGATATTGAAAGAATCTGTTACATTCCTTGAGGGACGTCAGCTTAATCCTGAAGAAGAGTCTTATTATGATTTTCCGGGTGTTTCTGACCAGTCTGCAAGTCTTTACCAACATTGTGTCCGTTCTATAAAAAATGGGTTGAATTTCGGTATACATGGACTGCCACTTATGGGTGGTGGTGATTGGAATGACGGTATGGATAAAGTGGGTCAACATGGTAAAGGTGAAAGTGTATGGCTGGGATTTTTTCTGTATGACGTGCTTACCAGCTTTCCAATTATCGCAAACTTGAACAATGATGCCGTTTTTGCAAATGAATGCATAAAAGAAGCAGAAAAATTAAAGGATAATATCCATAAAAATGGATGGGATGGAAAATGGTATCGTCGTGCTTATTTTGATGATGGGACACCGCTCGGTTCGGCTACCAATCCCGAATGTAGTATTGATTCAATTTCTCAAAGCTGGTCTGTATTATCAGGAGGAGGGGAGAAGCACCGTTCAAAATTGGGAATGGATGCTGCAGACGAACACTTAGTCCATAGAAAAGAAGCTTTTATTCAGTTGTTGAATCCACCATTCGATAAATCGGATCTAAACCCAGGTTATATCAAAGGTTACGTTCCAGGCGTAAGAGAGAACGGAGGCCAATATACACATGCTGCCATCTGGCTTACCATGGCTTTTGCAGCTATGGGCGACAATCGTCGGACGGGTGAACTTTTATCACTTATAAATCCTGTAAACCATGGAAACTCGCGGGAAGCAGTTGGCACCTACAAAGTAGAACCTTATGTAATGGCAGCTGATATTTACTCTGAGATGCAACATAAAGGTCGTGGCGGGTGGACATGGTACACGGGCTCTGCCGGATGGATGTATCGCCTCATCACGGAATCAGTATTGGGGATTAGGAGTATGGGAGATCAACTTACGTTTGAACCATGTATTCCACTAGAATGGAATTCATTTACTATTGAATACCACTATCACGAAACAATTTATCAGATCACTGCTCAGCAAATAAATGCCACTGAGAATGGAATAGTCGTAATTGTGGATGGTGTTGAAAAACAGGATAATGTGATCCAACTATTGAACGATCAAAAAGAACATCATGTGGAATTGAAGATACAGACAAGAAAAAATGATGTTGGATAATAATTGTTAGTTTTTAGAACAAGCCATATTTGTTTTCATTTCAGGTTTTTGTTTCGAAACTTTACTTGTGGCTGTGGAGACCCCGACCACTTTTTAACTATGTTTGGAAATAAAGAATGGCGGTCTGTCGTGCGAAATTGTTCAATTCACGAATCCCAATAATTAATTGACAAAAATCATCAACAAATAAAAATGAATCGAAAATATATTATGATCGCAAGTGCTATTGTGATGGGATTATCAGGACTGGCCGCCTCTTTTTTGCCAGTCAAAATTTTAATGAACGCAGGAATCTCTTCGAATGAAACACTGATTCTTTTTGTGCAAGTGACAGGTGCGCTGTATCTTGGATTTGCTATGATGAACTGGATGGCAAAAACAGTTTTGATAGGTGGTATCTATGCAAGGCCACTCGCTATGGGAAATTTTACCCACTTTGTAATCGCTGCGATCACACTTTTGAAGGTTGCAACGAATCATTCAGTATCACCTTATTTGTGGGTTGCAACAATTATTTATTCAATCTTCGCATCCTTGTTTGGAATAATCCTTTTTACCAGTCCTGTTAAAAAAACAAACAATTAAATTTATACTCGATTCCGTTTCAAAAATTTCATTATTTGTGTGTTTACTGCCAAATGATATTCCAGATCAATGGAACAAAAGCTTCAACTAAGTTGCACAAAATAAAAATTGAAAGACGATGGGTTTCGCAAAATCAGGAAACACAAATTTGATGTATTTGTTCGTTTACTGTTGTTCTCATTCTTTTCAGGAAATGAACGCTTTACTATACTTCAGACTCAATAAATTATTTCAATTCTTTAATCTTTATGCTTCTGAATGATACGGCATCTCCATGGTCCTGCAAAAGAATATGACCTGCAGGTGCCATACCGAAGTTTGGCCAATGTTTATATTTGCTTATTGCAACCAGGTCCATAAACTCTTTAGACCCGCGATCGTATTCCAAGAGTTTCATCCCATTTAAAAAGTGTTCTACATGATTATTCGGATAAACTTTTATGATGCCTTCATTCCATTCGCCAATTTTTTTTATAAACCTGGGCGTTTTAGTGGAAGCGATCAGGTCGTAAAGCGAGCCCAGTGTTCTGTCTCCGTCTCTGCCAAGTTTTGCATCCGGATGTTCTTCATCATCCAATATCTGGTATTCCAGGCCAATGGCGGATCCTTTATTTCCTTCTGATTCAGTAACAAAATATTTTACGCCACTATTAGCCCCTTCGGTTAGTTTAAAGTTAAATTCCAAAACGAAAGCACTATATTGTTTCAGAGTAACAATATCACCGCCATTAGCAGCCTCAGCTCCACCTGACTTTTGAACGCTAAGCACTCCATCACTTACTGTCCAGCCCTTTTCAGGAAAATGAGTTTTGTAAGCTCCTCTCCAGCCCTGGGTTGTTTTTCCATCAAATAAAAGAACGTACCCGTTGGCTTTTTCCTGTGCCGATAAATTATTGGGAATGGTATTGACTACAAAAATATGATCAAACGGTGAAGCGATAAGGTTGTTGGTCTGAATCCTGATATTGCGCCAGCGAATCTGTTTTCCTGCCTTGTCGTTATCGCCGATGGCATGTACCTGCAGCGCGATAAACCCACTTGCCGTTTCAGCATCTACCAGGCTGGCTGTTGGGATTCCATTGATCCATGTTCTCATGGTATTTCCAATACACTCAATCCGATATTTATTCCATTGATTATTTTTAAATGCTTTCTTCCCTGACGGATTATATTCCATGGTATAGAGCCATCCTCTCCGCGCTTCATCATAGATCCCGCCGCTCCAGGCTCTTTCAGAAGGATCCACTTCTACCTGGTATCCGTGAACGCGCCCGTTTTGGTACGCTGCGTTGCTCTCACTTCTGATTTGAATTCCAGAATTCATAGTGGTATCTACTAACAGATCCAACTCCAGAATAAAATCACCGTATTTTTTTTCTGTAACTAAAAATGAATTGGGCGTGTTGGCAACTGTTGTGCCGATTATTTCACCGTTTTTCACTGTGTATAAGGCTTTACCATTGAGTTGTTTCCAACCATCAAGGTTTTTACCATTAAAGAGAGATTGCCATTTATTATTACTTTTTGTTTGTGCCATTACTGATAAAGAAACGGACACCAACAAAATACTTGCGATTGTTTTGTATTTCATTTTATTTTTAATTTTTTATAATATTTCGGATTGAGTATTTACTTTAAGCCACATCTTGGTATGTATTAACAGACGCCATGAAATAGGGCACCAATTTATAACAAATTCTTTATTGATTGATGTGTCTTTGATTAAAAATGTTGTTGATGCAATTACCTAAAGCATATCAATTCCTGAAAAAGTAAAATTTGAAGTGAAAAATTTATTCAACAGTAATTCTCTTTCCTGGTTGGGACATAAAAAAGAGAAAGGTCATTGGTTATATGTAGATAGGGGAAACAATAAGTTCAACTTCGCAAACGAAAATTTTTTTACGCGAGGAAAAGAAATCCCCCTCACTTATTCTAAGATAAAATTTTTATTGCGGTACCATCGATCAATGAAATTGGGGATGAAAGTTTTGCCGGGAATTCGAAGAATAAAAAAAAATAATCATGATTGTATTTTCTATTCTATTATCTTTAAACCTGCGTATTACTTCCGGTTATCTCCGACAATATTTAATTTTAACTAACCCGCTTTAAAACCAATAAAACTATTATGGCAGAAATTGCAACTCAGCAAAGACTTTATTCTTTGGATGCTTTGCGTGGTTTTGATATGTTCTGGATCATAGGTGCTGACGGAATTATCCACAGTTTAGGTAAAGCGACCGGTTCGCCATTCTGGCTAACTTTAGCTGATCAGTTTACGCACCCCCACTGGAATGGATTCCATTTTTACGATTTGATATTTCCACTCTTTTTATTCATAGCCGGTGTTGCCACACCTTATTCCGTTGGCCGCGCAATGGAGAAAGGAAAAACTAAAGAACAGGTTTTATGGCGGGTGGTAAAAAGAGGATTGATATTAGTTATCCTGGGTATCATACATAACAATGGGTTTACAATAGAGCCAATCTCTCAAATACGTTTTGCGAGTGTTTTAGGAAGAATTGGCCTGGCCTATATGCTGGCCAATATCATTTATATTTATTCAAAATATTTCACACAGATCATCTGGTTTTTTGGAATTTTAATTGGTTATTGGCTGATGTTTAAATTTACTTCGGCGCCTGGATTTCCGCATGGTGACCTGACGATGGAAGGAAACTTTGCTTCTTATGTTGACCGTCTTTTTTTACCAGGAAAACTATACGAGGTTATTCATGATCCAGAAGGAATTATGTCGACTATTCCGGCAATTGCCACAGGGTTACTTGGAATTTTAACAGGACAATTGTTGAAGAACAGTCCTTACACTAAACAAAGAAAAGCAGCGCTGATGGCTGGCACAGGTGTGCTGTGCATTCTTGTTGCGCTGGTCTGGAATTTTGATTTTCCAATCAATAAAAATCTTTGGACTAGTTCTTTTGTTTTAAATGTTGGCGGCATAAGTCTTTTGCTACTTGCTCTTTTCTATTATATCATAGATATTCTTGGATTTAAAAAATGGGCTTTTTTCTTTAAAGTTATTGGGATGAATTCAATCCTGATTTACATGTCCGGCAGGTTTTTGAACTGGCAATATAGCACACATGCTTTTCTAGGATGGATCGGACAACTCGCAGGAGATCCATTCAACGTGGTTGTGATGGCCATTTGTTTGGTATTGGTTAAATGGGTGTTTCTTTATTTTATGTACAAAAAGAAAATATTTTTAAAAGTTTAGCAAATCTTTGTTAATTTGACTTCCTATATTAAATCCATTTTCTACTAAAATGTGGGAAGCAAAAACTCCCAGATTTTCAACAATTAATTACAGATAAACCTCCAAAGTCTAAAAGGCTTTTTTCATCTTTTTCCTCCTACAAAAAAAGTTTAGTGAAATCGATTTCACTAAACTTTTTTTTTGAAACTCTTTCCAGTGTGAATTGCAAAGAATAAAAGAATATTTCAAACTCTTTACCAGTATTATATCTGAAAAAGCAATTTGGAATAAATAACAATTGATTCGGTCAAAAAATAAAGCATTCAGACTTTATAAATTTGTTGAAGTTGTGGTATCATTAACAACAGTTGAAGAAAGCGATGGTACGGGAGTTTCAACAGTCGTATCTTTTTCTTTCATTCCAGCCTCAATTTCATTTTTCACATGTTCTTTTGCATCATTAAATTCTCTAACTCCTTTACCAATTCCACGCATAAGATCGGGGATTTTTTTGCCTCCGAAAAATAGTAAAATCACTAAAGCAATCAACAACCATTCAGATTCTCCCGGCATTGAGAGAAGCAAGATTGGTTTCATAATAATACTTAACATAAATTAAGATTTAATTTTGAGAAATTTTTATCACAAAATTAATAGAAGATATGTCAGCAGAAATTTTAAATTTTTCTTAATGTTTGAAACATAATCCTTCATCAGGATTTGATTTTTATGGAGGGAGTAGTTACTTGTTACTCAACTTTTTTCTCATTCATTCCTGCTTCAAGCTCATTTTTCACATGATCTTTTGCATCATTGAATTCTCTGACACCTTTTCCGATTCCACGCATCAAATCAGGGATTTTTTTGCCTCCGAAAAATAATAAAATAACCAATAGTATCAATATCCACTCACTGCCACCTGGCATAGCGAACAATAAAACGGGATTGGAGAAAATGCTTAACATAGTTATGTTTTTTATTGTGATTTAATTTTTGTTTAAGATTGATTACCCAAAGTTAATGGAATAGTTGTAAGCTATAGAATTAATTATTTTTGATAATTACGTAAAAATTATAAGCATGGTTTTATAAATTGTTTACATTTAAAACTAAAAAAAATTATGAATTACTGGCTTGTAAAATCAGAGCCCTTCAAATATAGCTGGCAGCAATTCCTAAAGGATAAAAAAACTTATTGGGATGGCGTAAGAAATTATGCCGCAAGAAATAATCTGCGGGAGATGATCAAAGGAGATGAAGTGTTTTTTTATCACAGTAACGAAGGAATGGAAATTGTAGGAATTGCTATGGTTGTAAAAGAGGCTTATCCCGATCCGACTACTGAAGATGAAAGATGGATAGTAGTTGATTTAAGTCCTGTGAAAGCACTAAAGAAACCGGTCACTCTCACGCAAATCAAGGCTGATCCAAAGTTTGATCATATGGAGTTGGTTAGAAATTCAAGGTTGTCTGTGCAGAAAGTAACCCCGGATGAATGGAAGCTTGTCATGAAACTGAGTGTAGGAAAATGAGCCTATGAAATCAATCTTGTGTTTAAGGAGTCAATATTTTTTGGTGAAATATCAACCAAGTTGTGATTGAACAAACGAATTAAATTCCTGTTCATTGATATTTTGCGGCTTCTCGATTTCTATCTGGATTAATTTATTATTCTTAAAATCCAAGGTAAGAACATTGTCTTTCAGAACTACATTATTAAACACACTCCATTCAAATTCTTTGAGAGGGAAATTAAGTTTGGATATTTTCTCAGAAGTGAAAACAATTTGTAATTTTTGTAAAGCCAAATGATATAAAATTCCAAGGATTACAAGTGTAACAAAGAGGAGATAATTATGAAAACCAAACCAACATCCAGCCAAAATAAACAAGATGATCTGATCTAGATAATTCCCCTGGTTATATTTTTTTGTAAGATATAAACGCATGGAAATATACATTCCAACCAGCAGAATTGCAGACGCTGCCTCAAACCTGTATTCATCAGAAAATAGCATAAAAATGAATACAGTAAGATTCAATAATAAAATTATAAATGCTATCGTCCGGTAAGATTTTATTTTATCGTTTTTCAGAATAATTTCAAACTTTTGCATACTTATCATTTGAAGCAATCAACAAATTGCATAGCTTGAAAAGAACCCTCGCACCTACATTTTCATCCCATTCATTAGAGCTGATACCCACTTCATTTAAATCGAAACCTATCAATTGCCTGCCGCTTTCAATTATTTTTCTTAGTAAATAATATACTTCCCTAACTTCCAAACCTCCTGGTACCGGCGTTCCAGTATTGGGACATAATTTTGGATCTAATCCGTCTATATCAAAACTGAGATACACTTTTTGAGGAAGATCGACAATTATTTCTTCCACAATTTCTTTCCATATTTTGCCCTCAAAAGCGCGTTCTTTCAGCTCTTTATCAAAATAAGTTATTACGCGGCCGTTACTGTTTTTGATATATTCAAGCTCGCCAGATGAATAATCCCTTGTTCCTACCTGTACCAATTTAATAAGATTTGGAATTTCTTCAAGCGCGTTATACATGATGGATGCATGTGAATATTTCAAATTTTCATAGGAAGGTCGAAGATCACAATGTGCGTCTATTTGCAAAATGCCAAAATCACCATGCTTTTCGGCTATCGCTTTATGAAACCCAAGAGGCGAACTATGATCACCACCTAAAATGCCCACTAATTTACCTTTGTCCAACAGTTCTTTGGTTTGTTCATACACCCATTGATTCAGAAATTCGCTTCCCTCGTTCAGTTCACGCAAAACTTTTTGCATAAACTTATTGTCACAAAGAGCATCGCCTTCTGTAATGTAATGAATATATAGTTCTGCCTCTTTTCGTAGATAATCACTTTTGGCCAACACATTTTTTTCTATATCGCGGAGAAAAATTCCTTGTTTCCAACCATCAACGTTGTCGTCGTCTAACAAATCAACCTGTAGGCTTGCACGACAAACGCGCTCAATTGAACGCGCGGTGCCTGCTTTGTAACTTACCGTTACTTCCCAGGGAACCGGCAACAAAACTAGTTTTGCATCTTCCTCTGTAAATGGAAGTCCAAAAATTCCATTGTTCGGATTGCCGACTGAATTTGGATCAAAATGTGCAAGATCTGCCATGGTCTTAAATCTGATTTTTTTTAAGGAGGGCAAAGGTAAGAAGGATAAAATTAAGAAAGTACAAACTCAATCGTGATGTGGTTTTTATCGATTGGTGCAGAATCAATCTCGATTCTCATTTTCAACCAGCAGATCAACAAATAATATAGATTTCAATTGCCCCGTTATTACGTCTTTTTTAAAATTAGAGTGCCCCTGTAGAGAACAGGGGCACTTTACCAAAACTAACTGCTTATGAGTTAGCGCAAAACTAATTCTTTTTCTTAATATGACTGTTTTTTTTGCATAATAATCTTCCATTTTGAAGGAGTTAATAAGTGTACAAATCCGGACAAACGGAATTGATTTTGTATTTAATTTTTTATGAGTAAATTGGAAAAAAATTTAAACATTTTATCAGATGAATGAATTATTGAAACAAAACATCAGACAGTTTCTCTTTTGCTTTTTTATGATTGTAATTTTACCTTTAATGGCAAAATCAGAAACTAAAATGAATGATACAGTAATACAACAATCAGATTCTGTTGCTATACAAGGAAGATGGGATATCACTATTGATGTTGATGGAAAACCTACTCCATCCTGGCTTGAAGTCAAACATTCGGGATTCCGGATGCTCGTTGGACGCTTTGTCGGTGCTGGTGGTAGTGCACGACCAATATCCCGGGTAAATTTAATCGACGGTAAAATGAGTTTTTCTATCCCACCACAATGGGAAAATGAGCCAAATGATCTTTATGTGGAAGGAACGTTGCAAGGTGAAAACCTAATTGGGAAAATGACTTTTAGTAACGGGAAAACTTACAACTGGACTGCTAAAAGAGCTCCGCATCTTCGGAGAGAAGCGCCTCCTGTTTGGGGTAAACCAATTCATCTTTTTGATGGTACCAATATGAATGCATGGCAGGCAGCCGGCGAGAATCAGTGGAAAGTAGAATCCGGGATATTACGTAGTCCTCATTCGGGTTCAAATCTTTTGACGAAAGAAAAATTTAAAGACTTCAAATTACACGTTGAAGTTCGATATCCTGCTGAAAGTAACAGTGGTATTTATCTTCGCGGTAGATATGAAATACAGGTAATAGATAGCAAAAATCAAGAGGCCTCGGATGTATTGTTTGGTGCCGTTTATGGATTTTTACCTCCCAACGAAATGGTTGCAAAAGCACCGGGAGAATGGCAATCATTTGACATTACTTTAGTTGGAAGATTAGTAACGATTATTGCAAACGGAAAAAAGATTATTTGTAACCAGGAGATACCAGGCATAACGGGCGGCGCAATTGACAGTGACGAAGGCATGCCTGGCCCGATCCTTTTACAAGGCGACCACGGAACTATCGATTATAGAAATATTATCATCACACCGGCAAAATAAAAAACTTTCAAAAGGGGGGATGGTATAAAACTAGAAGACAGTTGATGACCCCCTCAGTAATACACGCTGGAAAGAGCTTCAAGGAAAGTTTAGTGAAAGTTTTCACTAAACTTTCTTTTTACATTTTTACATTTTAAAAATATAATGCAAACAGATAATTAATAAAAAAGCAGCCATTTACTGACTGCTATAAAACTATTTTTTGTTTATGTTTTTATCAAATAATCAGCACCCAAAAGAATAAAAATAGTCTTTATTTATTCGTTTACTGTATTTGTGATGTTCTTATTGAAATTGTTCCAACTTGCTGAAGAAAAAATCTCCTTCAATCCGGGCATTTTCATCGCTGTCACTGCCGTGTACTGCGTTTTCACCAATGGAAGCTGCATATAATTTCCGGATGGTACCAACTTCTGCCTCGGCAGGATTTGTTGCTCCTATCAGTTTTCTGAAATCATTTACGGCATTTTCTTTTTCAAGAATAGCTGCTGTGATAGGACCACTACTCATAAAATCAACAAGTTCTCCGTAAAAAGGCCGTGCTTGATGGACTGCATAAAATTCACCTGCTTTTGCTTTGGAAAGATGTTCCATTTTCATAGCAATAATTTTAAAACCTGCTTCATTGATCATTTTCAAAATGGCGCCGGTGTTTCCTTTCGAAGTCGCGTCAGGCTTAATCATTGTAAACGTTCTGTTCGTCATTCTTTTAATTTTGGCTGCGAAGCTAATAATTTAATTGTATTGATGATTTGTTAAATTATATTTACACCATCACTAAAAAATAAATTATTACGTCAGGGAAATGAATACTGTATTTGAAATATCACCAATCTCTTTTGATTCAGAAGATTGCAAACTCCTTTGTGAGGTGAGCAATGAAGGATTTTCTTATTGTATAAAAGACGAAAAGAAAAACGCCTTTATAGGATTAGGAATTTATCATTATGACAAAAGCAAACCTGCAATTGGATTTCCAATTGCGTTGCAAATTGTATTTCATCAGAAACAAATCTTATCTAAAAAATTTAAAAAAGTATGTATTGTTTATTCACTTAAAGAAAGTGTGTTTGTACCGTTTTCTTTGTACGACCAAAACAAAAATGATTCTTTATTGTCCCTGATGTTTGGTGATTTAGATTCCAATAAAACCGTTCTTACCGATGTGATTTCCGATACCTCACTTTATAATATTTACAGGGTTTCCAAGCCAATTCTGGAAGTGATCAGTGAACAGTTCTACAATGCTTCATCTTTGCATTTATATACGCTTCTTATAAAAAATAAACCACCAGAACGTGATCAGTTATCAGTCATTTTTTACACGCGAAAAATAATCGTTTCAGTTATTAAAGAAGGTAAACATCAACTTATAAATACTTTTCCATATCAAACTCCCGAAGATGTTTCCTACAATCTTTTGAACATTTGTGAACAATTCAAAATAAAAAATCCCCATTTGGTCATCAGTGGATTACTGGAAGAAAACTCTCCACTTTATAAAGAGATTTATAAATATTTCAACGAAGTAGAGTTGAAAGCTTTGCCGGAAGAAAATTTTTACTCTGATGAAATAACCAAGTTCCCTTCTCATTATTTCAGTTATATCTTTGCAATAGATCAATGCGAATAATAACCGGAAAATATGGTGGTTTAAAAATAAATCCACCATCTAAAATGCCCTACACACGGCCCACAACGGATGTTGCCAAGGAAGGTTTGTTTAATATCATCGAAAATCATATTTCTATACCAGGAATAAAAACCCTTGACATCTTTGGAGGCACCGGAAGCATTAGTTACGAGCTCGCTTCACGTGGTGCTGCAGATCTCACTATTATTGAAAAAGATTCAAAGATGTATGAATTCATTAAGAATAAAATCAATGAATTTGGAATTGAAAATTGCCGCGTTATTAAAAGTGATGTGTTTCGTTTCCTGGAAAATTGCGATGATAAATTTGATCTGATTTTTGCAGGACCGCCTTATGCGTTAAAAAACATTGATGAAATACCAGGAATCATTCGCGAAAAAAAATTATTGTCTGATGGCGGATGGTTTATTCTGGAGCATACTCCTTCAAACAATTATGAGAATGAATTGTTATTCAAAACCAAACGAAATTATGGTACAACCGTTTTCTCTATTTTTATAAATAAATAAATAATATTTTGAAACCAATCTTCATTACAGGAACAGGAACAGATGTCGGTAAAACATTAATCTCCGCAATCATTACAGAAGCACTAAAAGCAGACTATTGGAAACCAGTACAGGCAGGGTTTTCAGACGGAACAGATTCATTATTTATACAAAAGATGATCTCCAATTCCAAAACAAAAATTCATCCTGAATTGTATCGTTTAAAAATGCCCGCATCGCCGCATCTGGCAGCGCCGGCAGAACAAAAAAAAATTAAAATAAAGGAGATCGTCAATCATTTACCCAAAACAAAAAATCAATTAATTATTGA
>JBDTKF010000116.1:0-6376 GCA_039935455.1 Ginsengibacter sp.
GATTTGGAAGCATCTTCGGCGGCGCGGTTCATGCTCAGTTCTGCATTGTCAACTAACTTTCCCATGCCGAACATTCTCATTTTACTTTCTATATCGCGCACTTGTTTGGGTAATAAAATTTTTACCGCCGCATCTTTAAAAAACCCGTCCGCTGCAGAGAGTTTATCTGTGCTTTTTTGCGCGCCCAGAGAAAGCGCTTCTTTTAATCCTGAAACGATTTCACCGGATGATAATCCACTGGCGGAAGAAGAACTTTTTGAAAAAATTGAATTGGCCTTTTTAAAGAAACCACCCAATTTATTGGAAGAATCATTTTGTGCAAAAAGTGAAAACGAGAAAAATATTAATGTAGAGAATACGAGCAATTGTTTCATAGGAAATTTTTTGAAATTTTTTCTTCAATGTAATCGCTAAAGAAATTCTGACTTCTAAACTGTCAATTAGTTTAAACTCAGAAAGATTTACATTTTAAATTTATAGCCAACACCCTTCACGGTAACAATGCAATCATCTCCCAACTTTTGTCTAATTTTTCTGATATGAACATCAATGGTTCTGTCGCCGACTATGACTTCAGTGCCCCAAACTCTTTCTAAAATTTCATTTCGCAAAAAAACTTTTGCAGGTTTGGACGCAAGCAATGCGAGCAATTCAAATTCTTTTCGTGCCAGAGTAATTTCTTCATTTTTTAGGGTGACGATATATTTCTCGCGGTCTATTGAAATATCTCCAATTTGTAGCAAGCTTCCGGTTTCTTTTATAATTCTTCTGAAAAGTGCGTTCACCCTACTTATTAAAACTTTGGGACTGATCGGTTTGGTAATATAATCATCGCCTCCTGTTTCCAGCCCTTTTATTTCCGTACTTTCATCATTCAACGCTGTTAAAAAAATAATAATTGTATTTTCAAACTCAATATTTGCCCGCAAAATTTTACAAACTTCGAAACCCGTTTTTCCTGGCATCATTACATCCAGAATAATCAAATCGGGTTTGTGAATTTCCGCAAGTTTCACTGCTTCATTTCCATTAATGGCATCGATCACCTGGTAACCTTCCGCCATGAGATTGAAGTTCAGAATCTCTAATATATCTGGCTCGTCGTCAGCAATTAAAATAGTTCGCGGCTTTGTTTCAGGACTCATGATCCGCAAACCTATATCAAATAATTATTTGAATCAATTCTTTTACCAATTAATTCAAACGGAAATGAATTCTATTCCCAATAAAAGGTTAATAACGAAACTATGTGCATCACTTTATACCAATAAATTATCTGCTATGCGAAAAGCAATAACTAGATTTGTATGTATTGGAGGTATTTTTGCTATTATTTAATCAAAAAAATAATGAGGTTTCTATTTTTACTCTTACCATTTATTTCATTTTTTCCCAATGATGTTTTTGCAGGCGACACAACAAACATTCCAATAAGCAGGCGCATATTTCATGACCGCATCCGGGAAGAACAAAAGCGTGCAGACAAAGCCGATGGGCATCTTGATGGAATCATAAAAGTGAGTGCAAATCCCGACATCAATTTACAGGTCACTGATGCGTTGATCCGAAAAACAAATATGCTTCGTAATGATATAGAAGTAGACGAACATTTACCAACCAACAATGACAAAGTTCGTTACCTGAGGTACGTAGAAGATCTTTTGAAAGACTTCATTCTTGCATGGAAAAAACATACGATAAATCCTTCGCTGGCTCCACAGCTAGTTGAAAATTTTCAGGAAATTTTCAACGCAAATATTAATGGGGAAAACATGACTCCATTGATTGAAAAAGTTCCTTATGAAATTGGCCAGATCAATGCCGCCATATTCATCGAAAACTCCGGTTATCATGAAAGCAAAATCGCTTTGTTCAAAAAGTTCTGTGTTTTAAATCCCGATAAAATTCTTCAAAACCTGGGACCTTATGTGAATGAACCTTTTGCTGATACATTGGTTATTGCCGCATTTAATAACAGTCCCAGTCAGCTCTATTCTTACGCGCAATCAACTAACAGTCCGCAAGGAAAACTGATCAGGAAAATTGACGATCCACGCATAAAAACGGTGGTAAAATTGAGCACACAAAATCGAGCGTTATTTTATTTTCCTTTTCTTGACGATCTTATAAATGGAAAGCAGACAATTGCGCAGATCTCAAAAGTTGCCGGTACAACGGATGAAAATTATGACAGTGTCGGATATTATAGATTGCTTGTTAAAACTGAGATTAAATATTATGCACGTCTTACACACGGCGATACACCAGTGGCTATGCTGGGGGCGAATGGCCTGGTTGATATGCTAAAAGCAAAAGCTATTCAGCATTTCATTACTCAGATTAATGAGCTTCACGAGAATCCCAATCCTGCAGTGCGTTTCAAAGCCATACAACCTTTAACCGCACAGGAATTATACTACATGATGATACTGGGAGAAAATGATATTTATACATCAAGTTACAAATACAGTTTCGACAGAATGATCGAAAAGATGGGCAACAAGCCCCATGGTGATTCATTACTATTTTCATTAAATTTTGACCGCTTCAAAAAATTTATTAAGATGGCGGCCCAATACAATAAACTAAGTGAATTTTTGAAGACGATGCCGCCTGAAAATTCTGCGAAATTAATGCAGGCTTTCGTGGCTAAGTTAGAAACAACTCAAACACTTGAAGATGCGGTAGATGTGGCTGATTCCTATGGAAGCATTACCAGCCCAGAGCTTCAGCGTTCGATGTTGCAAAATGTTGAATGGAATGAACAAAGATGCATTAAAGAAAATAACGAACGGGGTCAAAAGATTTATAGTCTTTTAAAAACAATTTTCCTTTCTGCTGATCCTAAAAATGGAATTGACCTTTCCAAAGAAATTGGGATTCCTCCGGTTTACACGGTTGATTACAATTATCTGGCTGATGATTCAGGTAGAATAATCGAACAGGTTTTTTTCTATGGAGATAAGGATGGGAAAGCCTCTTATGCAGGTTACCTCACCTCATTTCCACACAGTGATTGGAGCATTACACAAAAAAAAGAATGGATCGAAATAAAGTCCACGAGAGGAAAACCAATTTTGATTTATGCAAATCTACCACTGGATAATGAAACTGATAAGGATGCTAAAGCACAGGAAGACCTCATAAATTACCTGGATGGGAAAGGCCTGAAGCCCACAATAGTCATACATCGTGGACACAGTTATCATTTGCCATACACCATTGCCCAACTGCCTGAAAGTGCAAAAATTATTATGCTGGGTTCCTGCGGAGGTTATCAAAATTTGGATTCAATTCTGACTTATGCGCCAGAAGCTCATATCATTTCTACAAAACAAACCGGGGCAATGAATGTAAATAAACCCATTATTGACGCGATGGATAACACGCTCCGCGAAGGTAAAAACATTGATTGGCGGCAGATGTGGAGCACCCTTCAGACTCAATTCAACAAGGCACCACTTGAGGTCAGGGAAACTTTTGAAGACTACATTCCACCTCATAAAAATCTGGGTGCTTTATTTATCAAAGCATATAAAAAAGAAGGTGGAACAAATAATTTGGAGTAATTGAATTAAAAAATGAGATTGGTATTTTTTCACTTCAATTTTCTCTAAACAAGTTTTCCTCTGTTGCATATCTTTAAAAATCAGTCATTTCTTCATCAACGTTGCCGGTATAATTATCATCAGGAAAAGCCTGGAATATTCAACAGACAACAGAATAGATTGTTTGGTTTCTAAGCTTTTGTGCGTGATAGATTGAAGTATTTTTTCTTCCGAATCGCTCATTTTAATCATCTTATTGAAGGCAAGAAAGCAAATCATAAACCTTTACGATATGGATTTGCAACCTGAAAATACAATAATGAAACACATACAAAACTTATTATTTTAATCAAAACTTTTTCCTGTATCATTACAAAAATGATTCCTTAAAAACTTTGGCGAAATTTACAGAATGGAAAAATCAAATTTTATAGATTTAATAAAAATATTTTGCAGAAGCGGACATGGTGGCGCCGGAAGTAAGCATTTTCTGCGCAGTAAATTAACTGCCTTCGGCGGACCAGACGGTGGTGATGGCGGGCGCGGTGCCCATATTATTTTACGGGGCAACAAAAATCTCTGGACTCTTTTGCATTTGCGTTATTTCAAAAATATTTTTGCAAAAAACGGAGAGAATGGAAGTAAGAATAATCGTACCGGTCATGAAGGCGAAGACATCATAATTGAAGTACCACTCGGCACAATTGCTACCATCGAAACAGATGGGACAAAAGTTGAAATTCTGGAAGACGGAGAGCAGAAAATTTTATTGAAAGGCGGACGCGGCGGACAAGGAAATTTCCATTTTGCAACCCCAACCAACCAGGCACCAGAGCATGCGCAACCAGGTGAGGCGGGTGTAGAAAGTTTTGTGAGTTTGGAATTAAAAGTTCTGGCAGATGTGGGATTGGTGGGTTTTCCTAATGCTGGTAAATCTACTTTGCTATCTGTTATTAGTGCAGCAAAACCAAAGATCGCGGATTATGCTTTTACTACTTTAACACCACAACTTGGTATGGTATCGTATAGGGATAACAAAAGCTTTTGTATGGCAGACCTTCCGGGGATTATTGAAGGTGCGGCAGAGGGGAAAGGGCTTGGGCATAGGTTTTTGAGGCATATAGAACGTAACCCGGTTTTACTTTTTGTGATACCGGCAGACAGTAAAGATCATGCGGAAGAATTTAGGATTCTGCAAAACGAATTGAAAGAATATAACCCCGAGTTACTTGATAAAAAGTTTTTGATCGCGATCAGTAAAAGTGATATGTTGGATGCTGAATTGATGGAAGCTATCGATAGAGAGCTGTCAAGTGAAGTTCCACATATTTTCATTTCTTCCATAACCAATAAAGGTTTGTTAGAATTGAAAGAACTCCTGTGGAATGCATTAAACGAAAAGATTTAAATAAAATTTTTTAATTTTCTTGTTGGAAATTATTATACTGAATTATGATCCGTAAAATTTTATTTTTTATCAACCCAATTTCGGGTACCAAAATGAAATCTGGTTTGGAGCGTAAAATCAGAAAAACATGTGAAGAAGATAATACTGATTACGAAATATTATTCACCTCAGAAGATGGCGATTATAGTTTTTTGCAGGAAAAAATACAAACCGAAAAAATAACAGACATTATTATTTGCGGAGGTGATGGAAGCATTCGATCAATCATTTCGATGATTCTGAATATGGATGTTCACATCGGAATAATTCCATTAGGTTCGGGAAATGGATTGGCACGAACTGCCGGAATTCCAAACTCCATTGACGAAGCAATTGACGTCGTTCGGAAAGGAAATCCCATTCTTTCAGATGTCTTTTTTATTAACGACAAGTTGAGTGCGCATGTTTGTGGAATTGGGTTGGATGCAAAAGTAGCTCACGATTTTTCTAAACAAAAAAAGCGAGGACTTCAATCTTACACCAAACTTGCTTTAAAAAATTTTATGACCGCAAAATCCTATCCGTTCACAGTCGAAGCAGATGGTAAAAAATTGAATGTCGAAGCATTTTTAATTTGTGTCGCCAACAGCAACCAGTTTGGAAACAATATTAAGATTGCACCAAAGGCAAGCATTCGTGATGGGCTTCTGGATATAGTTATTATCAAGAAAACGAGTAAGCGAAAAATTGTTTTGTCTTTTATAAAACAGATATTTTATGGAAAGATTCAGGATTTTACTTCAAATGATTTTGACAAAAAAAACATTCTCTATTTCCAAACAAAAAAAATTAAAATAGTAAATCCTGATCTTGCACCACTACACATTGATGGTGATCCCAAAGAAACTTCGAAAGAATTTTCGATCGAAATTTTACCCAATGCCTATAAACTGATTTATCCTTTATGACTAATTGATAGCTTGGTTTATAGCTATTATTTTTAAACAAATCAAAACATGATTTGTTTAAAAAAGGACAGGATAAAATTAAGAAGTTAAAAAATTGCAGAAAATTTTTAGGATTTTAAATTGAAAATCTGCTTTGAAGCTTTTTTTGCTGGAAACCATGAGGCTATAAAAGCAATAATCAATGCTGTAAACAGAACCAGAAAAAAATCAGTAAGGACCAGCTTTACAGGAAAATAATCTATTAAAAAAGAATTTCCAACGAGCTTAATCAAATGAAATCTTAATTGCAGAAATGCAATAATCAATGCCAAAATAATCCCGGTTCCCGCACCAACAACAGCCAATAAAATCCCTTCAGATAAAAATATCTTTTTAATCAGCGAACTGTCCGCGCCCATAGCTTGCAAAACGCTGATATCTTTCCTTTTTTCCAGAACCAACATGGTCAACGCGCCCACCATATTGAATGCGGC
>JBDTKF010000117.1:0-52597 GCA_039935455.1 Ginsengibacter sp.
AAATAATTACTGGAAGTAAGTTGCAGCAGAAATTCATTGAAGCCGAAAGAGGAGAGCTAATAACTCATCTTCAGTCCTATTTCAATAACCGCTTTCTCTCCTATAAACTATTAGTGGTTAAAAGTGACCAGGAAAAAAATCCAGAAGAGAAAGTACTTTCAAGCAAACAACAATATTTGAAAATTATTGAAGAATATCCACTGGTAAAACAACTGAAAGACCACCTGGGAATGGAATTGGATTGGTAGAAAATTAATCCTAAAACAAGAAAAACTGTTATCATCAATCCGAAGTAGCAACAATAAATTTCACAGTAAATCAACAAATAAACCGGTTTTTAATTTCACCATCTATTGCAGAAACATTTCAAATTATGTGGCAACGTCTAGCTAAGTTTGTTTTAAAAAGAAGGATTTCTCTTTTAATAATCTTAGCTATCATAACGGTTGTAATGGCATTCTTTGCCAGCAAAATAAAACTAAGCTATGAGTTTTCTAAAGCGATCCCCGCAGAAAATTCAAAGTATCTCGACTACCTTTCTTTCAAAGAAAAATTTGGCGATGATGGAAATGTTTTAGTGATTGGTATACAATCAAACACTCTCTTTCACCTCAAAAATTTCAAGGCATTTTCCAAATTGAACAATGAACTAAGAAAAGTGCCTTATGTAGAAGATGTGCTGAGCGTCGCTAATGCGGTGGATCTCTTGAAAGATACTATTTCGGAAAAGTTGGATGCGATTCCCATATTCCCAAAAAATATCCAAACACAACAACAAATTGACAGCAATTTAAAAATATTTTATTCGCTTCCATTTTACAGATCTCTTTTATACAATCCTGTTACGAATGCTTATTTGGTGGTTGTCAGAATTAATAAAGAGATCCTCAATTCAAAAGGTCGGACGAATGTGATCGATCATATAATAGACCACACCAATGAATTTACTGCAACAACAAAAATAGAAACCCACATTAGTGGATTACCGCTGATTCGAACACAAGTTGCAGACCGGATTGCCCACGAGATGAAATGGTTTATTATCGGCTCTCTGGCTCTTTCTGCCCTGATATTATTACTGATGTTCCGTTCAGTAAAAACAACTCTTTTGTCATTACTTGTGGTGATCATTGGCATAATCTGGGGTGTTGGAGTAATGTATCTTTTGGGTTATAAAATAACTTTATTAACAGCATTAATTCCTCCTTTAATTGTTGTAATTGGAATACCAAACTGCATTTATTTTTTGAATAAATTCCATTCAACATATAACAAAACTGGAAACAAAGAACAGTCATTGATCGATATGGTGAGCAAGATGGGTGTAGTCACGCTTTTCTGTAACTTAACAGCAGCAATTGGTTTCGCGGTTTTTGCGTTAACAGGCAGTGCCATATTACAGGAATTTGGAAAAGTTTCGGGAATAAGCATCATGCTCATTTTTGTCATCTCATTCATACTGCTACCTTCAGTGTTGAGTTTTATGAAAGCTCCCGAAAAAAAACAATTAGCATATCTGGATATAAAAATATTTACGAGCTTTCTATTGAAGATTGAACAATGGGTATTCAATCTCAAAAAAATCGTTTATGCATGTACGTTAGTCGTGATTATCTTTTCTGTCATTGGTATTTCAAAATTAAAAACAGAAGGATTTATTGTTGATGATTTACCAAAAACAGATAAGATATATACAGATCTTAGATTCTTTGAAAATAATTTCAAGGGCGTGATGCCATTGGAAATCGTGATAGATACAAAAAAAAGATCAGGATTAAGTGGAGCACGAATTTTACCAGTTTTGGTCAGAATGGATTCCCTTTCTTCTTACATAAAAAGACAACCGGAGATGAGCAGGCCACTTTCAATATCGGAAGGAATTAAATTTGTGAAACAAGGATTTTATGAAGGTGATTCATTGAACTACGCATTACCCAATTCGTTCGATATTGCATTTATTGGCGATTATCTTCGTCCACATAACGACAGTAATATTCAGAATAATAATCTCTCAAAATTGCTCACCAGCTTCATTGACACAGCCAGGGAAAGCACCCGCATGAGTATTAACATGGCAGACGTTGGAACGAATAAACTTCCGTTAATTTTGGACAACTTGAAAAGGAAAGCAGACCAGCTCTTTGATTCTTCCAAATATAAATTAACCTTCACAGGTTCAACCGTTACCTTTTTGGAAGGAAGCCGTTATATCATTAATGGTTTGCAGGAAAGTTTGCTTTGGGCTTTTTTATTTATCGCGCTTTGTATGTTGTATTTATTCAAATCTCTTCGCATTCTGATTTGTTCTTTGATTCCAAATATTATTCCTTTGGCAGTTACCGCTGGCATTATGGGCTGGGTTGGTTTGAGACTAAAACCTTCAACAGTACTGATTTTCAGTGTCGCCTTGGGAATTGCTATCGATGTTACGATCCGCTTTTTGGTAAATTATAAGCAGGAATTTCCTTCAAATAATTTCGATATGGAGAGAACGATATCTGAAACAATCAGACACACAGGTTTAAGTATTATCTACACTTCACTGGTTTTAATTGCAGGCTTTATCATTTTTTGTTTCAGCGGGTTTGGAGGAACACAATCACTTGGCTGGCTTACATCAATTACATTATTTATAGCAACACTTACCAATCTTATTTTACTCCCCATATTGTTGCTGGATACTGGACAAAAAAAATAAAAAAAAACGGACGCAATTACATGCGTCCGTTTTTCTCAGAAACTTTTTCACTTTATTGAGGATTCTCATCCAGGCTCAACGGGTATTCGAAAGGTTCACTATAACCAGGATAAACTCCCGAGATCGTAACATCAGTTGAAGTTCCAATTTGATTTTTTAATTCATCTAACGACTTCACTTCTTTTCCATTTATCTTGGTAATGATAAAGCCATCCCGCATCCTGGTCTGATCGTTCAAAGCTCCGTCATTTATTTTCTTTACTACTACGCCACCCTTCAATCCATAATCTTTTGCTTTTACGGGATCAAGAGTTTCCAGTTCTGCACCAAGTTTATCAATGTTAGTAGCTGCTTTAACGATATCATAATTACCTGCATCATTTTTCAAGGTCACGCTTAAACTCTTTTCACTTCCATTACGATTGATGGACACATTCACTTTATCGCCTGGTCTGAAGTTGCTCAACTGTTCCTGTAATTCAGAACCTGACCCGATCGTAACTCCATTTATTTTACGGATCTGATCGCCAACTTTGATGCCGGCCTGTGCGGCTGCACCATCTTTTACAAGATTAGTAATATAAATTCCATCCGCAGAAACCGGAATTTTCTCTTTCTGTTTTTGTTCTTCTGTCAGCAAGCCCGCATCCAAAAACATGGCGCCTAAAAATCCTCTTTGAACACTTCCGTATTTAATTAAATCGTTTACCACTTTTTTTACGATATCCACCGGAATTGCATACGAGTAGCCGCTGTAGTATCCTGTAGGCGAAGCAATAGCAGAGTTAATTCCTATAAGTTGTCCACTTGTATTGATCAGAGCACCGCCACTGTTCCCCGGGTTCACTGCTGCATCCGTTTGCAGAAAAGATTCGACAGCCAATTGTCTGCCTCCTTTTCTATCACGGTTCAAGCCTAGAGCTCTCGATTTGGCACTGATAATTCCTGCAGTAACTGTTGCATCTAAATAAAGTGGGTACCCAATTGCAAGAACCCATTGCCCGATTTTTGTATCAGTGGAATTACCGTAAAGCATAAAAGGCAAATTCTTTGCATCTATTTTTACTACAGCAAGATCATACGAAGGATCTGCCGCAATTACTTTTGCAGTGTATGTTTTTCTGTCACTCATTGTAACTGACACTTTATCCGCTCCTGCCACAACGTGATTGTTGGTTACAATATATCCGTCATCACTAATGATAACTCCGGATCCTGAAGCTCTTTCAGGCAGACTGCGTTGACGTCCACCTCCTCCTCCACCCTGTCCAAATAATTGGTTCAAAAGATCATCTCCAAAAAGATCTGAAAAAGGATTTTTCTGAGGAAGATTATTATTTACTGTTTTTGAATTGGTAAGTGTTTTAATATGCACAACCGCAGGAATCGCTGCAGCTGCGGCCTGCGTAAAATCTACCGGAGCGCCTGCCGGTCCATAACCGCTATCTAAAAATCCTGCATATTTATAATTTGTAGGAATACTGGATAGGAAATTCGGGTTATTGCCATTATGGTCAAATTTGTTATAGGCGAAAATAACCACTAAAGTTGTCAATGCACTGATTAGCACAGAAAGTAAAATGTTTTTGGTTTTCATCTATCAAAATTTTTGTTTGTATAAATTCAATTGAGGTAATCATTTTGTATTTGACTACAAATTATATGCCCCGCTAAAAGTATAAAAAGAGGGATCAATTTATTTACCGTCCGTTTACCTTTAACAATTAATTAAAAGCAAATAACACCTTGTAAACTTAAACCGGATAAAGAAAAAGTGTTTTTAAGAATGGAATTGAGGATCAAAAAAATATAAAGGTTTTTGAAAATAGAAATCTTACTTATTTATTTTTCTACTACGAATAATTCTCAAAGACTTAATAAAAATTGCATAGTGTCAACTCCATCCGCATAATCGAATAAGCCCGGCTCTTGTGATTTTCCGAAGGGAATATGGTTTTTACCGACAATACATTGGATAGATTCATTTTTTTCTAAATCTTCCACAACTGTCTTTTCATTTTGATAAAAAGAATAATTCAAAACACTTACAGAAGAGAATGGGTTCTCATTTTGCGAAAGAAGGATGCTTTCATTAGTCATATAATATTGGCTATTCATTATAAAAATAGCAAGATTATAATCGTAATTATTTCGGTATTTCGTAAGGTCAGCAAAGTAGTTGTATTTCTTAAAGGCACCCAAAAGCATCTCAAAATTATAATTCTCAGGCACATAAATTTTCGTCACATTGCGGCATCCCAATCCGAAATACATATAAACATCATCGGCCAGACAAGTAAGGTCGCCATGGGTTTCATTGCCAGTTAAAATTGCCACCGAAGTTTTGTTGCTGCGAATAACAGAAGAATATTTTCCAAAATAACGCTGGAAATACCTTGCCGAATTATTACTTCCTGTAGCAACGTAAGCATCACATTCTTTGAGCCTCGGGCTTATCAGAACTACCGATGCAAATTCGGGATTCCATTGTTGCATTTTTCCAATCAAATATTTAAGCAATACGTCGTCCTTATCCGAAAGCTTGATGATCTGATGATGCCCCGAAATGAAAATGCATAAGAAATCCTGGAAGCCTACTAAAGGAATATTTCCGGCCATCACAACCCCAACTTTTTGAGGGCTAACATTATCGTCCAAATGATAGTATTCAATCCACGCTTTAATTTTTTCAGGTTCAAGAAATTGCTCACAAATTTTTTCGAGAGCATAATCTATAAATTCTACCGTGAACCATTTATTTTTCTCAAAAGCGGCTATTTTAGTGGCTTTCAGCTCCTCGCTATTTTCCCTTAAATATTTTCCAAGTTTTATCATTAAGGTAAATCTTTCCGTTAAATTCATGTAGCTAAAATTATCTGTTTATATTTGTGATTATTGAAAGCACACAAAAATCGGAAATAATTTCGACGCTTTTGAAACTGCTCAAAACATAAAAAAAATGGCAATAAAAATAACGGATGAATGTATCAATTGTGGAGCATGCGAACCAGAATGCCCAAACAATGCGATTTATGAAGGTGGCGTAGAATGGGCACTGGAAGATGGGACAACCGTAAAAGGAGAAGTGGCTTTAATGGATGGAAGTCTTATGGATACTACTCAACGAAATGCTCCGATATCAGTTGATACTTATTTTATAGTTCCTGATAAATGCACCGAATGCCAGGGATTTCATGAAGAACCACAATGTGCGGCGGTTTGCCCGGTAGATTGCTGTATACCTGACGAGCTTTACAAAGAAACAATCGAGGAATTGTTAGCAAAAAAGGATAAATTGCATGTATAGTTTTTAAGGTGTAATGACCTATAAACGCAGGTGATATTTCCTGCTAATAGCGAGGGTATTACTTAATGCCTTCGCTTTTTTTGTAAATTTATTTTATGAATTTTCAAAAGATGATCTACTACCGCATTTTTCTTCTATTTATTTGCCCACTTTTAGTTTTGTCCTGCACTGAAAATAAAGGCAAAACACAACATCCATCGGCAAACGAAATATTAGCTACAGATATTTCCTTCTCTGATATGAGCCGTCAGATAGGCATGAAAAAAGCATTCATACAATACATAGATGACGAAGGAGTTTTATTAAGACCCGGTCACATGCCATTCATTGGCGCGGACGCAATTGATTATCTAAGCCGGCTGAGCGACACAGAATATACGTTGAGCTGGCAACCAATGAAAGGTGAAATTTCAAAATCCGGAGATTTAGGTTTTACGTATGGGGTTTACGAATTAAAAATGAAAGATTCAGTGTATAAAGGTACGTATGTGAATGTCTGGAAAAAACAAAACGATGGATCATGGAAGTTCATACTTGATGCAGGAAACGAAGGAATTAAATAACTCTTTCTAATCTAAATAACATCCACATTTCCATAGCCAAAATTTGACTCGTCATATGCCTTGATCGACGTTTCTCTGATCAAAATATGCAAACAAAAATCGTCCGTATTTATTGGTTTACTGTTCGAGATTAAATTTTAAATCCTCTGAGAGTTTATTCAAATAAATTTCTAACGTTTATCTTGCAGAAAATTTTTTAATGAAAAAAACCGGAATACTTGGCGGTGGCCAGTTAGGGCGGATGTTATTGCAGGCAGCAGCCAACTATCCGATAGAAACTTTTGTCCTGGAAAATGATCCAGAATGTCCTTCGGCTCACTTATGCAACCACTTTGTGAAAGGAAATATTACCAATTTTGATGACGTCTATAATTTTGGAAAAGACCTTGATGCAGTTACTATTGAAATCGAATCGGTAAATATTGACGCACTAAAAAAATTAGAATCTGAAGGCGTAAAAGTTTACCCAAGACCAGCTGCATTAGAAATAATCAAAAATAAAATTGCCCAGAAAAAATTTTATAAGCACAATGAAATTCCCACTTCTTCATTTCTGGTTACATCAAATAAAAATCAATTAAATGAACATCTCGACTTTTTACCGGCAGCCCACAAATTGGCGTTCGGTGGTTATGATGGAAGAGGCGTTCAAATATTAAGAAATGAAAGTGATCTCGAAAAAGCCTTTGACCAGGATTCAGTGTTGGAAAAATTAGTCAATATAAAAAAGGAAATTTCTATCATCGTCGCGATAGGTGAGGATAAAAAAAATGTTTTATATCCGCCGGTGGAAATGATTTTCAACCCTGACTTGAATTTGTTAGAATACCAGTTATCTCCGGCCAATATCAGTGAAAAAATATTATGGAAAGCAGAAGCTATCGCTTTAAAGGTTGTAAAGAATCTCGAAAGTCCGGGGATCTTTGCTGTAGAATTGTTTATAGATATTGACGATAATGTATTGGTGAACGAAACTGCTCCGAGAGTGCACAATAGTGGTCATCACACGATTGAAGCAGCTTTTTCTTCCCAGTTTGATATGCTTTGGCGCATTATTCTTGAGTATCCTTTGGGATATACCAAACCGATCATGAATTCCGCAATGGTAAACCTGATTGGTGAAGAAAATTATCACGGCATTGCCAAATACCAAAACCTTTCAGAGGTGCTCAAAATTGAGAATGTGTTCGTTCACATTTATGGTAAAAAAGAAACAAGACCGGGAAGAAAAATGGGTCATGTAACCATTCTTAGCAACGAGAAACAAGAATTGATTCACATTGCAAACAAGGTGAAACAACTATTAAAAGTCATTGCATAAAATCTGCGCGAAGACTATTTATTTTTTCAACGTCTAATTAATTCGGCTCAACAATCAGAATCATTATAAATGAAATATAATTATCCGAAAATAGCAGCTATTACTCTAACACTTTTTATTTTTTCATGCAGTCAATCAAAAAAAGAAGATCTTCCAAAAACGAATTCAAAAGCTGGTCACAATACATCTTTACCTGTTCAGGGTTATATTATTCAGCCTTCGGTTTTGCATTCAAGCATAGAAGTTGCAGGAACATTGCTTCCGTTTGAAGAAACAGAGATTCATCCGGAAGTTCCAGGGAAAGTCACTTTTTTGTCTATCAAAGAAGGCGCCCATGTAAAAAGGGGAACCTTACTGGCAAAGCTTTTTGATGGTGACCTGCAAGCCCAATTACAAAAATTAAAAGTTCAGTTACAGGTAGCACAAAAAACACAGGAACGCCAGCAACAATTATTAAAAATTGGTGGGATAAGCCAACAGGATTACGATTTGAGTGCGTTAGATGTAAGCAGCATCAAAGCTGACATTCAGGTATCGCAGGCAGCCATAAACAAAACAATTATCCGCGCTCCTTTTGATGGGAAGATTGGTTTCAAAAATGTGAGTATTGGCGCGTTTATCACACCAACAACTGTGTTAACGACTATTCGGCAGGATTCAAAACTAAAACTGGAATTTAGCATCCCTGAAAAATTTACTCCTGCAGTGAAATTGGGAAATGTAATTGGTTTTACAACCGAATCATCAAATAAAAAATACGAGGCAAAAATTTACGCTACAGAATCAGGCATCACCGAAGCAAACAGAAGTTTGCTGATTCGTGCATTGGTTGAAAATAAAGATAGAACCATCACGGCAGGTGCGTTTGCGAAAGTTTCGTTTGATATGGGGAATAATAAAGAAGCCATCATGATTCCAACACAGGCAATTATTCCTGAAGCCAGGGATAAAAAAGTGATCGTTTACAATGGAGGGTTAGCAAATTTCAAATCCGTAACCACTGGAACAAGAGATTCTGCTAAAATAGAAATTTTAAGTGGACTTTCAATTGGCGATACGGTAATAATTACCGGCTTACTTTCAATCAAACCCGAAAGTAAAATCAATCTTTCTTCTTTAAATAATCAGAAATAAAAAGTGAATATTTCCCAAACAAGTTTACGGAGGCCGGTTCTAGCGATCGTGATAAACCTGGGAATCGTTCTATTTGGAATTATCGGTTTCAAATTTTTGGGTGTTCGCGATTACCCGGCTATTGATCCGCCGAATATTTCGGTAAGTACTTCTTATGCCGGTGCCAATTCTGATATTATTGAATCACAAATCACGGAACCGCTCGAAAAAGCGATCAATGGAATACCCGGTGTAAAAAATATCAGTTCTTCGAGTAACCAGGGAAGTAGTAGAATTAATGTAGAATTTGAACTGAGTGTTGACCTCGAAACTGCCGCTAACGATGTGAGGGATAAAGTATCACAGGCAACGCGGCAATTGCCTCAGGATATAGATGCGCCACCGGTTGTATCCAAAGCAGATGCAAGTGCACAACCAATAATTGCAGTTACTGTTCAAAGCAATACACGCAATCTTTTAGAAGTGACTGAATATGCGGAAAATAACATCGTGGAACGTTTACAAACAATTCCTGGTGTAAGTTCGATTTCTATTTGGGGCGAGAAAAGATATGCGATGCGCATTTGGTTTAAGCCTGAAAAGCTACAAGCCTACGGGCTTTCAACTGAAGACATTCAAAATGCCTTACTAACCCAAAGCGTCGAACTTCCCGCAGGAAAAATCTCTGGAAATACCACCGAACTTTCTGTGCGCACCTTTGGAAAACTAAATACAGAAGAGCAGTTCAGCAATCTTATCGTAAAAAATATCGGCGGTGTAAACGTAAAATTAAAAGATGTCGCCGATGTTATATTAGGCCCAGAAAATGAAGAATCAGGATTGAAGGAAAGTGGCGTTCCAATGATCATGCTCGCTATTATTCCTCAACCAGGGTCTAACTATGTTTCTATTTCTGATGAATTTTACAAGAGATTAGACAACATCAAAAAAGAAATTCCGGCAGATTTTAAACTTGATGTTGGAATGGATCAGACTAAATTTATCAGACAATCCATTTCAGAAGTTGAAGAGACATTATTGATCGCTTTGGTTTTGGTCATTTTGATTATTTATTTATTTTTTCGTGACTGGATTCTTGCACTTCGTCCCTTGTTCGATATACCCGTTTCCCTGATCGGAGCTTTCTTTATCATGTATATTTTTGGGTTTACGATAAATGTATTGACTTTGCTTGCAATCGTACTGGCCACAGGCCTTGTGGTAGATGATGGAATCGTCGTCACAGAAAATATTTTCAAAAAAATAGAAGCAGGAATGAATATCTACCAGGCCGCGAAAGAAGGGTCAAAAGAGATTTATTTCGCCGTTATTTCTACTTCGATCACATTGGCAATAGTGTTTTTGCCAATCGTTTTCCTGGAAGGGTTTGTTGGAAGATTATTTCGGGAATTTGGGATTGTTGTCGCAGGTGCCGTACTTATTTCTGCTTTAGTATCATTGACTCTAACAGTAGTATTGAATGTAAAACTAACGCATAAAACCATCGGACATTCATGGTTTTATAAGAAAACCGAACCTTTCTTTCTGGCGATGGAAAATGGTTATAAAAAAAGTCTCGTCAAATTCATGAAAGTAAAATGGTTAGCCTTTGTGTTAGTGGTTGTTTGTCTTGGATTGATTTATTTTATTTTCAAGGGTATTCCTTCAGAACTGGCTCCGCTGGAAGATCGGAGTCAATTTCGGCTAAGCGTTACTGCACCAGAAGGGACTTCTTACGACTATATGGATTCTTACATGGACACGCTAAGCACATTTCTGGAAGATTCAATCCCGGAAAAAACGATGTTAATAAGTCTTACATCTCCTCGTTTTGGAGGCGGTTCTGTAAATAGCGGATTTTTCAATGTCATGATCACCGAACCAAAAAAACGGGACAGAACTCAGCAACAAATTGTGGACATGGTAAACAGAAATCTAAAAAATTTTCCACAAGGAAGAGCATTTGCAAGCCAGGAACAAACGATATCGACCAGCCGTCGTGGTGGACAACCTGTTCAGTTCGTAATTCAGAATAATGATTTCGACAGAATACGAAAAGTACTTCCCGAATTTTTAGACGAAGCGAAAAAAAGTTCCATTTTAGATGCAGTAGATGCAGATTTGAAATTCAATAAGCCCGAACTTGGCGTACACATAGACCGGCTCCGGGCCAGTGAATTAGGTGTAAGTGTTGACGCAATTTCTTCATCTCTTGAGATGGCTTACAGTGACCGCAGGCTGGGTTACTTCCTAAAATCAGGGAAACAATACCAGGTACTTGGCCAGGTAGATCGCAGTGACAGAGACGATCCGAACGATCTAAGTAAAGTAATGGTAAAAAATAATTTGGGTCAAAATATTAGTCTTGATAATTTAGTATCTGTATCTGAAGCATCAGCACCGCCGACTATTTATCATTTTAATCGTTATAAATCTGCAACGATTTCTTCTGGACTGCAACCAGGATACACCGTGGGTGATGGGATCAAAGAAATGGATCGGATTTCCAAAAAATTATTAGATCCTACTTTTACAACCGCGCTCAGCGGCACTTCCAGGGATTATTCAGAAAGTTCGGGGAATACCTTATTTGCATTTGTACTCGCTCTCATTCTAATCTATTTGGTGCTTGCCGCACAATTTGAAAGTTTTGTTGATCCTTTTATTATTATGATTACAGTTCCACTCGCACTTGCCGGCGCTTTACTTTCTTTATGGATTTTCGGTCAGACATTTAATATCTTTTCCCAAATCGGAATGATCATGCTGATTGGTTTAGTGACAAAAAATGGAATCTTAATCGTAGAATTCGCCAATCAAAAGAGAGATGCAGGGATGAAAAAAGTTGATGCAGTCATAGAATCTGCTCATCTGCGTTTACGTCCTATTTTAATGACCAGCCTTGCGATGTCTCTCGGGGCATTGCCGTTGGCTCTTTCCATCGGAGATGCTTCTACCAGTCGTGTTCCTTTGGGGATTGTAATCGTAGGTGGAATTTTATTTTCACTCATTCTTACTTTGTATGTTGTACCGTCCATGTACGGCTATCTTTCACGCAAAAAACAACCAATGAATGAATCGCTTTTGTAAAATAATATTGCTTTCTTTCTGTTCAATTCTGCTCTTTGCTTCGATGCTTAGCGCGCAGGATTCTTTAATGACAGCACAGGAAGCCGTAAAAACAGCGATCCAAAATAATTATGGAATTATCATAACTAAAAATGAAATAGAGATCGGTTCAATCAATAACAACTGGGCTAATGCCGGCATAATACCTTCAATAAGTGCTTCCGCCTCAAAAATGATGGGTGTAAATAATCTCGAACAAAAATTAAGTAACGGAACGATAACCAGAAAAAATGGAAACTCCACACAAAATTTGAATGCCGGAATTGCAGTTAATTGGCGAATCTTTGATGGTTTCAAAATGTTTGCAACAAAAAAGAGACTGGAAGAACTGGAAAGAAATGGAGAATATAATTTTAGAAAAAATGTAAATGAAACCGTTTTCAATGTAATAAGTTCTTATTATAATATAGTTACTCTGAATGAACAAAAGAAAGCGACACTTGAACAAATTGATCTCTATAACGATCGTTATACTCTTTCGCTACGAAGGCTGGAAATAGGCACTGGCGCCAGGTACGAGGTATTACAGGCTGAAGTTGATCTGAATGAACAACGTTCAAATTTATTATCTCTTGAAAATTCAATCGCAATTGCAAAATCTAATTTAAGTAATCTTCTGGGTAAAAGCCCGGATACATTCTTTGTAGTAGCTGATACAATAACGATAAATCCAATGCCTGATTTTGATCATGTTCGAAATAATATTAATGCTCAAAATCCTGATGTGCTCTTAGCAACCAGTCAGTTACTGATCCTGGTTCAGCAAAAAAAAGAAGTGAATGCGGCAAGGCTTCCTTCTGTTGAATTGAATGGCTTTTATAATTTCGCCAGAAATAGTAATGGCGCTGGTTTTACGCTTTTCAATCAAACTTATGGTCCATCGGGTTCTGTGGGAATAACAGTTCCATTGTTTAGTGGTATTTTGGTAAAAAAACAATTAGCTATTAGTGATATCCAAATCAAAAATCAACAACTGGCAATTGATCAAACAAAAAACGATATCCAAACCTCGCTGGCGAATGCTTATACAAATTATAATAACGCATTGAAATCAATCGAGCTTGAAAAAAATAACCTAGTTCTGGCAACAGAAAATATTACAATTGCCACCGAACGTTATAAAAAATTAAATATTACATCCGTAGAACTTAGACAAATTCAAATAAGCTATAATGATGCAAAGAATCGTCTGTACAATGCACTGTATCAGGCAAAAATTGCAGAATCTACTGTGGCTTTGTTATCCGGAGATATTGCCAACTTGTAATATTTTATCACATCACTAATCGGCAATTGAAATAAATGGATCATTTGGTCTCAATTTATTACTGATAATTTTCTTAATCCTTTTTTAAAGAAAGCGGAATGAATTACAGGAATTCTATTCAAAAATAAGGAGAATACAATCGCACTTTTCTTTGAAACGATGAGACCATTTAAGCTTTTGAATTACCTTTATCGCTTCAAAATAAAAACATGACTAAATCAGTTCAACCCGTTGTCGGCATTATCATGGGAAGCGATAGCGATTTAAAAATTATGGAAGCTGCTGCTGAAATACTGAAACATTTCGAAGTTCCGTACGAACTTTCCATTGTATCTGCTCACCGTACACCAATGAGAATGATGGAATATTCCAAATCAGCAATTGATCGTGGGTTAAAAATTATCATTGCCGGAGCCGGAGGCGCTGCTCATCTTCCGGGAATGGTTGCTTCGCTAACTACTCTTCCAGTAATTGGTGTACCTATAAAATCCTCAAATTCTATTGATGGTTGGGACTCTATTCTTTCCATTTTACAAATGCCAAACGGAGTGCCGGTAGCCACTGTAGCGCTCAACGGCGCGAAAAACGCAGGATTATTTGCGGCTGAAATTTTAGCTGTCTCCGATAAATCTCTGACTACTAAACTGATTGCTTTCAAAAAAGAAATGAAAGAAGAAGTCGAAAAAAAAGCAACTATGCTTACTTTAAAAATGAACAAATAATTTGATGCGCAGTAAACAAAGAAATATCGATAATTCGTATTTCTTCTCAGAGAATTTTTCCTTTATCCATTTTTCTTTATTCCTTATTAGAAGATTTTAATTCTTCGACTATACAGAACTTTTGCTCCAAAGTAAGCGAAGCATCATAAAGTATTTTGAAAAAATCATTCCCCCATTTTGAATAAAAGAGCATGAAATTCTCAGTACGCTCTTGTAACCCATCATCGGGAAATAAGGAGTCAAAGATTTTGTTTAGCTGGTTGTTTTGATCGTTAAATTTCCTTTTTTCGGCCCTAAACATTTTCTTTTCCAAGGCAGACAAATTTCTCATTTGCCGGGTTTCCAAAGCATTTACATGCCGCTGAAGTGTACTATCAATAGGCTCTACAAGCTTTTTTATATTTTTATAAACAATCTCAAATCTTGATTTTTCATCTTTCAAACTCAAAACAGATTCACTTTCATTCTTCACAATTTCATTCAATAAAGCTTCCTTCCCTTTAAATAAATCAATTGCATCCAGATTTAATTTTTTCAATAATCTCCGATACTTTTCCTCCACAATCAAAAAAGAGTTTCTTACTACCAATACCGGATACGGAACAGAATAATTTTTAAACAAATCTTTCAACTGCAACCAATAAGCAAGTTCACCACCACCACCAATCCAGGCTACATCAGGCAAAATAATTTCCTGAAATAATCCACGCAAAATAACATTTGGACTAAAACGTTCGGGATGGGTTTTCAATTCATTTTTTATCTCTTCTTTTGTAAAAACAATCGGGGTATCATAAACCGAAAAATGATCATCCACCGGTACAATCCTGTTCCGCAAATTATCTTTCAAATAAAATAAATTAATTTCTCTTGGATAAGCCTGGGCTTTGTATTGTTTTGACAACTTCTCAGAAGTTTGTTCTACAATCTTTGAAGAAGTATGATTAAAAATATCATCCTCAAGAATCAATGCCATTTCATTTTTCAATGCGGCACTATCAGGCAAAAGGACCAACAAACCATACTGTTTGAACAAATGATGAACAAATAAAAAAGTCGCTTCCTGGATCGTTGAATTTTTAGTAAAACATTTTTTCAGAAGTTCGACTACCGTTTCTCCGAATTTTTCTACCAACAACCTTCCTGCGATTTTTTCAATCAGGTTTATCAGATTATCATCAACGATCATTCTGCCAACTGCACCTGTCTGTGTTGTTTCCCATTTATACTTTACTCCTTCAATTACCACATGGTTGAGCTCCTCTAAATCCGCATCCTCACTCCCAACAAAAAAAACCGGAACAAAATTATACTCCGGTAATTCTTTTTTCAAAACATCAGCCAGCTTTATTGTATGTAAAATTTTATAAACAAAATAAAGGTGGCCGGTAAAAATATTAGGCTGATGAGCAGTACAGACTGTAAAAGTATTCTCGCTCAAAAGCGCATTGATATTGGAATGAACAGCATTACAGTCAGAAAAGTTTTTGTATTGAAGATCGAATTGGCCTGCTAATAATTTCCTATTCGTCGCAAATTTCTTTCGTTCTGCAATCACAGATTTTATTCCTTCAACAGACACCGGATGATCATAAAAATCTTTTATAGTTGAGGCTTCACTTATATAATCGGTAACAATCTCTGAGAATTTTTTTGTTTGCAAAAAAGGTAAATATTCTATTTGAAATTTTGTATCCAAAGCTGCTAAAATTTAGCTGCAAAGATAGAGGTAAAATAAAAGATGTTTGGCTTACCAAGGAGTAAAATTCAAATTAGACACTTATGAATTCACATTATCTCATGATTTATCATTTGTAAAAATTTTTAAGAAAACCTTTCTCTATTCAAAACCGTAATGCATTTCTGCAAACTCTTTTTCCAATTCGGAATAATAACATGAAGTACCTCTTTAATTTTAGAGGTATCTAAAACTGAATAAGAAGGCCGTTTTGCAGCAGTTTGATAAGAAGATGAAGCGATCGGATATATGACGCAATCACTATTTACAAAAGATTTTATTGCCACTGCAAATTCATACCAGCTAACAACTCCATCATTACAATAATTGTAAACTCCCGATAATTTCATCCCTGATTGAAGATCCTCAATAAATTTCATAATCACTTTAGCAAGGTCTGCTGCATAAGTTGGAGAACCGTATTGATCTGCCACTACATTTATTTCAGTTTTTTCCCTGAACAGACGTAGCATTGTTTTCACAAAATTATTTCCAAACGAAGAATAAACCCACGAAGTACGAATGACAATACTTGAAGGATTATTTTTGAGAGCAAGTTCCTCCCCTTTCAACTTTGACGCTCCATAAACATTTAACGGGCGAGTATTATGATCTTCTTTCAATGGAACATTTGAGCCGCCATCATAAACATAATCTGTTGAAATATGAACCAATTTCGTTTGATGGATCTCACAAATATCCGCGAGATTTTTTACTCCTTCGGCATTGACCTTGAAGGCCTTCTCTTCTTCTGACTCCGCTTTATCTACAGCCGTGAATGCAGCACAATTAATGCAATAGTCTATTTGGTTCTTTTCGAAAAAGTACTTTAAGGCATTCGCATTTTCGATTGGAAGTTCTTCTTTTGTTTTAAAAAAAAAATGATATTGAAAATAATCAGTGGCAATAACTTTCAATTCATTAGCAAGCTGACCATTTGCACCAGTTACTAAAATTGATACCTGTGAGTTTTCAGAAAGCATTTATTTCAATCTTTAAAAATAAAATCATGAATTGTATTCTCTAACAAATCATGTTGTTTGTCTTTCACTGAAACAATCATTTTATCTATAGGAATCTGCCAGTTAATTTTTAGCGTCGGGTCGTCCCAGGAAATCCCCCCCTCACTTTCCTTGTGATAAAATTCGTCACATTTATAAAACACTTCTGCTGTCTCGCTGATTACAGAATAACCATGTGCAAATCCTTTGGGAATCAAAAGTTGTTTTTTATTTTCTGCTGAAAGTAAAATCGAGTATGCACGACCATAAGTAGGAGAATTTTTTCTGATGTCAGCCGCAACATCAATTATTACACCGGATAAAACCCTAATCAATTTCGTTTGCGCAAAAGGAGGTCTTTGAAAATGCAACCCCCGGACTACGCCAAACGAAGATCGGGCTTGGTTATCTTGAATAAAATTGATCTTAATTCCTTCTTTTGAAAAAAGATTCTGGTTATAGCTCTCAAAAAAATAACCACGGTTATCTTCAAATACTTTTGGTTCAAAAACGATCAAACCTGGAAATTGGGTTTTTATAAATGGCATGTGGCAAAGCTTGTTGAAAATATTTATTTTCTCGAATATAAATCTTTAAAATATTCAATTGTTTTAATTAATCCGGTCTGGAACTTTGTTGTTGGTTGATAGCCGAGCAAATTTTTTGCCAAAGAAATTTCAGCAAGTGAATTACGGATGTCGCCTTCACGTGCCTCACGACGAATAGCATCTACATCACTTTGTAAATGCTCTTTGATAAAATCGTACAAATAATTGACAGAATAATTTTCACCTATAGCAACATTGTAAACCTTATTTTTTGCTTCATCATTTGTTGAAAGCATCCCTTTGATATTTACTTGTACTGCATTCTCTACAAAAGTGAAATCCCTTGTCTGCTCGCCATCTCCATTAATAAATGCTGAAGTATGATTCATCATTGCTTTCACAAAAAGTGGAATCACTGCGGCATAAGGCCCATTAGGATCTTGCCGCGGTCCAAAAATATTGAAATACCTAAAGCCTAAGACCGGGATATGATAGGTATCTGCAAAAACTTTAGCGTATAATTCATCCGCCCTTTTGCTTACTGCGTAAGGGGAAAGACAATTACCAATTCTATCTTCTCTTTTCGGCAAAGACGGCTCATCACCGTAAACAGAAGAAGAAGAAGCATAAACGAATTGCTTTACATTATTCTCAACAGCCGCTTTTAGCATATTTACAAAACCGCCTACATTTACATCATTTGTGATTGATGGGTCTTTTATAGAACGAGGCACGGAGCCTAGAGCTGCCTGGTGACTTACATAATCAATTCCTTCACAAGCTCTTCGACACGTTTCAATATTCCGAATATCACCTTCGATGAATTCGAAAGCATGGTAAAATTTCAAAACATTAAGATTTGATTGAAAACCGTTAGCCAAATTATCAATTACGCGAACTTTTGCCGCACCATTTTTAAGTAAATATTCTGAGATGTGGCTTCCGATGAAACCAGCTCCACCAGTGACTAAAAAAGAAAGTTTACTTAAATCCTGATCGTGAAATTTATTGTCCAATTAGTAAATATTTAAAGACTCCAGTAATCACGGCTCGAAATTTTTCCGCGATAAATCCCTTTAATATCGGCAATAAGAGCGGATGGCTTTGTGATTTTTGAAAACGAATTATCATCCATACTCAAATATTCTGCATGAGGAACCGCAACAACTACGGCTTCATAATCGTCTGCAAGAGCCTGTGTTAATTCAAAACTATATTCGCGATTCAACTCATCACTATTTGCATGAGGATCTGTTACATGAACCTGTAACGAATAAGATTTCAATTCTTTGATAACATCAGCAACTTTTGAATTCCGAATATCGCTTACATTCTCTTTGAAAGTAGCACCCATTACCAATACTTTGGCATTTTTAACATCACCGTTGTTACGAATAATGTGAATTAATATCTTTTTTGCAATATAACCCGCCATCCCATCATTTATAATTCTGCCAGCTAGAATAACCTGTGAATCATAGCCAAGCTTCTGAGATTTATAAGTAAGGTAATAAGGATCAACCCCAATACAGTGGCCACCAACAAGGCCTGGCTGAAATTTTAGAAAGTTCCACTTCGTTCCCGCAGCTGCTAATACTTCAAAAGTATTAATGCCCATTTTGTCGAAGATTATAGAAAGTTCATTCATTAATGCGATGTTTAGATCCCTTTGGGTGTTTTCAATGATTTTTGCAGCTTCAGCAACTTTTATAGATGAAGCGCGATGCACTCCTGCACCAACAACCAGTTCATATACTTTCGCTATTGTTTCCAAACTTTCCTGGTCACAACCACTTACTACCTTAATGATACTTGTCAACGTGTGCTCTTTATCTCCTGGATTAATTCTTTCAGGTGAATATCCCAACTTGAAATCATCGATTACTTTCAAATGAGATAAATTTTCAATTACTGGAAGACAGTCTTCTTCCGTACATCCGGGATAAACTGTACTTTCAAATACAACATAATCGCCTTTCTTGATTACTTTTCCAATGGTCTCACTGGCTTTTTGTACGGGAATAAGATTTGGCAAGTTGTGTTTATCAACCGGGGTTGGTACTGCAACAATAAAAAAACTGGCTTCCCGAAGTTTATCAAGACTATCTGTAAATTCAATATCACAACCTCCAAATGCAGATGACTCTAATTCGTTGCTCGGGTCAATTGAGTTCTCCATCAATTTTATCCTCGCAGGATTTATATCAAAGCCTATTACAGAAATCTTTTTCGCAAATTCAAGAGCGATAGGCAAACCAACATAGCCTAATCCAATGACGGCAAGTTTCTTTTTTTTATCCAATAATTCCTGATACATAATTTTTCTTTTGAGGCTTTCGCAATCTTTTCAATAACATGAGTGACCGCTACTGCCTAACTTTTATTATTAATCTAATTTTTTACCTGTCTAATTTCCAATACCAATATTTCATACATTTTCTCATCTTTCATTTACAATCTTATCCATAATACAAACTCTATTTCTGTTATTATTTACTCAGAAATTCTTTAGGTAACTTATACCAGTCTTCTTCAGGCAAAGATTTGAAATAATCATAAGTAATTTTCAATCCTTCCGCGCGATTTACTTTTGGTTCCCAGTTCAAAAGTTTTGTTGCTTTGGAAATATCCGGCTGCCTTTGTTTCGGATCATCTTGTGGTAAAGGTTTATAAACAATCTTTTGTTTAATCTGTGTAAGTTTGATGACTTCTTCCGCAAATTCTTTCAAAGTAATCTGATCGGGATTCCCGATGTTTACGGGAAGCGAATAATCGCTCATTAGCAAACGAAAAATCCCTTCTATTAAATCATCCACATAACAAAAACTTCTTGTCTGGCTGCCATCACCAAAAACTGTAAGGTCCTCTCCACGAAGAGCCTGGCCAATAAATGCCGGCAACGCTCTTCCATCATTCAATCTCATTCTTGGACCATAAGTATTAAAGATTCTCACGATTCTTGTATCCAATCCATGAAAAGTATGATAAGCAGTTGTGATGGCTTCCTGGAATCGTTTGGCTTCGTCATAAACTCCTCTTGGACCAATGGGGTTCACATTCCCCCAATAATCTTCTGTTTGTGGATGAACCAACGGATCGCCATAAACTTCACTTGTAGAAGCCACCAGGATTCTTGCTTTTTTAGTAAGCGCCAAACCTAAACAATTGTGCGTACCCAGTGAACCAACTTTCAAAGTCTGAATAGGGATTTTCAAATAATCAATCGGGCTCGCAGGTGACGCAAAATGCAAGATATAATCCAGCTTCCCCGGAACGTGGATAAATTTTGAAACATCACAATGATAAAATTCAAAATTCTTCAATTTAAAAAGATGCTGTATATTTTTAAGATCTCCGGTTATCAAATTATCCATTCCAATAACCTGCATCTCTTCTTTGATAAATCTATCGCAAAGATGCGAGCCCAAAAAACCTGCGGCACCTGTAATCAGAACCCTGGGTTGAACAGAAGATGAATTATTTTTTACCATTTTTTATTTCACTATTATTCCTCAATTTCCCTAACACAATTCCATCTATTTTAATATGAATCATCCAAACGGCTATGTTCAAAAATTAAAAATTGACTTATTTGTTCGTTCACTGTAGATCCCAAAAACTTTGAATCAAAAGTAGTCAACTAAATCTCCGAGACAATTACTTAGTCAATACGTTACTAACTACCCTTCTTCCCACACTTTCATAATGGAAGCCATGTTCTTCCATCTGATATAATTCAAAAAGGTTTCTGCCATCAAAAATAACCGGGCTTTTTAAAAGAGATTTTATTTTGTTGAAATCCGGCGTTCTGAATGCACTCCATTCTGTAGCGATTATTAATGCATTCGCATCTTTCAAAGCGTCATACTGGTTTTCAGCGTACAAAATTTTGTCGCCGACCTCTCTTTTTACATTAGGCATTGCTTCGGGGTCATAGACAACAACAGACGCTCCCTCATTAATCAAACGTTCGATAATATTTAAAGCAGGGGCTTCACGGATATCATCTGTGTTTGGTTTGAAAGCCAATCCCCATAATGCAATCCTCTTTCCTTTCAGATTATTTTTGAAATATTTTTTTATTTTAGGTAAAAGATGAACTTTCTGGTTTTCATTTACTTTCATTACTGCTTCCAGAATCTTAAAGTCATAATCAACATTTCGTGATGATTTTGATAAGGCCTGAACATCCTTTGGAAAACAACTTCCGCCATAACCAATTCCGGGAAATAAAAATCTTTTTCCAATCCTACCATCACTTCCCATTCCTCTCCGAACCAAATCCACATCAGCACCTAGTCTTTCACATAATTGTGCAATTTCATTCATGAAAGAAATTTTCGTTGCCAAAAAAGAATTAGCTGCATATTTCGTAAGCTCCGCGGAGCGTTTGTCCATATATATAACCGGATTTCCCTGTCTAACGAAAGGGCCATATAATTCTCCAAGTATCTTTTTTGCTTTTGGAGAGGAAGAACCAATTATCACCCTTTCCGGTTTCATAAAATCTTCCACAGCAACTCCTTCTCTTAAAAACTCAGGGTTGCTCACTACATCAAATAATTTTTCAGCATTTACAATTCCTTTCTTTTCAGCACTTTTCAAAATTACTTCTCTCACTTTATCAGCCGTTCCAACAGGGACAGTACTTTTATCAACTATAACCTTGTATGAATTATTTTTCAATAACTCTCCAATTTTTTGGGCTACATCTAAAACATATTTTAAATCAGCAAAACCATTTCCATCGGACGGGGTAGGCAATGCGAGAAAAATTATTTTAGCATTTTTTATTCCTGCTTCGAGCGAAGTAGTAAATTTTAAGCGATTCTCTTTTGTATTTCTCTCAAAAAGCTTTTCAAGTCCAGGTTCAAAAATGGTAATATTTCCTGATGATAATTTTTCGATTTTCCCTTTATCAATATCAACACAGGTCACCATGTTTCCCGTTTCTGAAAAACAAGTTCCAGTCACTAATCCAACATATCCTGTTCCAATAACTGCAATGTTCATTGTTACCTATTTACGTAGTCCAATACTTTCCGGGTGATAAAATTTTGTTGTTCCTCATCAAGTTCTGTATGTATCGGTAAAGAAATGACCCGATGCGTAAGCCAATCCGTTTTTTCCAAATCGAAATCCGAGCCACCAAACGCTGCAAACATCTTTTGCTTATGAGCAGGCACTGGATAATAAATCATGGAAGGAATATTATTTTCTGCCAAAAACGCTACAAGCCCGTCACGATAACTTTCTGAATTTTCTCCGTTCTCAATGAGGAGTGTATATTGATGAAACACATGTTTGCAATAATCAGCCCTTTGAGGCGTCATAATCCTTTCATTACCAGCAAACGCCTGATCGTAAAAATCTGCCGCTTTTCTCCTTGCATCAATGTAATTATCCAATAACGGTAATTTGATATTTAAAATTGCAGCCTGCAAAGCATCCAACCTTGAATTACAACCTACCATATCGTGATAATATCTTTTTGTCTGTCCATGATTAGCAATCATTTTCAATTTTTCTGCCAACTCATCGTCATTTGTACACATCGCTCCACCATCGCCGTAGCACCCTAAGTTTTTACTGGGGAAAAATGATGTACAGCCAACCGTTCCAATACTTCCGGTCTTCCGTTTACTACCATTTTTAAAATAATAATCACTGCCGATGGCCTGCGCATTATCTTCAATCACAAACAAATGATAATCATTGGCGATCGTCATAATTTCTTCCATTTGCGCAGCATGTCCATATAAATGAACCGGAACAATTGCTTTCGTTTTTGAGGTAATGGCTTTTCTAATTGACTCGGGATCTACGCAAAAAGTTCTGGGATTTACTTCAACAAAAACAGGTTTCAATCTCAGCAAAGCGATCACTTCTGTCGTGGCTACATACGTAAAAGAAGGAGTAATCACCTCATCGCCAGGCTCAAGGCCAAGTGCCATCATAGCAATTTGTAAAGCATCAGTTCCATTTGCACAGGGTATTACGTGTTTTACTTCAAGATAAGCCGCCAGGCTTTTTGAAAATTCTGTTACCTGCGGACCGCCAATAAAAGCTGTACTATCCAAGACTCCTGCAATTGCAGCGTCCACCTCAGGTTTGATTTTGAGATATTGCTGCTTTAAATCCACCATGTGTATAGGCTTCATATATAGCAAAATTTAAACGGCTGCAAAGATAGGGATTGGAGCAGGAAAAAGGAATAGAGAAGTCAATAAATTAATTATAGATAGTAAACGAAGTTTTAAGCCAAAAAAGGAATTTGCTTCTACGAAAAAAACCGTATGTAAGAACTTAAATGCTTATTCTAATTCAATTTCTTTTGCAAAGAATCTCTTAAAAATATGGGATAAAAATCAGTGTACCTTTATCAAAAAAAGGAATGGTTAGAATCGGCGAATATAATGTTATGAAAGTAACCAAAGAAAAATCAATGGGTGTTTTTTTGGATGACGGTGATGCTGGCATTTTACTACCAAAAAGATTTGTTCCACGTGATGCTAAAATTGGGGACGAATTGAAAGTTTTTTTGTATCACGATGGTGAAGACAGGCCAATTGCAACGACCCAAAAGCCCTTTGGTGTCTTGGGGGATATCGTAAAACTAAAAGTGGTAAGTGTAACACCGCAGGGAGCCTTTTTAGATTGGGGATTGATGAAAGATTTATTTGTTCCTAAATCAAAAATGAAAAATTTTATGATCCCCAACGGAGAATATTTAGTAAAAATTGTAATGGATGAAAAGACGGGAAGGCTTGCTGCAACAGAAAAATTAGAACCGTTTTTAACGAACGAAAATCTCACCATCAAAGAAAAAGAAGTAGTTAATTTAACTGTTTACCGTCATACAGATATTGGATATGAAGTAATTATTAATAATGTTCATAAAGGCATCCTTCATAGCAATGAGATTTACAGGCATATTTCTATCGGCGATCAATTTGAAGGTTTTATAAAAAATATTTTACCGGAAAATAAAATAGATGTAGCTGCAGGAAAACCAGGCTACAGCAGAGTTGAAGACGAAACTGATAAAATAATCAGATTGTTGAATGAGCATGATGGATATCTTCCCTATCATGATAAATCTTCGCCGGAAGAAATTTATTCCTTTTTTGGAATGAGCAAAAAAACATTCAAAATGGCAACAGGAAATCTGTATAAGCAACACAAAATATCATTCTCCAAAACCGGAATACAATTGAGTTGAATTCAAGCTTTATTACCAATTATTTTTCTGAGCTTCATTTGTTCTTTCAGGGATTTCGGCAGGATGGATTCTCCAATCCGGATCATATTTTGTAAACAAGGCCAGCCATACCGTTCGGGCTATCCGCATCAACGGCGGCTGTAAGGCAAGTATCAAAATTGCGTTGATTACCAGCCAATAAAAAACACGGTTGTCATCATAAGAAATTCCAATCAAAATCCACCACGCAACGAAAGTAGCCACACTGAGAGCGACGGTTAACCCATAACTAACATAGCTGGAGCCATAATAAAATCCAACTTCCAAATCAAAATACTGACCGCATACTTCACATCTTTCGTGCATTTTCATAAATCCTTTTGCATACACTTTTTTAGATTCAAACATATCTCCCAGCCTGCATCTTGGGCATTTACATTTTAATAGGTTTAAGATATTGGGGCTTTCTGACCGTGTTTCCTGTTCCATGATTATAAGTCAATTTCTTTCGGGCAAATTTAGCCTTAAATTGAGAGAAACCGGTAGATGCAGATACGCAAAAGTTGGTTAGGGCTCCAAACTACCTCTCAAACACTAATTTTACCTTTTGATTTTACACCGACTTTATGACCATATGCTGCGAAATAAAGAATGAATAAATAGCAGGGAACCATTATCCAGAAGGCATCCTGAAAACCAACTCTTTCTCCAAGACTAGCCCAGATTTTTGGTAAAATACCGCCGCCAGCAATTCCTATAACCAATAAAGCAGAACCTGATTTCGTGAATCTTCCCAATCCATGAATGGTTAACGGCCACAGAGCCGGCCAAACCAAAGAATTCGCCAAGCCCAGTAAAGCAATAAATAATATCGAAGTGTAACCGGAAGTAAAAATTGCAAGTAAAGTAAAAATAATACCCAGGATTGCGCAACCTTTCAAAGCATTTGTTTGTGAAATGTATTTTGGAATACTAACAATTCCTATTAAATATCCGATCAGCATTCCAATCATTGTATAGGAAGTAAAATGCTTAGCAATATCTAAACTGATTCCAATTGATTTTCCGTAAACCTGAATGATATCACCAGCCATTACTTCAACACCAACATATAAAAACAAAGCCACAAATCCTAACCACAAATAAGGGAAACTAAAAATTGTTTGTTTATCATTTTTGGAAGTATCTTCAATTTCATCCTCACCTTCTGCTTTTACCTCCGGTAAGCTGGAAAAATAAATAAAAACGGCGAGTGCCACCAATACAACGGCAATAATGATATAGGGTCCAATTACCCTGGAAGCAAGCGTATCTAGTTCAGTAGCTTTTTGCGCAACATTCATGCTCTTCAATCTTTCCACCAATGCGTCTGAATCCTTTAGTAAAAAAGCACCCATGATTAATGGAGCCAAAGCGCCTGCGCCTTTATTGCAAATTCCCATTACACTCATTCTTTTTGCAGCACTATCAATTGGCCCAAGTATAGTTATATACGGATTAGATGCAGTTTGTAAAAGGGCCAACCCGGTTCCCATAATAAATAATCCCGTAAGAAATAAGCCGTACGTCCTTGTCTGAGCAGCAGGAATAAAAACCAATGCACCAATTGCCATACATACCAATCCCCACATCATTCCATTTTTAAATCCCGTACGTTTCAATACCCACGATGAAGGGAATGCCATCACCGCATAAGAAATATAAAATGCAAACGTGACAAGTACCGCTTGCGAAGTTTCTAATTCACAAGCAATTTGCAGATAAGGAATAAGGGTGCTGTTCAGCCAGGTGACAAATCCAAAGATGAAAAACAAAATTCCTATGATTACGATTTGTGGAGTATAATTCGGCTTTGTGTCCGTAAGCTTTTGGTCCATGGTAAAAATTTTAAAATGAAATGTTTGAGTGAAAATAGATAAATATCATTTAAAACCAATCGCTTAAAATTTATAAACCAAAAAAATATGGCTTTTTACTATTGAATCAAAATATCAAACGTTTGCGCAAATTCCGGAAGATCATGATTGTAACGTGATTGATTCATAAAAGTAATAAAAGACCAGACCGCTCCGATGCCATAATGGTAAATAAAAACTCCCGTTTTTTGTTCGTTTACTGATTCCAGATTAGAACATAATAGAATCAAATTTATAACTGCACGATTTTATATTTAATGAAATCTTTATTATTTTTTTTATCAGTATAAGCAACGAAAGCCGCGTTTTCGCTGATGCTTTTTATGACCGGGAAAGTAGCGGTTCCTTCTGCTGAGGTAATATATTCTTTAACCGGATCAGTACCGTTTGCGTTTCTTAATTCTATTCCAATTCTTGATGAAGAATTGTTTTTTTTAGAAAAACTTTCATTCCATACAATCGCAATATGATCATTATCAATGGAAGTGATTTGACAATGTTTCGATGCTATTCCACTCACCATTTCACGAGGTGAAAAAGTTTTTCCGTCGTTATCCGAATAACAATAATAAATACCTCCATTACCTCCACCTGTAAACCAGGTAAATTGAATTCCATCTTTATTTTCCGTCATTGCAGGACCAGTGTGTGGGCAACCATTAATAGCCCAATTATCATCGCTAATTCTTTCAGGCGTAGAAAAGGTGTTACCATTATTTGTTGAAATCGTGTGAACCATATCCCTGATAGTATCATTAATTATTGCCCGATACAGAATGTGAAGATTCTTTTTGCTATCAACAAAAAGATCTGTCCTGCAACACGGACAGCAAGGCTCACTAATTAGCCTCTCTCCCTGAAAACCGTTATGGCCGGCTGTTTCAGCAAAATATAATGCAGAGCCTTCTTTAGTGGTTTTTTTTCTGTTATCCAGCCACGTGATTGCCACTTCACCATTCGACAATAAAGCCAGATCGAAGTAACGCTGATCGTAACCTGCTGTATCTTTTACCAGCTTTTCAGCCTCACTCCATGAGTTTCCATTATCGAATGATTGCGCATAATAAACCAGGTCAGCATAAGAATTCCTTGGATCTGAATTCCCTGAAGCCCAGGCCGCAACAATTTCACCCGATTTTTTGAATATAATCTTTGGCATGTTTTCCCCATGAGGATGGACATTTTCGCTTCCAGGAATCACAATTGTTTTTCCAAAGTTTTTTCCACCATTTTTCGAAACTGCATAACAATACACCGAAATAGATGAATCAATTTTCCGGATCCATGACAAGACCAAATTTCCATTATTGTCCTTTGTAACATACGGGCAAGATCCCTCTAAAGTATCCAATTGTAAAGCATCTGATGCAGTAATTTGAACCACCTGATCACTATTGAAACAAGATTGAAAAATAAAGGCCACGCTAATGATGAATAATAAAATTGTTTTTTTCATAATTGTATTTTTAAATACAGAATCTTTTTTACGATTCCGTATTTTATTTTGAATTGAGATGATAAGCAATTCCGATATTCAAAGTGCTTAATTGTCCGGGCCTGTATGAAGTGCCGTAAGCACTTTTCTCTACCGTAACTGCATAATTTTTATTGGTAGCATTGATCCAGCTAACCCAGGTTTCGAAGTTTTTGTATTCATAACCTGCTCTGACATTGAATATCGTAAAGCCATTATATTTTGCAGTGTTTTGTGGATCTGTAAAATAAGCGCCCAGGCTTTGACTTTCTAAACTAATCCTGAAGCCTTTCAGGTAATCAGGTTTATAGATTACTTCGCCATTCATTATGTAAGTAGGGGATTGGGACATTTCGTTTCCTGAAAAATTCTTTCCACGTTGAATATAATTGATGTATTTATGCTTTGCCACTGTACCGCCTATTCGAAAATTAATTTCTCTCACAGGCGCATATTTTACATTTAATTCAACTCCTTTATGACTGGTCACCCCAACATTCTCATTCATGTAACTTCCATCCGTAAGTCTCGAGCTAACGATCTCATTTTTCCCATCAAGACGATAAATTGAAATTTCTGCAGATCCTTTATTCTCTGCAAATGAGAGCCAGCCACCCACTTCATAATTATTGTAAGAAGACGGTTTCAATGCCGGAACTTTCATACCAGAATATAATTCCGTGATATTTGGCGGTGCAAAGCCAACACTATAATTCAGATAGATTCCTTTGTTATTTCCAAAGTCATATGTAAATCCGAGTTTCGGTGTGAAGTGGTCGAAATGATTGATTTCATCAGGTGCGCCCGTATAAGCACTTGGTTGTAAATGATTATCAAAATTATAATCAAGCCGGTCGTACCGGGCAGCTAAAACAATTCTCAATTTTGAGATTGGATTGTATTCCAGCTGGGTATATATGGCACTGTTGAGCAGATCTGCTCTATAATCCGTAAGAATACTATCCGTGGATTGATACTGATAATATGCCCCATTCTGATCTTTATCGATATTTATAAACCTGGCCAAATATGATGCAGGACTGTAGTCCAAACTAATTCCGGTAATCCAGTTGGTATTGATAGAATTAATTTTCTTCGAATGTTGAATAATCGATCCAAAGCTTTTGAAAGCATCTCTGTTTATTTGACCGGTTGCTTTATTTGGGGCAATATCCGCGATATAATAAAAAGGATTTTGCCCAATAGAAGTATTTCTAAAAAATAGTGTAAAGTTCGTTTTGTTATCTTCATTCCATTTTTTGGATAGAGTACTTCTAAGCCTGAATGCATCAACTTTCCGGTAAGTAAACCGATAAAATCCGGAGTAATTTTCATCATAGAAATGAGCGCTGTCTAATCCGCCTTTCTGATCTGTTTTGTAATTGATATAATCCGCAACCGTAACCAATTTTGTTTTGCTGTTGAAAGCATAATCCGCTCTGATTGTCACGGCCGTTTTATTGAAATTATTATGTTCTCTTATTGATTGGTTCTGATCAGCATAATATCCACCAACATAAATCCCTAGTTTTTTATAAGTATTACTGAAATTGAAATCGGTACGTTTATAACCCCGCGTTCCACCTTCCACCTGAACTTTTCCTGTCAGAAATGAAGAAGGAGATTGGGTAATGAAATTAAGCGCCCCTCCGACAGCCTCACTTCCATACAAAGAAGAAGCCGGCCCTTTGATCACTTCAATTCTTTGCAATGAAGCCTGGTTAATTTCGATCAACGCATTGTGATTGAAATCCCCAACTGTTCTGATTGGGATTCCATCTTCCAGATAGAGGAATAAATTGCTGTAACCCAATGGCTGCCTGACAGACATACTATGTTGTTCATTTCCGAGGTCGAGCATAAAAACACCGGGAATTTTGTTGACCAGCATATCTAACCGGGTGGCTTTAGTCTCATTTATTTGCGTTTTTGAAATAATATCAATCGCAACGGGAACTTCGGTTCTTTTCTGAACTTCCCTGTTTGCCGAAATGATGACTTCATCAAGGTTCGCAAAAGAAGGTAAAAGTGAAATAATTGTTTTTTTATCCCGGTCATTCGAGCTTCGGATTTTAGTTCCGAGCGTATAATATCCAACTGAGGAAACGCTGATGCTGTCCGCATCTCCCGGCAAATTAAAGTTTCCATATTGATCAGAAACTTCTGTAATCTGATGTTGTAAATCTGTAACCGTTGCTCCCTGTAAAGGTTGACTTGTAGCGCCATCGACTATTTTTCCCCGGATTCTTTCCTGAGAAAAAGCCACACTGATTGCCATCACGAGCATAGCAGTTAAGCATACTTGCTTATTCATTCGTAAAAATTAAATTGAAATAATATTTCATCCTTTTTGAGGATGTTACCATGTAATAATTATATTGAATAATTATACAACTGGCGGATGAAATATGAACTGAGAGTAGGATGAAACGGGTTTCTCATCCTTGTTAAAATATAAATGTTTTGGCGCCGTGTTTATATTTCTTAACGAAAAAACTTGTGGTATATAGAATGGTTGAATATCGAACTTTTCTACTTTCGTAATCGGTGAATGGTCTTGTTTTTCCTGATCCTTCAGCTTTTTTGTAAGATAACATTTTCCTTCACAACGCATCATGGGTTTATCACGGTTGACACATAAATTTTTGGAGATATAAGAACGATTTAAAAAAAAATCCGCTTGTATGATTAACGTACTAAATGTTTGTACGAAAATACTAAACGTTAAAAATATGGTTGCAAAAATTTTCAATCTGAAAAACTAATTCTAACTTTTGGCTGCAAAGTTAATTACAAAAAAAGTATCTGCCCGTACAAACAGCATGATCATGATCATAATTCGTAAATAAATCGGATGGCTGTCAATATCCTGGTAGCGCATATTAGAGTTGAAACCAAAAAAAAAGGTTACAAGCTTTTAAACTAGTTCACAAATTTTTCTTACTAATTTCAAAGCAAAATCCAATTGTTGTTTTTCAGTAAGCATGGTGTTATCAAGTTCAATAGCATCCTTCGCTTTGCGCAGTGGGCTTATTTTCCGGTTAGAATCTAAATAATCACGCATAGCGATATTTGTCTTTATTTCATCAATAGAAACGTTGGGATTTTTATCATACATCTCAGCAAATCTTCTTTCAACTCTAACGGTTTCATCTGCCACCATAAAAATTTTTACCTCTGCATCCGGAAACACGACGGTTCCAATATCGCGACCATCCATCACGATACCTTTATCTATTCCCATTTTTTGTTGAGAGGACACTGCAAACGTGCGCACGTCTTTTATCGCAGCAACTTCACTTACTTTTTCAGCAACAACCAGATCACGAATAATATATTCCACATTCTCACCATTCAGAAAAATTTCCGAATTTCCCGAATGTTCATTCAAGACGAATTCAAGAGAGATATTTTTTAGCGCAAGACGAACTTCTTTTTCATTGGAGATATCCACATTATTTCTCAAAAAATATAAAGTAATGGCACGATACATGGCCCCACTGTCGATGTAGGTATAATTTAATTTTCGGGCAAGTTGCTTAGCCAGTGTGCTTTTACCACAGGAAGAAAAGCCATCAATTGTAATAATGATCTTAGGAAACATGACTACAAAATTATTTTAAATAAAATAAAAATTACGAAAAAAAGTTTGTTTACTGGTAATAAAGAATGAAATTATTTATGAAATTAATATACACTGTTAATCTCATTAAAAAGTAAATGCATGAGAATATCACACCTTTAAAATTGTGGAATAAAAAAAGTGCCACCGTTTCCGATGGCACTTTGAAATCATATAAATCCAAAATTAAACTTCAGATTTTTTTTTATGAACCGGATTACCTTTCACTTCAAAAATGATCTTCGAATTTTCCTTGTCGAGTGAAGCTAATAGCACATCCCCGCTTTTTATGTTCATGTTTAATATTTCTTCAGCCAATGGATCTTCCAGGTATTTCTGAATGGCCCTGTGCAACGGACGTGCTCCAAATTGAGAATCATATCCTTTTTCCGATATAAATTTCTTTGCCTCTTCTGTTAATTCTAATTTCAATCCAAGATTATCCAATCTTTTTGTAACGGCCTTCATTAGAATATCAATGATAGAAAAAATATTCTCTTCAGAAAGTGAATTGAAGATTACTACATCATCGATCCTGTTCAAAAACTCGGGGCTAAATGTCCGTTTCAACGCTTTCTCAATAACGGCTTTGCTGTTCTCTTCTGCATTCTGAATTCTTGAAGCAGTAGTAAAACCGACTCCCGCACCAAAATCTTTCAACTGCCTGGCGCCGATGTTAGAAGTCATGATAATCATGGTATTTTTGAAATCAATCTTCCTTCCAAGACCATCAGTGAGCACGCCATCATCCAAAACTTGCAACAAAATATTATAAATATCCGGATGAGCTTTTTCAATTTCGTCCAAAAGAATTACAGAATAGGGTTTTCGTCTAACCTTCTCCGTAAGTTGACCGCCTTCTTCATAACCAACGTATCCCGGAGGCGCACCAATTAACCTGGAAACGGTGAATTTCTCCATGTATTCACTCATATCAATCCTGACTAGTGCATCATCGCTATCAAACATATATCTCGCCAAAGCGCGAGCTAATTCTGTCTTCCCAACCCCTGTCGGACCAAGAAATATAAATGTACCAATTGGTTTTTTGGGATCTTTTAATCCAACTCTGTTTCTTTGAATGGCTTTCACAACTTTTGAAATAGCCTCGTCTTGCCCAACCACAGCACCTTTCAGATCTTCTCCCATTCTGCGAAGCTTATCAGTTTCTTCCTGAACCATTCTTTTAACCGGGATTCCTGTCATCATGCTTACTACCTCTGCAATTGCCTCTTCATTTATCGGGAACCTTTTATTCCGGCTTTCCTCCTCCCAATCTGACTTCGCTTTTTCCAGTTCCTCCTGCAGCCGTTTTTCAGTATCACGAAGAGAAGCAGCTTCTTCAAAACGCTGACTTTTAACTACCTTATTTTTCTCATGTTTTATGTCATCAATTTTCTTCTCAAGATCAATAACTTCTTTAGGAACATTAATATTCTTCAAATGCACACGAGCTCCGACTTCATCCAATACATCAATCGCTTTATCTGGTAACAGACGATCAGTCATATAACGATCACTCAATTTTACACAGGCATCTATCGCTTCGTCATCATAAATCACATTGTGATACTCTTCGTATTTGCTTTTGATGTTTTTGAGAATTTCAATTGTTTCATCTACGCTTGGTTGTTCTACCATCACTTTCTGAAAACGGCGATCTAATGCACCGTCTTTTTCAATATACATCCTGTATTCATCCAAAGTCGATGCGCCAATGCACTGAAGTTCGCCACGCGACAAAGCAGGCTTAAAAATATTAGACGCATCAAGCGAACCACTTGCTCCGCCAGCACCTACAATAGTATGGATTTCATCAATGAACAAAATCACGTCCCGATTTTTTTCAAGTTCATTCATAATGGCTTTCATTCGTTCTTCAAACTGGCCACGATATTTTGTGCCAGCAACCAAAGCAGCAAGATCAAGAGAAACAACTCTCTTATCAAATAAAACTCTGCTCACTTTTCTTTGGATAATTCTTAACGCAAGTCCTTCAACAATTGCAGTTTTGCCCACGCCCGGCTCACCGATTAAAATCGGATTATTTTTCTTACGCCGGCTAAGAATCTGAGAAACCCGTTCTATTTCTGTTTCTCTGCCAACAATGGGGTCCAAACTTCCCATTTCCGCAAGTCGGGTAATATCTCTTCCGAAATTATCCAAAACCGGAGTTTTTGTTTTTGCCTGGGAACTGGCGCTTTTTGGAGGTCGGGGTTGTTGCGAATAAGATTTTCTCTCTTCTTCAAATTCTTCGTTTTCTTCATCCTGAAAATCAGATTTCGGATCAGTTTTCACATATCCCAACTCGCTTTTGAACATGTCATAATCCACATCAAACTGATTTAGAATTTGAGTCGCGATATTTTCTTTGTTTTTCAAAATTGAAAGCATAAGATGCTCACTCTCCACCAATGGGCTTTTATTTGTCTTAGCTTCGAGAACTGTGATTCTGATTACTTTTTCAGCTTGTTTGGTAAGTGGCAGAGAATTAATATTTGCAATATTTTTACCGGTTTTATCTTTTACGGCAAGTTCAATCTCTTTGCGTAATTCATAGAGATCTACATTTAACGATTTTAAGATTTTCATCGCCGTGTTCTCGCCATCCCTGATCAGTCCAAGAACGAGATGTTCTGTTCCGATAAAGTCATTTCCCAACCGCAAAGCTTCTTCGCGACTGTAAGAAATAATTTCTTTTACTTGTGTAGAAAAATTGTTGTCCATTTATAAACAATTTAATTAGAGCTGTAGTGATTAATGTTTGTACAATGATAATGAATATATTCTATTATTAAACGTTTAAAGAAATGCACAGACTGTTAAAAAGCAGGTAAGAATAATTTTAAAAAAAACATATAAACATTTACGTTTTATTTGGAATGTTTAATAATAACCGACTGTTTAAAATTAGTTTATCAAAGCTTTTCTTTGTAATACCTTCGTACTTCTATTAAACGATAATATGAAAGTCAAAATTGATACCAAAGAAAAAATGCACGTCATAACGGTAAAAGAGCTGAAATTGCCTGCTAATATGACAGAAGGTATTCAGGAATTGCTTCTCAATTTTTTATCAGACACTATAAAAAATATTATCGTAAATTTTGAAGAAGTAAACGAAATAGAATTAATGCCGGCAAGAGCGCTTCTTTCTATTCAACAAAAATTTTATGAAGACAATCATTCAATGGTCTTTTGCAATTTGAAACCAGCGGTCACTGATTTTCTGGATAAAATGGATTTGTTGGAAACAATGAATATCACACCAACTGAAAGCGAAGCATGGGATATCGTGCAAATGGAAGAAATTGAGCGGGAATTACTTGAGTCCTGAAATAAAAATATAATATTTGTGTAATCAAAACTCCAACAGAAAAATATAAGTGATTGCTGTAACCATTTTAGGAAATAATTCTGCCGTACCCTCTCATAACCGGCATCCGAGTGCACAAATTTTGCAAACAGCTGAACATCTTATTCTGATTGATTGTGGAGAAGGTACACAAATGCAAATGAATACATACAAAATAAAGAAAAGCCGGATCAGCCAAATCTTTATTTCTCATCTGCATGGAGATCATTATTACGGCCTGATTGGTTTAATAAATAGTTACGCATTAAATAACCGCCTCAATGATCTTCATGTTTATGCGCCCGAAAAATTAAAATCAATTATCGAATTGCAGTTGGAAGTAACAGGGTCTGAACTGCCTTTTCAACTTTATTTTCATCCTATTGAAAAAGAAGAAATACTTTTTGAAGACAAAAAATTTTCTGTTGAATGTTTTAGAGTAAATCACCGGATAGAATGCTGGGGATTTATTTTCAGAGAAAAGAAAAATCCACGGAAATTGAATATCGAGCTTGTAAGAAAATATATGGTGCCAAAGTCATTTTATGAAAATTTGCATCAGGGTGAAGATTATGTCAATGAAAAAAAAGAGCTTATAAAAAACGAAATTCTCACTACAATGGCTGAGCCGCCAAAGTCTTATGCTTACTGCGCTGATACTACATTTTTCGAACCGATAGTGGAAAAAATTAAAGGTATTGATCTTGTATATCACGAGAGCACTTATCTGGCCAATCTGGATAAAAAGGCAGCTGACCGCTTTCATTCTACTTCCAAACAAGCAGCAACAATTGCTAAAAAAGCCCAGGTCAAAAAGCTTTTATTGGGACACTTTTCTTCCATGTATGACACGTTGGAAGAATTCAAAATAGAAGCTTGTGAGATTTTTGAAAACACCGAAATAGCAGAAGAAGGAACTTGTTATTTTGCATCATAAATTGACATTCCGAATTCAAAATATTCAGACAAAATCTTTACTTATCGTGGGAACATCAAATAATAAATGGCTTCCAATTCTGATAGTAATCACCAGTTGGTTTGCATTAATTTCTCAATTCTATCTAATAATTTTGAACAGAACTGTTTCTATCGGTGAAACAATCATCAGATATTTCAGCTTTTTTACGATTCTTACCAATCTACTTGTGGCATTGTGTTTCACATTTATTCTTCTCGCAAAAAAAATTAAATCTGCTTATTTTTTAGGAAAGAGAACCTTAACAGCAGTTACGGTTTATATTATAATTGTAGGATTAGTTTACAACCTGATACTTCGTTTTTTATGGAACCCTGAAGGATTGCAATTTATTGTAGATGAATTGTTGCATTCAGTGATTCCCCTGTTATGTTTTATTTTCTGGTGGTTAAACGTAAGCCGGGAAAAATTAGAATGGAAAGACGCTTTCCCCTGGCTCCTGTATCCATTTTTATATATTCTTTACAGTCTGGTTCATGGACGAATTTCCAATTATTATCCTTACCCTTTTATTGATGTGAATACGCTCGGATACAAACAGGTAGCGATCAATTCAATATTATTGGCGGGATGTTTCTGGGTAGTTTCATGTATTCTGATAGCTATTACAAAAAAGCGATATCGGTAAAATCAGTAAAACGACATTCAAAGGTTTTTCCTATTTTCCTCTTCATTTTCTCAAGAAATTGTTGTGAGAAACTCTTTCACTTTTTGATAAAAAGGAGCGCTTAAAGGAACCAGCGGTAGACGCAATTCATTTTCAATTAATTTCAATTCTGCTAAAAATGCTTTCACGCCTGCAGGATTATTCTCAACAAATAAAAGATCATAACCAGGTAATAATTTATAGTGAAGCTTTCTGGCATTTTCAAAATCATTTTTCAATGCAAAACGTATCATGTTGCAAAAATCTTTCGGAAAACAATTGGCAGCGACACTGATTACTCCATTTGCTCCGCAGGAGATTAGTGGAAGTGAAATATGATCATCACCACTCACAAACAAAAAGTCTTCAGGCATGTCATTTAAGATATGCATACATTGAACCATATTGCCACTTGCTTCTTTTATTCCCTGTATGTTTTCACATTCATTTGCAAGGCGCAGTACCGTACTAGCCGCGATATTGCTTGAAGTTCTTCCTGGAACATTATATAAAATAATTGGCACTGGAGAAGCGTGATTCAATGCTTTATAATGTTGAAATATTCCTTCCTGTGATGGTTTATTATAATTGGGGCTTGAGCTCAAAATTGCAGTAGCCTGTTCTAATGGGAAATCGGAAAAATGAGCAATTACTTCTTTTGTATTATTTCCACCAATACCTAAAACCAACGGAACCCGATTGTTTATTTTTCGTGAAGTAAACGTAACAATTTCCACCTGTTCTTTTGAGGAAAGAGTGGGCGTTTCGCCGGTACTACCAAGAGAAACCAGGTAATCAACGCCATTGTCGATTACATAATCAATCATTTTTTCCAGCGCATCAAAATCAATATCACTATTCTTTTTGAAAGGAGTGACCAAAGCGACTCCAGTCCCGGTTAATTTATTCTTTAAAGACATTTTTGTAAATAAAAAAAGTTAAGCTCTATGTTTTTCGTTTTTTTGGTAAAAATAAAGAATAAACCTTCAAAAGAAACTGATTAGCAATTCAATGATAAATGGAAAGTAGTTTAAAACAGAGATTATAAATAATTATTCATCCCAGAACCCCATTTTATTGAATTTTTCGATACGCTGATTGATTCTTTGTTGGGGGTCTATCTTTTTTAATTCTTCAATAATTGGTTTAATATAAACTTTTACATTCTCAGCCGCTTCATCATAATTCCAATGTGCGCCTCCAAGTGGTTCGCGAATGATTCCATCCACGAGGCCAAAATTCAACATATTGTCAGAAGTAAGTTTCAATTGCTCTGCCGCAATTTCTTTTTGTGCCCAGCTACGCCAAAGAATTGAACTGCAGTTTTCCGGAGATATTACGGTATACCATGAATTCTCCAACATCAAAACCTGATCACCCACCCCAATCCCCAAAGCGCCACCACTAGCACCTTCACCAATAATTACACAAATAACAGGCACCTTCAGCCTGATCATTTCATAAATATTTCTGGCAATGGCTTCGCCCTGACCGCGTTCTTCCGCCTCAAGGCCAGGAAAAGCTCCGGGTGTATCAATTAAAGTAATTATTGGCCTATTAAATTTTTCAGCCAGTTTCATCAAACGCAAGGCTTTTCGATAGCCTTCGGGATTGGCCATTCCAAAATTTCTCATTTGACGCATCTTGGTATTGGTCCCTTTTTGTTGTCCGATCACCATAATTGTTTCGCCATCAAATTGCGCAAACCCCCCGATCATGGCCTTATCATCTTTGACATTTCTATCACCATGTAATTCTAAAAAATTTGTGAACATTTTTAGAATATATTCCAAGGTATAAGGCCTGTCAGGGTGACGACTGAGTTGTACTTTCTGCCAGGGAGTTAAGTTTTCTGTTATTTCTTTTCTTTTAACAAGAATATTTTGTTCAAGCTTAGTAATGATAGATTGATAATCTCCCAACGGATTCTTTGAAGCGAGCTTTTTGTTCTCTTCAATTTGTTCGTACAATTCTTTTATTGGCTGTTCAAAATCGAGAAATTGACGTGTATGTAATGACATCGTATCTTAGAAAATTTTAAAAATGAAAAGGCAAAAAACCTGTCAACTTTTTTTAGGGCGGTAAAGTTAAGCTCTCAAAATTAAATAACCCACAAAAGGTTGATATTTAGAAGTAAATTGATATTTAATAGTAAAAATAAAAAGAGTATTGAGACCAAAAGATTGAGAATCCTTTTTGTAGTAAACGAACAAATAACAGGATATCTATTTCTCCAATCAAGCAAAGTTTGCCAGTCTCTTTTTAAATATTTTTTAGCTCTGCTAAAAGTCCTTGTAAAATTTTTTTTGCATCTCCAAAAAGCATCGAGGTTTTTGGTTGATAAAACAATTCATTTTCAATGCCGGCATAACCTGGTTTCATACTTCTTTTATTTACAATAACCGTTTTCGCTAATTCCACTTCAAGGATCGGCATTCCATAAATTGGAGAAGAAGGGTCATTATTTGCTGCAGGGTTTACAACATCATTTGCTCCCAAAACCAACACAACATCAGTTGATTTGAATTCGCTATTTGCATCATCCATCTCCATTAGTTTTTCATAATTAACGTCCGCTTCGGCAAGCAGAACATTCATATGACCCGGCATCCTGCCAGCAACAGGATGAATTGCATATCTTACCTCAACTCCTCTTTCCTCCAATGCTTTTTCTAACTCATGACAGGTATGCTGTGCCTGAGCAACTGCTAACCCATATCCAGGCACGACCATTACTTTTTTTGCATAAGCCATCAACATCGCAGCATCACTTAAAGAGATTTCTTTTATATTTCCATGAATACTTTTTGTTCCCAAAGCCGCATTAGAATTTCCTCCGAAAGATCCAATCAACACGCTGAATAAACTCCGGTTCATAGCATGACACATTAGAATTGTAAGCAAAGAACCTGCTGCACCTACTAAAATTCCACCGGTAAGCATAGCTTTATTATTATACAAAAATCCGCCGCTGGCCGCTGCAATTCCCGTAAATGAATTTAAAAGAGAAATGACCACCGGCATATCTGCGCCGCCGATGGGGAGTACAAAAAAAACTCCATATACAAGTGCCAATGCAACGGTAATAAAAAAAGGAATATTCACACTTTGCGTATTCGAAAAGTAAGTAAACACTGCAGTTGCTAAAACTAAAAATAAAATCATGTTATTGAAAAGGTGCTGACCTTTGAATGAAAAATCTTTGAACTTTCCACTCAATTTGCCCCATGCAATCATGCTGCCTATAAATGAAACGCTGCCAATGATCGTTGCTGCGATAATTGCCAGATAATGGCCTGAGGAAACTATATCTGAAAACCGGGCATCCACAGTTTTGTTCTCTCTGAATAAATAATCAAATTCAATGATTGAAATTAATGCAGCGCATGCTCCACCCATTCCATTGAAAAAGCTTACCAGTTCGGGCATTGCAGTCATCTTCACTTTTTTTGCAATCAAAAATCCAATGATACTTCCAATTGCAATCGCAGAAAAAATCCATCCATAATTCTCCAATCTTTTACCATCCTCTTTATATAAAAAGATCGTTGCTGTTATGGCAATGATCATTCCTCCCGCGGCTATCAAATTTCCTCTTCGGGCAGTATTTGGATTGGATAACATTTTCAATCCAATAATAAAAGTTACAGAAGCAATTAAATAACAAACTGACAAAATACTGATGCCCATTCTTATGGTTTATTCGTTTATGGTTTATTGGTTAAATATCATAACCATATAATTCTTTTCAATCAAATTTATATATACTTCAATCAGACCTTTGGTGTTTTCTTTTTCTTGAACATTTCCAGCATTCTATCAGTTACAACGAAACCTCCAACGACATTCAATGTTCCTAAAACCACTGCTAAAAATCCAAAAATCAACGCCAAATGATTTCCACTTTCTGCTTTACCCATTACGATGATAGCACCAATTATTACCACGCCGTGAATTGCGTTAGCACCGCTCATAAGTGGTGTGTGCAGTACACTTGGCACTCTTCCGATGATCTCAATTCCTAAAAATATCATGAGGATTACAATGTAAACCATCTCGATATTCTGTTGTAAAAAAAGGATAATTTCTTTCATTGCTAATTATTTAATTGAAACGTTTTAAACCGCATTGTAGTAGTTATTTTATTTACTCTACTACATCACTAACTAATGTTCCTTTCACCAAATCATCTTCCAGATTCAAATTTAAATTACCGTCTTTATCAAGAATCAATTTCAAAAAGTTAGAAATATTTTTCCCATACATTTTGCTTGCATCAAAAGGCATGGTTGCCGGTAAATTTGAATTCCCTACAATTGTTACTCCATTAAAATTTACAGTTTCTTCGTTTTTTGTGAGAGTGGTATTTCCTCCTGTCGCCGCCGCAATATCAACAATCACAGATCCATTTTTCATTTTACTGATCATCTCTTCTGTTATCAACACCGGAGCTTCTTTCCCAAAAATTTGAGCAGTAGTAATTATAATATCAGATTTCTCTACCGCATATGCAATTTTCTCTTTTTGTCTTTGTAAAAATTCTACCGATTGTTCCACTGCATAACCGCCCGCTGTGCTGGCATCAGCAGCACCTTCCACTTCAATAAATTTTGCGCCAAGGCTCATTACTTCCTCTTTTACCGCCGGCCTTGTGTCAAAAACCTGCACAACAGCGCCCAATCTTCTTGCCGTGGCTATTGCCTGCAAACCCGCAACGCCAGCACCCAGGATCAAAACTTTTGCGGGTGGAATACTTCCAGCTGCCGTCATGAACATGGGAAAATATTTTGGGAATAGATTTGCGGCCAGCAATACTGCTTTGTATCCGGCAATATTTGACTGGCTACTCAGAACATCCATGCTTTGCGCACGCGTGGTACGGGGAAGCATGTCAATACTGAAAACTGTAACCTTGTTTTCAACAAATTTTTTAACAAGCTCTTTATTGTATAACGGTTGATAAATTCCAATAATTATTTTAGATTTTAGTGAATCAATTTCAACAGTTCCAGGAAGATGAATGGACAATATGATATCAGAACTTTTAAAGACAGCTTCTCTCGAAACTACGATAGCACCGGCATCCACATATTTATCATCAGAAGCAAAAGCTTTTGCTCCGGCGCTTTTTTCAATTAAAATCTCAACATTTATTTTTTTTAAAATCAGGACATGTTCGGGTAAAAGGGAGACTCTTGTTTCGGGTAACAGTTCATTCAAAACTCCAATGGTCATAGTTTGCAAATATTTTTCAAGGTATAGAAAATTTAAAACCTTATGCTAAAATGTTGTTTCACTATAAAATCTTTACTAAAAAAAACGATACCAATAAAAAAAAGATCAATGGTCAAAGTTACCGCATCATTCTCTTGTATTATTTTCCAGGCTTCTTCCATTTCACGGCTCCAATGAATATCATCAAAAATAAACACGGAATCAGCAGTCGATTTTTTCAAAAAAAATTTAAAATAGTCTAACGTTGGCTTCTTACGGTGGTTTCCATCAATAAAAAGTAGATCAATCTTTTCAATTTTATCTTCCATCAATGAAAGCGTTTTTTCAAAATCCCCTTCAATCAATACAATGTTTTTCAATCCCAGGTTTTTGAAATTTTCATTGGCAATTTTTGCAATATTTTGAGCTCCTTCAAACGTATAAACATTTGAACCGGGATTTGCAGAAGCCAGGTAACCAGTGCTAATCCCAAAAGATGTTCCTAATTCAACAATAGTTTTTGGATGATAATATTTGGCAACTCGGAAAAGCAATTGAGCATACTTTTTAGTTTTCAAAGAGGAAGCTGCAATTTCTTTTACAATGCGATTTTTGAAAGGGATTATTGCTGAGCCTGCGCCAAAATCTTCAACTTCAACTTCTTCGTTATTCTTAAGGAGTTGTTTTCTGACAGATTCCATTTTTGAATAAGGCCCATATTCCTCTTTATCATTCAATACATGAATGATAAAATCAAAAACAAAAGGAGAATGAACTCCATGCCCTTTGCCATTTTGTGCTTTGAAATAATAATTGAAATATTTTTTGACCAATTGAAATGAAGAATACATCCGCTTAAATTAAACATTATTCACTTTTTCCCAAACCTCAAAAGTGTAGGGGTAATTGTTTTTATCATCCGACTTGTATGAGTCTTGTTTTATTAATTTCCATCTCAGTTTATCCAATGAAGGATAGGTAGTATCTCCCTCAATTGTAGTGTGAACGCGGGTTAGATAAATTCGATCGACACGATTATATGTTTCTTTAAAAATTTCTCCGCCGCCAATTATAAATATTTCACGGGTATCACATTCTTTTGCTTTTTCAATAGCTTCATCAATATCATGTGATATCAATACATTTTCCGGCTGCCAATCTGTTCTCCTGGTAACCACAATATTAGTTCTCCCCGGCAGGGCTTTTTTCATGGCATCAAAAGTGTTTCTGCCCATAATCACAGGCATTCCCCACGTTTTATTTTTGAAGTATTTAAAGTCACTCCGCAATTTCCAGGGTAAGTCGTTTTTAATTCCGATGATATTATTTTCAGATGCGGCTACGATGTGGGAGAGCATGGGAGAAGTTTATTAATTGAATGGTTGATTGTTATCTTTTATTAAAATAGTTCCACATCTCTATGAATCACACTGCTACCGGCGCTTTAATCGAAGCATGCGATTGATAATTCGTCAATTCAAAATCCCCGTACTTAAAGTCGAAAATATTTTTGACTTCGGCATTTATTTTCATTTGTGGAAGTGAAAATGGTTTTCTTGTAAGTTGCAACTGAGCTTGCTCAAAATGATTTTTATATAAATGAACATCGCCAAAAGAATGGACGAAATCTCCCAATTCCATGTCACAAACCTGCGCAATCATCATCGTAAGCAAAGCGTAAGATGCAATATTGAAGGGCACTCCAAGGAAAACATCCGCGCTACGTTGATACAACTGACACGAAAGTTTTCTTCTCACCTCAATCCCATGATGAGAGGTAGAAGGTGAGGTGTAAAATTGAAAAAGACAATGGCAAGGCATTAATTTCATCTCAGGAAGATCAGCCACATTCCATGCGCTAATAATTAATCTGCGACTGTCAGGATTAGTTTTCAATTGTTGAATCAATCCGGAAACCTGGTCAACAGTTTTGCCATCTGCTCCACTCCAACTGCGCCATTGCTTTCCGTAAACAGGTCCCAGATTTCCCTTGTTATCAGCCCATTCATCCCAAATCTTCACCCCGTTTTCCCGCAAATATTCAATATTGGTATCTCCTCTCAGGAACCAGAGTAATTCATAAATAATACTTTTTAGATGAAGCTTTTTTGTCGTAACCAAGGGAAATCCATCTTGTAAATTAAACCGCATTTGATATCCAAACAAGCTGCGTGTGCCTGTTCCTGTACGGTCATTTTTATCAACGCCAGTATCAATTATTTTCTGTAAAAGCTGAAGATATTGTTCCATTCGCGCAAGTTAATGAATTCGCAAATCTGAAACCTCAAACATACTTTCATATATTTGCAACTTTAAAATAAACTCTCATGTCAATATTAGTTAATAAGAATTCTAAAATTTTAGTACAGGGATTCACCGGAACTGAGGGCACTTTTCATGCGACCCAAATGATAGAATATGGAACAAAAGTGCTTGGTGGTGTTACACCAAATAAAGGTGGTACCACACACCTTGATCGGCCTGTTTTCAATACGGTTGAAGAAGCTGTGAAAGTAACAGGCGCTGACGTGAGCATTATTTTTGTACCGCCTGCTTTTGCTGCTGATGCAATAATGGAAGCGGCAGACGCAGCAATACCTTTAATTGTGTGTATTACTGAAGGCATTCCGGTTCAGGATATGGTGAAAGTAAAAAGTTATTTATCAGATACAAAATCAAGACTGATCGGGCCGAATTGTCCGGGTATTATTACCGCCGATGAATGTAAAGTTGGAATTATGCCAGGCTTCATTTTCAAAAAAGGCAAAATTGGAATCGTTTCAAAATCAGGAACACTCACATATGAAGCCGCAGATCAGGTAGCTAAAGCCGGTTTAGGAATTTCAACAGCAATCGGAATTGGCGGCGATCCGATTATTGGTACGACGACTAAAGAAGCAGTTGAACTTTTCATGAATGACCCAGAAACAGATGGTATTGTGATGATTGGTGAAATTGGAGGTGGCATGGAAGCTGAAGCTGCAAGATGGATCAGGGACAATAATCGTAAGCCTGTTGTAGGGTTTATAGCCGGACAAACTGCACCTGCGGGAAGAAGAATGGGACATGCCGGTGCCATTGTAGGCGGAGCGGAAGATACTGCTGCTGCCAAAATGAAGATTCTTGCTGAATGTGGTGTTCACGTAGTTGCCAGTCCTGCCGATATTGGAAAAACAATGGCAGAAGTAATGAAATAGAATGGCTGTTACGACACTCGCGGGAATTAGTTGCGTACCTGCTCTTTGACTCTTAAACAACCTTCTTTTCACGAATAGAAAATAGAAAATTTAATTATTTATTCGTTTACTGTTTTCATTCTACTGGAAACTTTGTCTCCTTGAATTCAAATGAAAGGATACATTTCGGGATATTTCTTAGTTTTTATTAAAATTCATAAACATTCCGAATGTTCTACACTAGTGGAACATAAAAAAAGATCCTTTTCAACTTAATGAAAAGGATCGTAAATATATGGTCTCTTAAGAAAGATTAATAATCTTTGCCGTATCCACCGCTGTTGCTTCTGCCGCCGCCGTATCCACCGACGCTACTTCTACCGCCGCCGTATCCACCGCCACTGCTTCTGCCACCGCCGTATCCACCGCCGCTGCTTCTGCCGCCACCGTATCCGCCGCCGCCATTACTTTTCTTATAACCGCTGCCTTCGGGACGAGGTTGTGATTCGTTTACGATTAATTTACGGCCCTGTACTTCACTTTCGTTTAATGTAGCGATTGCAGTTTTAGCTGCTTCTTCGTCTTCCATTTCAACAAAACCGAAACCTTTACTACGGCCTGTGTTTTTTTCTTTAAGAATCTTTGCACTTGAAACAGTACCATATTGACTGAATAAGTTACTTAAATCGTCATCGGTCATTGACCAACTGAGATTACCAACATAAATGTTCATTGTAAAAACTTTTGTTTAAATAATTTAAAATAACTATTAATGAATCAGTAGCTACAATGAACTGAAGAAACCTAATAAAAGAAACATCAGCCAAAAGGAAAACAAACTAAACCATTAACAAAGAATAAAGATAGACTTTTATTTGATATAACTTTATTTTTAAAAAAAATTTTTTTTTATTTATGATTCCATAGAAAACGTCTTAATCTCACTTATAAAATTTACAAAACAACTCTTTCATGGCTTTTGAATCTCTTGTCATAATCTTTTATATTTGGTGAAATAATAGTCTTGAAAAAACTTTTTTTAGCTTGCCTGTTTTGTTGTCATTTTTCTGCTTATTGCCAAATGCCGTATTTTCAACAGCAGGTAAACTATACAATCCAGGTGACCCTGAATGATGTTGAAAATACCTTAGAAGGCTTTGAAACAATTCATTATACAAACAACTCTCCCGACACTCTTAAATATATCTGGTTCCATCTTTGGCCTAACGCATATAAAAACGACCGTACCGCCTTCAGTGAACAACTATTGAAAAACGGACGAACTGACTTCTATTTTAGCGATGAGCTCAAAAGAGGATACATCAACCGTTTAGATTTTAAAGTCAATGGAATTACAGCTAATCTTCAAGAACATCCACAATATATAGATGTTGCAAAGTTGATTTTGCCCATTCCGCTTTTACCGAATCAAACGATAAAAATATCCACTCCTTTTTATGAAAAAATTCCATATAATTTTTCACGCGGCGGATATATAGATCATACCTATCAGATTACTCAATGGTATCCAAAACCGGCTGTTTATGATCGCAAAGGCTGGCATCCGATGCCTTATCTCGATCAGGGAGAATTCTATAGTGAATTTGGGAACTATCATGTACAGATCACCGTACCACAAGATTATATAATTGCCGCTACCGGTGAATTGCAGAATGGCGAAGAAGTGAAATGGTTAAAAAAAATTGCACAAAATAATGAGCAGCCCCAAATCGGAAATAATCAAGCTTCAATTATCCAAAATGTAAAAGATCCAAAAGAGAATAAATCAAAGAAGAAATATCTGCCCAACGTAAAATCAAAAACGATTGCCAATGAAAATAAAAATCCTCAATTAACAGCTCAAACTTCAAAACACTTACCTGTAAAAACAAAATCACTCACTTTCATCCAGAATAATGTTCATGACTTTGCATGGTTTGCAAATAAAAACTTTATGATAAAATATGATTCCCTTCGACTGAGTTCGGGAAGAATTATTGATGTTTATTCGTTTTTTACACCCGTTGGTTTCAAGGTCTGGAAAAATAGTATTCAATTCATAAAGGATGCAATCAGAACCAGAAGCAAATGGCTTGGCGAATATCCTTACAATGTTGTTACAACTGTTGAGGCAAAAATTGGCTTCAGCGGTGGAATGGAATACCCAACTATCACCAGCATCTCTCCAATGCCCGATGAAAAGTCTTTAGAAATGACAATCGAACATGAAGTAGGACACAACTGGCTTTGCGGTGCAATTGCAAACAATGAAAGGTTGCACCCATGGATGGATGAAGGTATGAATACATATTTCGATAACCGATATAAAAAGCTTAACTACCCGGATAAAAAACAAAAAAAAGAAAAGAAAGATTTCTTTCAGGAAAAAATCCCTGAGGAGGCCGACGATCTTATTTACAGAATGCAAATCAAATCTAAAAAGGATCAGCCAATTGAAACGTCCTCGCAAGATTTTTCGGAAACGAATTACGGAGTGATTGCTTATTACAAAACAGGTTTATGGATGAAAAAATTAGAAGACTTTGTTGGAACAGATTTGTTCGATAGTTGCCTTCATGTATATTATAATCAATGGAAATTTAAACATCCTTATCCCGAAGATTTTGAAAATGTAGTTAGAACTGTGAGCAAAAAAAATGTGGATACCATTTTTTCTTTATTATCAAAAAAAGGAAATCTCGAAAAATCAGAAAAGAAAATATTTAAATTGGCTTCTCTTTTTGAACTCAAAAATACCGGTAAATACAAATACCTTTTTCTGTCACCCGCAGCTGGTTACAATTATTATGACAAAATAATGATCGGAGGATTCATTCATAATTACACATTGCCCGAACCAAATTTTCACTTTTTTGTTGCTCCACTATACGCAACAAGTAGCCAAACTTTAAATGGAATTGCAAGAATGGGATACAATTTTTTGAGTTATGGGACCATCAGAAAAGCAGAGATTTCCTTGAGCGCAGAGAAGTTTTCCAGGGACGAGTTTACAGACTCTACAGGTAAAAAAAATTATCTTGGATTTCTCAAAATTGTTCCATCGGTAAAACTGATTTTCAGAAATAATGATGCAACAAGCCTGGTGAAAAAATGGGTACAATGGAAAACGTATTTTATACAGGAATCGTCTTTACTTTTTTCAAGAGATACAATCCGTCACACAGACATGATCAATTATCCAAAAACGAACCGATATCTGAATCAACTTACATTGGCCGTGGAAAATAACCGGGTGCTTTATCCCTATTCTATTCACATCATTGCAGAGCAGGCAATCAATTTTTTACGGTTTACTTTTGAAGAAAAATATTTTTTCAACTATCAAAAAAGTGGTGGTATCAACGCTCGTATTTTTGCAGGAAAATTTATGTATCTGGGTAATAAAACCATTTATAAAAAATTTGAAACAGATCGATATCATTTGAATCTGACCGGGGCCAATGGTTACGAAGATTATACTTACAGCAATTATTTTATTGGAAGAAACGAGTTTCAAAGTGCTCCTTCTCAACAAATAATGATCCGCGACGGTGGGTTTAAAGTTCGTTCAGATTTGCTGTCTGATAAAATTGGAAAAACGGATGATTGGCTTGCTGCATTGAATTTAAAAATAGATTTTCCAACAGCCCTAAATCCGATGCAGTCTCTACCTTTCGATATTCCATTAAGCGTTTTTTTTGACGCTGGTACTTATGCAAAAGCATGGCAAAAGAATGCTCCAACCGGTAAGTTTCTTTACGATGCCGGTTTGCAAATTTCTTTGTTCAAACAAATGGTAAACATTTATTTTCCACTCTTTTATAGTAAAGTTTATTCGGATTATTTTAAATCAACAATCCCGAAAAACAAAAGGTTCTTTCAGAATATTTCGTTTAGCATTGACATACAAAATTTTCGCCTCAATAAATTTTTGAATTTACCAGATCTTTGATTGAAACTTTTTTCGCAAAAATAAAATTTTCGTTTTTTGAAAATCACATACCTAAAGCATGTAAATATTGATAAGATTAAATGGGACCATTGTATAGAAAATGCACACAACAGTTTGATTTATGCCCATTCATCTTTTCTCGACATCATGAGCAAAAACTGGGATGCTTTGGTGATGGATGAATATGAAGCGGTGATGCCTTTGACGTGGAATAAAAAATTCGGAATTTCTTATTTGCGCCAACCGGTTTTTACGCAGCAACTCGGCATATTCGGAAACATCTCTTTCGATAAAAACATAACCACATCATTCATTAATAAAGCATTAGAAATCTTTCCTTTTGTTGAAATAAATTTGAATTATGCAAACGAATTTTCAACAAAAAAATGCAATCTTATTCTTCATCTCGACCATCCTTTTGAAGAAATTGAAAAAGCATTCAGAAAAGATTTTGTAAATAAAATTCAAAAACTCTCCCTGATTTATCAATCATCTGATGATGTACAAAAAGCCATACAAATATTCAGAGAAAACTACAAAAACAAAATAAACATTTCTTCAAAGTCATATCAGCAATGGTTTCTGGCCTGTAACAAATTAAAAATGGCCGGCCAGCTTTTTATCAGAAAAGTAAATTCTTTGGATGGAGAATTACTTTCAACAGCTCTGTTTTTGAAAGACAAGAAAAGAATTTATTACGTGATGTCGTGCACTTTACGTTCCGGCCGTAAACAGTATTCCAACTACTTTTTATTGTATCATGCTATCAAAGAATTCTCAGGACAAAATTTAATTTTTGATTTTGAAGGCTCAGAAATTCCTTCAATTAAATCCTTTTTTTTAAAGTTTGGAGCAACCGATCAACCATATTCTTTTGTAAAGATTAATAATCTCGCACCTTGGATAAGAAGGTTAAAAAACTGGAAAGATTTTCTCAAAAAATGATCTTGTATACATTGAATACACCATCGAGATTCAATTTAAAAATCTGGTTTATTTATTCGTTTACTGATTTTAATCCGTTAGTTTCTGACTTAAGATGATATCGGCTAAAAGTAAATCCTGTGGCGTTGTAATTTTGATATTTTCCGTCTCACCTTCAATCAGATTTACTTTCAATCCAAAAGCATCCACCACGTTTGCTTCATCCGTAAACTGATCTTTGTAATCAATACTGTAAGCGGGCAATAAAATTTTGCTATGAAAGGCTTGTGGGGTTTGTATAAGCTTTATCTTTTCTCTATCAATTACTTCATTCCCGTTATCGATCAGAATTCTCAAACTGTCGGAGCAACTAATTGCAGGAATGGCCGTCCCTGATTCCAAAGCTGTTTCATAACATCTTTTGATAAGATCCGCTGTCAACAAGCATCTCACACCATCATGCACAAAAATGATGGATTCCTCTTTTATCAATGATAGTCCCTTTTGTACAGAATGAAATCTTGTTCTTCCGCCTGCTGTTATTTTGAATCTGGATGCATCAAAATAACCATCAATTATTTCCTGACCTTTTCCAATATGTTCTTCAGGTAAAACTAAAATAATTTGTACATCATCAAAAGCATCTAAAAATGCTTTAATACTATAATATAAAATCGGTTTATTTTTCAATAATAAAAATTGTTTTGGAATCTGGTTGTTCATTCTTGAACCATTTCCTCCTGCTGCAATCAAAGCATATTTCTTCATACCTCAGTTCTTTATAAAGTCTTTTTTTGAGCACCAAAGTTATAAAATTCAATCCCCTGAATTAGATTATTAATCTTCAAAAATTTTATAATCTTCAATCTCCATAAATAGCAACGAGCAATTTTCCATCACTATTCTTCAATCCACGATACATGCCTGCACTGTTGAAAACCAAGGCTGCATTGCCTTTTGCATCCATTCCGATCATTCCTCCTTCTCCATTTAGTGCAACAAGTTTTTTTAGAATAACCTCTTCACACGCCTGTTGAAGCGTATAATTTTTATATTCCATCAAGCAGCTCACGTCATAAGCAGCAACTGCTTTTATAAAAATTTCTCCATGTCCTGTGCATGAAATGGCGCAGGTTTTATTGTTGGCATAAGTACCAATTCCAATTATCGGACTATCCCCAATTCTTCCAAATTGTTTATTGGTCATGCCACCGGTAGAAGTAGCAGCAGCAATGTTACCATCTCCATCACAAGCAACGGCACCAACCGTCCCAAATTTTTTATCTTTCAACAAACCGACTAACTTATCATTCTTTTGATCGAGTTGATAGAAGTCACTATCTCTTATTTCGCGCCATTGGTCATATCTATACTGTGAGTAAAAATATTCATCCGGTTCCAACTTTATGCCTTGTTTTATAGCAAAATCATTCGCCCCCTTTCCACTTAGAAAAACATGCCCACTGTAAAGCATAACTTCTTCAGCCAGTTCTACCGGATTTCTCACATTGCGCACCCCAGCTATCGCTCCAGCTTCAAGAGTACTGCCATCCATGATTGCAGCATCCATTTCATTTACGCCTTTCTTTGTAAAAACGGCTCCTTTGCCCGCATTGAAGAGCGGGTTATCTTCTAAAGTAACGATGGCGGCTTTTACCGCATTGAATGCTTTTCCTCCAATTTTTAAAACAGCATACCCAGCTTCCAAAGCGTCCGAAAGCCCAAGTCTGTAAGCCGCTTCAATCTCCGGCGACATATCTTGTTTTAAGATCGTGCCGGCTCCTCCATGAATGGCTATTGAAATTTTTTGCATTGATTGAAATAATTACTGAAATATTTTATCATTAAAACACTATTCGAAATCAAAAATAATCTGAATATAGATTAGTGTCCTCAAATGTCGAATTGCAACTTAGGTATCAGAGATTAATTTTTTACATTCTTCCATTAATCTTTCTTTACTGATTGCAACTGTTCCAACTTCTTCACAAACAATTCCACCAGCAATATTGGCAATTTTTGCTGAGAGGTCAATATTCTTTGTAGCAGCATAAATCAATGAAGCAACAGCTATCACTGTATCACCCGCTCCACTGACATCAGCAATATTTCTTTTGTAAGAGGATAAGATCTTTTTATCATTTCCTTCCTGAAAAAAGATTCCTTTTTCCGATAAAGTGATCAATGAAATATTATGATTCAACTTTTCTTTTAGCTGTAAATGAATTTCAGAAAGCAACTCTGGCGAAATTTCTTCAGGCAATATGTTCAAGCCTGTCATAGCTTCATTCAAATTTGGTTTGAACAGGGTAGCTTCCCGGTAACAAAAAAAGTTTTTCCTTTTTGGATCAACAGCAGTGGGGACCTCATTTTTTTTACAAAAACTAATTGTATTAGTGATTATATTTTTCGTAAGAATCCCTTTATTGTAATCTTCAAAAATTACAACATCTGGTTTTTCTATAGTGATAAATTTTTCGATTTGATTTTGCAATTTCTCTTCATCTATCGTATCCAGGTCATAAAGGATTTCTGCATCAAGTCGCATCATGTGCTGATTTCGGCTGATAATTCTTATCTTATTTGTAGTAATCCTTTTTTTACTTTCTAAAATAAAACGTGTATCAATATTCTTTTCCTGTAACAGATGTTTGAGTTGAATTCCATCCTCATCATCGCCTAAGATCGTGAGCAGCGCCACGGAAGCGCCAAGCGCCTGTACATTAAACGCAAC